>CAINXC010000346.1 GCA_903854655.1 uncultured Verrucomicrobiota bacterium | reverse complement strand
TGGGGCTTGCGCTCCGTAGCCTTGGCGAAGGAGGCGACAAACCGCCCTACCCTGCGCCGGGCTCCGAAGATGATGACTTCCCGATGAGGGGCTAAGAGGCGGAGGACGCAGAGGTCATTCGGGGGGAGGTTTTGCAAGTGCCTCACTTTAGCCGATCACCAGCGCCGAGGTCGGCAGCAGGTGGGGGATGCCGTCGATCACCGGATAGAGGTGCGTGCCGCTTTGATTGATCAAAGCAGGCGCGCCGGCATCAAAACCAAAACGCTGCCGTTCCTCGATCGTCGCCAGGCGCAGGGGCTCGCGGGTGTTGGGGCAGCGCAGCTTGTCCAGGAAATCGTGCAGCCATGGCAGTTCGTGGGCAGCGGTGCTCATGGCCATCAGTAGGTCGCCACGCCGGGATCAATTTCCTTCGACCAGGCGTTGATGCCGCCGGCCACGTTCCACACATCGCTGAAGCCGCTGGCGGTGAGCAGCGCGCAGGCCTTGGCGCTGCGGCCGCCGGCCTTGCAGTGCACCACCAGCTTCTGGTCGCGCGACAGTTCGCCCAGGCGCTGGGGCAGTTCACCCAGGGGGATCAATGTGGAGCCCTCGATGTGGGCGATGGCGTCCTCGTGCGGTTCGCGCACGTCCAGCAAAAAGTGGGGCTCGTGGCTGGTGCGCATGGCGTGGAGCTCCTGCACGGTGACGGTGGGGATGGTGGGTTCAGGCATGGGTTGGTGCGCGGAGGGCAGGCCGCAGAAGCCCTGGTAGTCGATGGGTTCGGTGATCGTGGGGTTCGGGCCGCAGACGGGGCATTGCTCGTCGCGCCGCAGGTTGAAGGTGCGGAACTTCATGCCCAGCGTGTCCACATGCAGCAGGCGGCCCAGCAGCGGCTCGCCAACGCCGCAGAGCAGCTTGATCGCCTCCAGCGCCTGCAGTGAGCCGACGATGCCGGGCAGCACGCCCAGCACGCCGCCTTCCGCACAGGACGGCACCAGGCCGGGCGGCGGCGGCACCGGCGACATGCAGCGGTAGCAGGGACCGCCCAGATGGGGGGCAAAGACGCTGACCTGGCCTTCGAAGCGCAGGATCGAGCCGTAAACATTGGGAATCCGCAGCCACACCGCCACATCGTTGCTCAGGTAGCGCGTGGGGAAATTGTCCGTGCCGTCCAGGATCAAATCGTAACCGGTGGCGATCTGCATCGCGTTCGCGGCGGTGAACACGGTGTTGTGTTTCTCGATGTGGACGTTGGGGTTGATGTCGTGCAGGCGGTCGGCGGCGGAGTCCAGCTTGCTGCGGCCCACGTCCTTGGTGCCGTGCAGGATCTGGCGTTGAAGATTGGACACATCCACCACATCCGCATCCACCAGCCCCAACGTGCCCACGCCTGCAGCCGCCAGATACAGAGCCGCAGGCGCCCCCAGGCCGCCCGCGCCGATCATGAGCACGCGCGCGGCCTTGAGCTTCTGCTGCGCCTCCACACCAAAGCCAGGGATGCTCAGGTGCCGAGCGTAGCGACGGAGTTCATCGGTGGTCAGTCCGGTTTCGGATTGCGGATTGCGGATTGCGGATTTCACAAGAATGCCCTCTCAGGGTGTCGAGCTTCGAGGAGGAGTACGAGCAAGAAAACGAGGAGGACTGGATCACCCGTGATGCCCCATCGCGGCCTTCACGAAACCGAAGAAGATCGGGTGCGGATGGTTGGGCTTGGAGAGGAATTCCGGGTGGAACTGGCAGGCGAGGTAGAACGGATGGTCCTTGATTTCCACCATCTCCGCCAGCTTGCCGTCGGGCGAACTGCCGGAGATCAGCAATCCTTTGGCCTCCATCTGCTCCTTGTACTTGGAATTGAACTCGTAGCGGTGGCGGTGGCGCTCGGTGATGGTCGCGCTGTGATACAGGTCGTACGCGCGGCTGCCGGCCGTCAGGTCCGTGACCCAGGTGCCCAGGCGCATGGTGCCGCCCTTGTCCACCACCTCGCGCTGCTCGTCCATCAGGGTGATGACCGGGTGCGGCGAGGCGGTGTCAAATTCGGTGCTGTTCGCGCCCTTCAGGCCGCAGACGTTGCGTGCAAATTCAATGACCGCGATCTGCATGCCCAGGCAGATACCGAAGTAGGGCACCTTGTGCTCGCGGGCGTAGCGGGCGGCGATGATCTTGCCCTCCGTGCCGCGATCGCCGAAGCCGCCGGGAATGAGGATGCCCTGCAGGCCGCCGAGGTACAGGTCAGGACCGGCCTTCTCCACGCTCTCCGCATCCACCTTGATCAGCTCGACCTTGCAGTCGTTGGCCGCGCCGGAGTGGGTGAGCGCCTCGTAGATGCTCTTGTACGCGTCCTGCAGCTCGATGTACTTGCCCACCACGCCGATGCGCACGTGGTGCGTGGGGCTGATCACCCGCTGCACAAAGTTGCGCCAGCGCGTGAGATCGGGCTGCGGGGCGTCAATGTTGAGCATGCGGCAGACGATGTCGTCCAGCCGCTCCTCGTGCAGCTTCAGCGGCACCTCATAGATGGTGTGCTTCACGTCGCGCGCCTCGATGACGCCTTCGATCGGCACGTTGCAATGCATGGAAAGCTTGTGCCGCAGGTCCGGCTCCAGCGGGTACTCCGTGCGGCACAGGATGATGTGCGGGCTGATGCCGATCTCGCGCAGCTTGGCGATGCTCTGCTGCGTGGGCTTGGTCTTGAGCTCCCCGGCGGCCTTGATGTAAGGCACGAGCGAGGCGTGGATGAAGAGCACGTTGCCATGGCCGATCTCCAGGGCGAACTGGCGGATCGCCTCCAGGAAGGGCAGGCCCTCGATGTCGCCCACCGTGCCGCCGATCTCGGTGATGATCACGCCGTCGCCCATCTGCTCGGCCACCTCGCGGATGCGCGCCTTGATCTCGTTGGTCACGTGCGGGATCACCTGCACCGTGTTGCCCAGATACTT
>CAINXC010000345.1 GCA_903854655.1 uncultured Verrucomicrobiota bacterium | reverse complement strand
GAACCCACGACCTCTTCGTCCCGAACGAAGCGCGCTACCAGACTGCGCTACAGCCCGACAAAACGGGGCCGCACAGGGGCGGCTGCCGGGCATCGGAGGAGAAACGTTTAGCATTGCTCCCTGGGGGCGCAAGCATTTTACGTTTTTGGCAGGTGGCGGGCGAAGAAGCGCAGGCTGTCGGCCAGGTGCTCGTGCCAGTAGGGCCAGGTGTGGGCGCCGGGGAATTCCTGGTATTCGTGGGCGATGCCGGCCTCGGTGAGCTGGCGGTGCAGCTCGCGGTTGGGCTCGATGAGGAAGTCTTCCGATCCGCAGTCGAAGCGAAACGGGGGCAGGCGGCCGGCATGGGCCTTGAGGCTGTCGATCACGGCCAGGGGATCGGGGTCGGCGAGCTGAAACAGTTCGCGCGGCTCCTCGACGATATTGATCAATTGCTCGATGCGGGTGGCGCTGCTGTGGGCGCTGAGGGCGGTGAATTTCTCCGCATGAAGGGCGCCGAGCCGCAGCGCGTCGTAGCCGCCCATGGAAAGGCCGGTGATGAACAGCGGGGCGCCTGCGACGGCGGGTTCGGCAAGGGCGGCGGCGGCGGGCACCTCGTCCACGATCCACTGCGCGTAGTCGGCATCGGCGTGCTTCACGTAGCCGGAGCCGTCGCCCCAGAGGCCGTCGCTGGGCATGGCGAGCATCATGGGCGGCAGGCCCTCCTGGGCGATGAGGCGCTCCAGCACGCGATGGGCGCCGCCCTTGTAAAGCCAGGCCCAGTGGCTGCCATAGACGCCGTGCAGGAGGATCACAAGGGGCAGTCGCTGGCCGGCCTGGTGACCAAGGGGCACGTAGCAGGCGAGGTCGGCACGGCGCTTGAGCGCGGCGGACTTGACGGTGACCATGCGGACGCCGGGCTCGGTGAAGGCGGGATCGGAGATTTCGACGGTGTGGAAGGGCATGGGGGAGAAGGAAGGAGGAAGGAGACAGGAGGAAGAAGGAAGGAGACAAAAGATGGAAGATGGCAAGACACAAGACTTGAAGATTTAAGATCTCGACAGAAAGCCTTGGGCTGGGGCTGGCAATGGCCGGATATTTTGCGGCTGCGGGCGGGGTATTGTTCCGTGAACGGATCTTGGATCTTAAAGTCTTGGATCTTGCATCTTCATGTCCTGTGTCTTCCGTCTTCCAGTCTGGGGTCTTCCTCTGCTTTTCCTTGCTTGCCGCTGTCGCCGATGACGCGGTGCCGATGAAGCTGGAGGCGCTGCCGTTGCGGGTGCCTGCGCCGGTGGAGAATCCAACGACGCCGGAGAAGGCGGCGCTGGGGCGGCTGCTGTTCTTTGATCCGGTGCTGAGCGGCACGCAGGCGGTGGCCTGCGCCACCTGTCATCACCCCGCGCATGGCTGGGCGGATGGGCGGGCCACGCCCATCGGTGCGGGTGGCGCGGGCCTGGGACCGGCGCGGCGGATGGTCCATGGCGGCGACATCAAGGTGCTGATGCGCAACACGCCGACGCTGCTCAACGTGGGCTTCAATGGACTGATCACCGGGGACAAAACCGACCCCGCCGCAGCGCCGATGTTTTGGGATGCGCGGGTGCAGGGCCTGGAGGCGCAGGTGTTCAAGCCGGTGCAGTCCGCCGATGAAATGCGCGGTGCGGCGGGCGGCGAGGCCGGAGCGATGGAGCAGGCGGCGAGCCGGGTGCGGGCGATCCCGGAGTATCGGGCGCTGTTCGCGAGGACGGTGGGCGAAGTGACGCCACAGCACCTGGCGCAGGCCATTGCGGCCTTTGAGCGTAGCCTGGTGGCGGCGGATTCGCCCTTCGACCGCTTCATGCGCGGCGACCCAGGCGCGCTGAGGCCGCAGCAGCAGCGCGGCATGGCCACCTTCCAGAAGGCGGGCTGCAATTTCTGCCACGGCGGGCCGATGTTTTCGGACTTCAAGCTGCACTTCATCGGCGTGGGGGACGAGCGTCGTGAATTCCGCACGCCCACCCTGCGCAACCTGCGCCACACCGCGCCCTACATGCACAACGGCAGCCAGCGCACGCTGCAGGAGGTGATGGTGTTTTACGAGCTGCTGATGGACAGCGTGAGCGAGACGGTGGACGGCGGCGACAAGGCGGCCTCGCCTCCGCTGGATCCCTTGCTCAAGCGGCTGGCCTTCACCGTTGCGGACGAGCCGGACCTGATTGCCTTCCTGGACTCGCTCAATGACGACAGCTACGACAAGTCGATCCCTGAGCATGTGCCCAGCGGCCTGAAGGTGGCGGGGGAATGACTTGGCCGAAAGACGGCTGCCCGTGGGGGTGTTAAGGGGCGGCATGACTGCCCGCCTCGTCCTTCTCGGTGTCCTCGCCATCGCTTCCTTCGTCAGCGCCGCCGACCGGCCCAACTTTGTCTTCATCCTCTGCGATGACCTGGGGTACGGCGATGTGAAGTCCAACAACGAGAACGGCAAGATCGCCACGCCGAACATGGATCGCATCGCCGCGCGCGGCATGAGGTTCACCGATGCGCATTCATCTTCCGCCGTATGCTCGCCCACCCGCTACGGGGTGATGACGGGCCGCTACAACTGGCGCAGCCGGCTGCAAAGCGGCGTGCTGGGCGGGCTCAGCCCCCGGCTCATCGAGGAAGGGCGGATGACGGTCGCCTCCATGCTCAAGCAGCAGGGCTACAAAACCGCCGCCATCGGCAAGTGGCACCTGGGCATGGACTGGGTGAAATTCCCCGGCAAGGAGGTGATGGAACTGACCATCGAGACCCTGGAGCAGGTGCACAATGTGGACTACTCCCAGCCCATCGCCAACGGCCCCACCGCCGTGGGCTTCGACTCCTACTTCGGCATCAGCGCTTCGCTCGACATGGTGCCGTACTGCTTCATTGAAAACAACCATGTCACTGCCAATCCCACAGCAATGCTCAAGCTGGCGATGAATGCCGCCGGCAAGAAAAACACCTTCACGCGCGAAGGCCCCGGCGCACCGGGCTTCACCGGCGAATCCGTGCTGCCCACGCTGACGAAGAAGGCCGTGGAATTCATCGCCGCCAATGCCGGGCGCAAGGGCGAGCCGTTCTTCCTCTACCTGCCGCTGAACGCGCCGCACACGCCCATCCTGCCGACGAAGGAGTGGGAGGGCAGAAGCGGCATCAATGTGTATGCCGATTACGTGATGGAAACGGACGACGCGATCGGCCAGGTCATGAAAGCCATCGACGCGGGCGGCATCGCCGACAACACCGTGGTGGTCTTCACCAGCGACAACGGCTGCTCGCCCAGCGCGGATTTTCCCACGCTGCTGAAGGCCGGGCACAGCCCCAGCTACGTGTTTCGCGGCATGAAGGCCGACATCTTTGACGGCGGCCACCGCGTGCCCTTCATGGTGCAGTGGCCGGCGGTGGTGAAGGCCGGTTCGCGCTGCGATCAGACCATCTGCCTGCTCGATTTCATGGCCACCGCCGCCGAGATCACCGGTTTCAAGCTCCCCGAGAATGCCGCCGAAGACAGCGTGAGCCTGCTGCCCGCGCTGAAGGGCGCGACGGAGCAGCCTTTGCGCGAGGCGATCGTGCACCATTCGATCAACGGCTCCTTCAGCATCCGCCAGGGCCGCTGGAAGCTGGAGCTGTGCCCCGACTCCGGCGGCTGGAGCGATCCCAAGCCCGTTCCCGCGAAAGCGCCTGCCAACTCAAAGGCCAGGGAGCTGGCCGCCAACCTGCCCCCCATCCAGCTCTATGACATGACGGCCGACATGGGCGAGCGCAAGAACGTCGAAACCGATCACCCCGACGTCGTCAAACGGCTCATCAAACTCCTGCAAAAGTACGTTGCCGACGGCCGCAGCACACCCGGCGCACCGCAGAAGAACACCGGCGCCCCGAACATCTGGATGTATGCGAAATGGGACAGCAACAATCCGGATTGACCGGGGACTGGTGGCGCTAGCTCGATCACTTCGGACCGGCTGCGAGCCCTCCGCAAAACCCAAGGGTTGACCCTGTGAAAACCCAAGGGTTAACCCTTGGTGAACCCGAGGCCTAACCGAGAAGAGAAGATAAGATAAGAGAAGATTAGATCAGAGAAGAAATCCCCCCCTGCCCCCCCAAGGGGGGGATTGGGGGGATGGGTTTTCTAAACCGGTTAGTGTGTTGGTTCCGCCGTCACCTGGGCCACCTTGTAGCCTTTGGCCTTCAGGAGGGCGAGCACGCCTGTGTCGCCGCCCAGGTGGCCTGCGCCCACCAGCACCATCACGTGCTCGGTCCTGCCCAGGTAGCCTTCCAGCCGGCTGATCCAGCTCGCGTTGCGTTTGATCAGAAAGATGTCCATCAGATCGGGGTAGTTCTTCGCCTCGGCGAACATCATCGTGTGCAGGTCCTCGATGTCGCCGGTGCGCCAGTCGGCGATCATGCGTTCAAACTCGTTGGGAAGCGATTTCACCTCGGCCAGGGTCTGCTCCAGCAGTTGCTCCTGCTGGGCGGCGGAAAGCTTCGAAAACAGGCCGATCTGGAAGTCGATGGTTTCCAGGCCGTCGCCCGATTTGCCGTCCTTGACCATGCGCTCCTCGAACACGGAATCCACCCCGCGATCTGGAGCGGCGCCCACGGCCGCGTACTCGGTGGCGGCCACCGTCAGCGCCACCAGCCAGGGGCGCATCTGCTTGAAGGCGTCGGCCCCCACGCTCTGCTTCTGGCACCAGGTCGCGAAGGCCTGCCAGGTCGGCTGTTTGATCTTGTCCGTGAGCAGCGTGCCTTCCGGGTAGCTGCCGGCGTCGCGCATCCGGGTCGCCAGCTTCGGGTCGTGCTGGGAGCCGGGCGGGAGCTCGAACACCAGGCGCTGGCTGTCCTTGTAGGCGGTCTCGTAGCTCGACGGCAGCGGGTAGTCCTGCTCCCGCAGCAGGTGGATGGTGCCGCACAGGTAGAGGCTGGTGGTCGCGCTCTGCACCCGCCACACGCTGCCGTTGGCAGGCTGCGGCTGCCCGGCCCGGGCAGGGGACAGGAGCAGGCACAGAAGGCAGGAGAGAAGAAACAACGATTGACGCATGATCGTGCTGTGTAGCGTACCCAGCCGACGATGGAAGCTTTTTCTCGATCCCCGGGAATCGCATCCGGCGCAATAACCCTGCCTCTGGCAGCGCTTACAGATGCCCATGAAACGAATTCTCGCCCTCCTCTCGCTCTCCGCCCTGCTCTCGCTGGCGCGCGCCGCCGACAGCTACGACATCGTCGTCTATGGCGGCACCTCCGGCGGTGTCACGGCGGCCATCCAGGCCGCCCGCATGGGCAAAACCGTGGTTTTGGTCGAGCCCACAAAATTCCTGGGCGGCCTCACCACCGGTGGCCTGGGCGCCACGGACATTGGCAACAAAAAGGCCATTGGCGGCATCTCCCGCGAGTTTTACAGCCGTGTGTTCAAGTACTATGCCGACCCGGCGCACTGGACGGCGCAGACACGCGAGAACTACTTCTCCCGCAAACCCCACGGCAACACCGGCAACGAGGACACCATGTGGACTTTTGAGCCGCACGTGGCGACGAAGATCTATGACGACATGATCGCCGAGGCCAGGGTGCCTGTCGTTTTCGGCGAACGGCTGGATTTGAGCAAGGGCGTGGTCAAGGACGGTGCGCGCATCAGCAAGATCGTCATGGAAAGCGGCCGCGCCTTTGAAGGGAAAATGTTCATCGACGCCACCTATGAAGGCGATCTCATGGCCAAGGCGGGCGTGAGCTACCACGTGGGCCGCGAGGCCAACAGCGTGTACGGCGAAACGATCAACGGCGTGCAGGCCGTGAAGACCCTCAGCCACCAGTTCATCAAGAAGGTGGACCCGTACGTGAAGCCCGGCGATCCCACGAGCGGCGTCCTGCCCGGCATCGATCCCAAGGGGCCCGGCGAGGAGTTCAGCGGCGACAAGCGCATCCAGGCCTACAACTATCGCATGTGCACCACCGATGTGCCGGAGAACCGCCTCGACTGGCGCAAGCCCGCCAACTACGACCCCGCCCTGTTCGAGCTGGCGCTGCGCAATTGCGAGGCAGGCGACGAGCGCTTCTCCTGGAATCCCACCCCGATGCCCAATCGCAAGACCGACACCAACAACAATTTCGCGATCAGCACCGACTTCATCGGCATGAACTACGATTATCCGGATGCCGACTACGCCACACGCGACAAGATCATCCAGGCGCACCGTGACTGGCAGGAGGGCCTCATGTGGACCTACGCCAACAGCCCGCGCGTGCCAGAAAAAGTCCGCGCCGCCTTCCAGCATCTTGGCCTCGCCAAGGATGAGTTCGCCGACAACGACCACTGGCCGCGCCAGCTCTACGTGCGCGAAGCCCGCCGCATGATCAGCGACTACGTGATGAGCGAGAAGAACTGCCGCCGCAAGGAAGTGGTGGAGGACAGCATCGGCATGGGCGCCTACAACATGGATTCGCACAACACCCAGCGCTACATCACCAAGGAAGGCTTCGTGCGCAACGAAGGCGATGTGGAGGTGGGCACCCGCCCTTATCCCATCAGCTACCGCAGCCTGCGCCCCAAGGCGGAGCAGTGCACCAACCTGGTGGTGCCCGTGTGCCTTGCCGCCAGCCACATCGCTTACGGCAGCATCCGCATGGAGCCGGTGTTCATGGTGCTGGGCCAGAGCGCCGCCACCGCCGCCGCGCAGGCCATCGAACAAAACACCACCGTGCAGGGCATCGACAATGCGAAGCTCAAGGAGCGCCTGCTCAAGGACGGCCAGATGCTCGACTTTGAATCCCCGCCCGTCCTCGAAGGCCGCAGTTTCAAGGCCGAGGAACTGGGCGGCATCGTCGTTGACGACGAGCAGGCCGAGCGCCACGGCTTTGAAGTCGCCGGCCACGCCACCTCGCCCTATGTCAACCAGGGCTACCGCCACGACGGCAACGAAAACAAAGGCCACCAGAGCGCCCGCTTCACGCCCAATCTCCCCAAGGCGGGCACCTACCAGGTCGCCATCGCCTACTCCGCTCTTGCCAACCGCGCCAGCAACGTCCCCGTCACCATCCACTGCGCTGATGGCGACAAGAAAGTGACACTCGACGAGCAAAAGAAAGGCATCATCAAAGATCTGCTCCAGCCTGTAGGCGTGTACCGCTTCGACGCCGGCAGCAGCGGCTGGGTCGAGATCAGCAACGAAGGCACGAACGGGCATGTGATCATCGACGCCGTGCAGTGGCTGGAGGCTCCTCTGATCCTTGCACCTCCCGTGAGGGCAAACAAAATCGACAAGCCGCGCATGAACAAGGCCCGCCCGTAACATCATTCTCATCGCGAACCGGCAGGGACGAGCTGCGCCTCGTCCCAAGCAAAAGCGGGCGGAGGCGGTGGCCCGGCAGGCTTGGGTGCGGCGTTCGCATGAACAAGAGGCGGTTTTCCTGGCCGTCACGACCTAATCCCCCAGGTGTTGCCGCTTCAGAATGTGGCTTGGCAAATGCGGTTTCATTACCTAATCTCAGGACATGAGCACGATCTGGGCGTTTGATCTTGGCAAGGGATCCATTGGCGAGGCGGTTTGGGATGAGGGCACAGGTGCGGGCGACGGGCACTTCAAGCACGTGGCCTCGCTGCTGATTCCTGCCGAGTTCGCCTCCACCAAGGATGCCGCCTCCCGTCGCCGGATGAAACGCACCCGCGACGCCCACAAGGCGCGCGAGGCCTGGCTGGAGGAGGTGTGGCGGGCGGCAGGCATGGAGCCGCTCCAGGGCCGCAAAGTGGGCAAGGTGAACGGCAAATGGCAGCTCGTGAGCGAAGGCGATCCCCGTCTGGAGCGCGAGTTCGCCGCCAAAGGCGATCCCACCTGTTACACCTCCTGCCTGTTGCGCATCAAACTGCTGCGCGGGGAGAAGCTGGAAGAATGGCAAATCTACAAGGCGCTGCGCTCGGCGATTCAGAAGCGGGGGTACGATCCCAAGGTTGCTTGGAAGGCACGCGAGAGCCGACGATCTTTGAAGAAGGATGAGGCAGACGAAGAAAAAGGCACCGTTGAACGCATGGCCGCGTTCGAGAAGGAACTGCATGCCATGTCACCACACGAAGAGAATCGGTTCTCGTGCTACTTCGATGCGTGGAAGATGGGCTTGTGGGATCCTCAAACCCCTTTGAACTTGATGGAGCGCATTGACTACTCAGCGGATAGCACACGCAACCGTATTTTGCCACGAAGCATCGTGGAGTCGGAAAGGCGCGAGCTGATGCTGCCGAGCTTGGCAGCACTGAGCGCAGTGCAACGATGAAGTTGGAACTCCTGCGCCAGCAAGGTGGTGAGTGTTTGTATAAAGGTGACAAACTGTGTCCCACAAAGCTTGATGAGTATGAGGTCGATCACATCGTTCCCCGTTCTCAAGGTGGTCCAGATGCGATGGTCAATTATCTGCTTACATTACGCACGACAAACGATGAGAAGGCGAATCGCACACCATTTGAATGGCTCTCACCAACGAATGGCTGGAACGCCTACGAGAACCGAGTGAAGGGCAAGCTCACTGCGCTGCGCAACAAGAAGGTGCGACTGCTCTTGCTGCCGGAAGCAGCAGAACTAGCGGACAAATACACGGCTTTGGCCGAAACCGCATGGATTGCGAAGCTCTCGCAGACTCTGGCTGGACTACATTTTGGCTGGAAAAATGGTGTCGATGACCAAGGGAAGAAACGCGTCGTCGTGATTTCCGGTGGACTTACTGCGCGCATTCGGCGCAAGTATAAGCTAAATAGTCTTCTTGTTGATGAAGGCGTGAGTGAAGAGGATGCCGAGAAGAATCGGGATGATAAACGCCATCACGCACTGGACGCCATGGTGCTCGCTTTCATTCCCGGCTGGGCGCGAGACGAAAACAAGCAACGGTGGTTCCGATTTCCTGAAGGCGTGGATCGCGAGACGTTCCGGCATTGTCTTAGCAATACTCTCCCCCATAATATATGCCAGGAGAAACCAAAATTAGCCGAGACGATCTACGGCAGCAGACGTGAAGACCTGGTGCGCGTCATTGTGCAGCGCACGGAGTTGGTGAAATTAGCCTATAAATCGGTCACTCCGTCGAAGACGGTGTATGATCACAAGTATGCAGAGGATCAATTCAAGTCCGTGCGCGATCCAAAAATCAAAACTTTGTTGATGAACTGGTGGGCGAAGAAGGAGGATGAGTCAGGTTGGAAGAATTTCTGTGCTTCGTTTTCCCTTCCTCGCAAGGACGGCGGGGCTGGCCCGCGAGTACGACGGGTATGCGGCCACCATTTTTGCCCGGTGACTTGGATGTCCATCAACCACCAGGAACACCTTGCCGCGCCCGCCGCGCCGGAAATCTTTGTGGAACTCCACAAACGGCCCCGCATTGAAATTTCCCGCATAGACCTGGGTCCAAAATCCGCCTTTGGCGCTCACCGCGCTAATGGCATTGATCTTCTGGCGCTGCCCGGTGGTGTTTACCACCGGTGTCTGACCTTTGAGCCCGTAGGTTCTTCCCAAGTTGGGCTCAGAGCTAAAGCCGGCCTCGTCG
>CAINXC010000344.1 GCA_903854655.1 uncultured Verrucomicrobiota bacterium | reverse complement strand
GTCAAGCAGCCCGGTGGGCCGGATGATCTGCTCCACGATCAAGGCCTTGTTGCGAGTGGTGACATCGAATTTCTCCAAGGACTGTCCGCTGCCCGAAACACGTGGCATCAGCGCCGCCGCCTGGCTTTGCTTCGGCGCTCCAGGCAGGGCGGCGGGTGTGATCTCCACATCGCCAATGCGCTCGCGCTGATGCGGAATGTAGCCGGTGTTGCCCACCACGCTGTTCTCAATCTCAAATCGCGCAGGTGTCGCGCTCACATACAGGATCTGCTTCACCTTGCCCATGAACTCCGGGAACTTCAGCGGGCGGTTGTCGAGCGCGCTGGGCAGGCGGAAACCGTGCTCCACCAGCACCGTCTTGCGCGATTTGTCGCCCTCATACATGCCACCAATCTGCGGGATGGTGGCATGGCTTTCATCGGCCATGAACAGGTAGTCTTTGGGGAAGAAATCCATCAGCGTGCCCGGCGTGCTGCCGGGCGGGCGCTGCGTCATGTGACGGCTGTAATTTTCGATGCCCGAACAGAAGCCCATCTCCTGCATCATCTCGATGTCATACTCGGTCCTCATCCGCAGGCGCTGGGCTTCAAGCAGCTTGCCCTGGCCTTCGAACTCGGCAACGCGCTCGGTCATCTCCTCGCGGATCGATACGATGGCACGCCGGAGTTTGTCTGCGGGCGTCACGAACTGCTTCGCCGGATACAGGGTGTAGCTCGGCAGCTTGCTGGTCACGGTGCCGGTGAGAATGTCGATGACACTGATGCGATCAATTTCATCGCCGAAGAACTCAATTCGAATGCCCTCGGTGTCCATGTAGGCAGGCACGATCTCGACCACGTCGCCTCGGGCGCGGAAGCAGCCGCGCTTCAGCGTCACGTCGTTGCGCTCGTACAGCATGTCCACCAGCTTGGTGAGCATGCCATCGCGGGTGATCTGCTGCCCCACCTTCATCGGCAGCATCATGCCCTCATAATCCTCCGGCGAGCCTAACCCGTAAATGCAGGATACACTGGCCACCACGATCACATCCTCGCGCGTGAGCAGCGCTCCCATGGAGGACAGGCGCAGGCGCTCGATCTCATCATTGATGCTCGAATCCTTCTCAATGTAGGTGTCCGTGCGCGGGATGTAGGCCTCCGGCTGGAAGTAGTCGAAATAGCTCACGAAGTACTCCACCGCGTTGTCCGGGAAGAAGTTCTTGAACTCCGAGTACAACTGCGCCGCCAGCGTCTTGTTGTGCGACATGATCAGCGTCGGCTTGCCGATCTGCGCAATCACATTCGCCATCGTGAAGGTCTTCCCCGAGCCCGTGACCCCGAGCAGGGTCTGGTGACGGTTGCCCGCCTCGATGGATTTCACCAGCTTGGCAATGGCCTGGGCCTGGTCACCCTGGGGCGAGTATTCGGAATTGAGGCGGAAGACGGACACGGGGTTCTGTAGTGTACGCCCACCGGATACGCAAAGGAACGGAACACAGGCAGCAAAAAGGCGCTCCCAGCCACGAAGACCAGGAGCGCCTCTGAATCAATCCCCAGCGAGACTACTTCGTCGTCGACGGCCCGTTGTGCTCGGCCTTGTAATGCTCGCCGAGGAGGTTGGCGCCGAAGTCGCCGTTGAAGCTGCGCCAGACGCTGTGCACGTGGTTGGCTTCGTTTTGCACGTTGTCGTACTCCAGGAGGAAGGTCTTGCCCTGCACGCGGTAGTAGTGCGGCTGGCCGCGCTCCTTCTCGCCGGCCCAGGCGAAATTGACGGGGCCGCTGGCCTGGATTTCCTTCCAGGCGGCATCGGCGATTTCGGGGCGCAGGCGCTCCAGGTACTCGTGGATCAGGTTGTGCAGGGTGGTCTTCTGCTCATCGGTCAGCTCGGTTTCGGAGATGCCCTCAGGGCTCAGCGGGTTCACAAAATGCTCGGCGGCGGTGATCATTTCCTTGGGGGCCTCGACCAGCACGTGGGCTTTGGTCCACTGGGCTTCGTTCAGGGACTTCGCCAGGGTGCGGCCCATTTCCTCTTCGTTGTGCAGCACGCGCAGGCCGGTCATGGTGCCTTCGCGGACTTCGCCGGGATTGGAGCCGAAGAATGAAGGCGTGGCGCTGGAGAGCTCGCCATCCTTGATGGTGAAGTTCATGGAGATGTGATGGCCTTCGATGCGCCAGCCCCAGGTGCCCTTGGGATCAGGGGTGCCGAAGATGCTCACGTAGTACTTCTCAGGGTTGCGCTTCGCGCGGGTTTCCGCGCGCTTGGATTCGTCCTTGGCGCTTTCGATCTGGTAGAGCACTTCTTCCAGACTCATGATGGTTTCCGCCTTCATCATGCCGCGGAAGCCGAGGCCGCTGGCCATCAGGGCGTGGGCCAGCAGACGCTGCTGCGGGGTCATCTCCAGCATCGGCAAGCCCTTGCGGGGGCGGGGAATGAAGTGCCAGTTTTCGCGCTCGGCGTCGTCAAACGCGAAGGAGGCCTTCTGGCGCAGCTCAGGGGTGAGATCGGCCAGGAAGGCCTTGGCGAACTCGGCCATCTGCCCGGCGGCGTCATGGGCGCGGACGGGGGAATGGATCAGGGCAAAGGCAACAAGCCCGAGGGCCAGCGGGCGTAAGGATGGGAAGAAGTGCTTCATGTGAGGGCTAGTGAACGTGGGTGGAGGGGATGCTTTGTCAGAGATGCGGCAAAACGCAAAAGAGAAAACATCCGTCACATCCCGCCCCCGTGCTGCGGCTGCGCGCCCAGCTCGCAGTCCACGTTGCCGATTTCGCCGTTGCGCCACACGGTCAGCTTCGCCTTGGAACCGGCAGGCGTCATGCGGATCATCGTCAGCAGTTCGGCCGATGATCTGACCGGGCGGCCATTGAACCCCGTGACGACATCGCCCGCCACCAGGCCTGCGAGCTGCGCCGGTGACTTCTCGCCCACACGGACGATCAGCACGCCGATGGTGCCCGCGCCTTCGCCGGTATTGATGCGCACGCTTTCCTGGTTCACCTCCAGACCGAGGAAGCCGCTGCCGCCCTTGCCTTGGGATTTGGCGGGGTTCGCGGACATCGCATCCTCCACGACCGTCTTGGCCTCGTTTGCCGGAATGGCAAGGCCGATGCCCTGCCAGGAACTGACGTTTTGGTCGCCCCGGTAGATGGCCACATTGATGCCGAGAATCTCACCGCGCAGATTGACCAGTGGTCCGCCGGAGTTGCCAGGGTTGATCACCGTGTCCGTTTGCAGGTAGTCCATCGAGCTGTCCGTGATGT
The DNA here is from genome assembly GCA_903854655.1 of uncultured Verrucomicrobiota bacterium. Classification (GTDB taxonomy): domain Bacteria; phylum Verrucomicrobiota; class Verrucomicrobiia; order Verrucomicrobiales; family Verrucomicrobiaceae; genus CAINXC01. The sequence continues at coordinate 4,989 of CAINXC010000344.1, read as the reverse complement.
GCCGGTTGCGGGCGCTGATGATGCCCTGGGTCACCGTGCCGCTGAGGCCGAAGGGATTGCCCACGGCGAAGACGATCTGGCCCACGCGCACCTTCTCGGAATCCGCAAAGCTCAGGGCCGGAAAGTCCTTCTTGTCACTCTCGATCTTCAACAGGGCGATATCGCGCACTCCATCCGCGTACAGCACACGTGCCTCATAGGTCTTGTTGTCGTTGAGCGTGACCTTCACCTCCTTGGCACCGTCGATCACATGGAAATTCGTGATCACATGCCCCTCCTTGCTGATGATCGCCCCTGATCCGAGGCCCGACTGCGGGACATCGACGATGCCGCGTGAGAAATTAAGCCCGAAGAACTGCTGCACCAGTTGCTTCTGCACCACGGAGGTGGTGTTGACGCTCACTACGGAAGGCAGCACGGCGGCGGCGAGCTTCGTGTATTCCTCATCCAACTGCGCCAGCATGGGCACATCGTCCGCCTTCAGTTTGGGCGCGGTTGGCGCGGTGAATTTCTCGCCAGGCCCTTTGCCCCGCAGCAAATCCAGCAAACCGTAACCCGGCTGGGTGCCCCGCCAGAGGGCGAAAACAATCATGGCGATGATGAACACCAGCAGGGCGAACAGAAAACGGCGAAGATGATCAATCATAATTCGAAAGGCGCAGGGCCAAAACTACCCAGCCTTGTCAAGACTCTCAAGCGGTCTCGGCGTTCAAATACGCCCGTGGGGAGTCCCCTGCGGACCCTTATTGCAGCATTTCCTTGGGCGTTTCGCGCGCCTCGAAGGCGAACTCACGCAGTTTCACATGCTCCGGTTTCGACAAGGTGGGGTCCTCGTCGAGCGTCCGCTCGGCGATGGCGCGGGCGAGCCGCACCAGGCGGGTGTCCGCCAGCAGCTCGGCGAACCGCAGCGGCGCCTGCCCGCTCTGGGCATGGCCCAGCACGTTGCCGGGGCCGCGACGCTTCAGGTCCTCCTCGGCAATTTTGAAGCCGTCACTGGTTTCTTCCATGATCGCCAGGCGTTCCTTTGCCTCCTCATCTTTCTCGTCCACAAACAGCACACAGAAGCTGCTGTGCGCCCCGCGACCAATACGCCCGCGCAACTGATGCAACTGCGCCAGACCGAAGCGCCCGGCATCATGAATGTACATCACCGTGGCGTTCGGCACGTCCACCCCCACCTCGATGACCGTGGTTGAAACCAGGGCCGTGACCGCGCCATCACGAAAAGTCTTCATCACCGCCTCCTTTTCATCCGCGCTCATCCGGCCGTGTAGCAGCCCCACGTTGAGAGGCTTCAGCAGCTTCGACCACTGTTCATGCCCCTTGGTCGCGGCACCCGCGTCCAGCTTCTCGCTCTCCTCGATGAGCGGGTACACAAGATAGCCCTGGCGACCGCCTTCGATTTGCTCGCGCAGGAACTTGGCGGCCTCGTCCATCTTGGTTTTGGGCCGCACCTTGGTCACGATCTTGGTCCCCTGCTGGGGACGCTGATCAATCGTGGAGACGTCCAGATCGCCGTAAATGGTCAGCGTCAGCGTACGGGGAATCGGCGTGGCGGTCATCACGAGGACATCGGGGGTGATGCCCTGCTGAATCAGCTTCGCACGCTGGGCGACGCCAAATTTATGCTGCTCATCAATGACCACCAGCCCAAGGTCGTGAACAAGCGAGGCATCATGCAGCAGCGCATGGGTGCCGATCAGCACGTGCGGCCGGTCGCCATTCGCGCCAAACAGCTCCATGCCGCTTCCATCCTCCTTCTTTGATCCGGTGAGCAGTGCCACGCGCAGCCCCAGCGGCTCCAGCCATTTGCGCGCATTGCGGGCGTGCTGCTCCGCCAGGATCTGCGTGGGGGCCATCAGCGCCGCCTGTGCGCCCGCTTCCACCGCCGTGAGCATGGATGCAAAGGCCACCACCGTCTTGCCGCTGCCCACATCGCCGTGCAGCAGGCGGTTCATCGGCGCATTCGAAGCCATGTCCCCGGCGATCTCTTTGACACAACGCGCCTGCGCTTCCGTCAGGGAGAAGGGCAGGGCCTGGAGGAACGCGCTCAGCAGCCGACCATCCCCCTTGAGCGATCTGCCGCCGCTCGCCAGCACATCGCGCCGCCGCCGCACCACGCGCAATTGGTACAGGTAAAACTCCTCCAGCGCCAGATAGCGCCGTGCCTGCTCCAGGGATTCCAAGGAGGAAGGGAAATGCGCCTCGCGCAGTCCGCGCGAGCGGTTCCAGCCGGCAAACTCACCCTCCGTTTTCGGCGGGGGCAGGATGTCTTCGACAAAGTGCTCTGGCAGCGCCCGCAGGCCATGCCAGGCCGCCAGTCTCACGCCCTTCTGGGTGAGGCTGCCTCGCAACCGGTAGATCGGCGTGATGCGCCCCGCATGAATGGTCACCGCCTCATCATCCTCATCGCCCTTGATCACTTCGTACTCCGGGTGATCCATGGACAGGCGCCCCTTCCAGTCCTTGATCTTGCCATGGATAATCAGCTCCTGCCCCTCGGCAATGGCGCGCGCCATGAAGGGCATGTTCCACCAGCGCAGTGTCAGCGGCTGGCCCAGCGCATTGGCGTCCGTATGCTGCACCACCGCCTCGAAGTTGCCACCGCCACGGCGGCTGCCGAAGAATTTCACGCCGGTTTTCATCACCAGCACGTGGTGGCAGCTGGGGGCCTCGGAAGGCTGGAAAGTCTGTCCCTCCATGCGCTGCCGGTCCTCGTGCCGGAAGGGCAGCAGGGCGAGCACATCAGCAATGGTTTCAACTCCCTCTTTCACGAGGCTCCGCACCACAGCCGGCGTCAGTCCCGCCACCCCGTCGAGCGGGCGTTGCAGAAGGGTCTCGGCGGCTACGGCAGGAAGGGAGGGCACGGTGGGAAAGGAGAAAAATGGACAACCACTCAGGCTAGGACTTCTGTCTTCTTTTTCCTGTCTCCTTCCTCTTGTTTTCGTCCCCCCGCCCAGTGTCCTTGGGAAAGCACGATCTCCGGCACCAGGTCGTGCCAGCGGTCATCACCTTCTTTGATCATGTTGCGCACCTCTGCGCTGGTTTGGAACAAGTAGTCGTGTTTCGTCTCGACGATGTCGAGCACGCAGCCCTTCTCCATGATGTAGCGGAGCAGGTGCTTCTGCTCGGTCGTTACACGAGCCTGGGCCAGGCGCAGCAGCTTGCCGGTAATGGGATCGCCCATGGGATAAACGTAGAGCCGCACCTTGTTCTTGAACAGCCGGCCGAAGGACTCCATCAGCCCGCCCTCCAGATCCTCGCACCAGCGCTCGTTGAAAAGCTCCTCGAACAGCGGCAGCCCCAGCACGATGCCGATCGCCTTCTGCGTGTGACGCGCCAGATAGGAACTGATGCGGTGAAACTCGGGGTATTTCGATATGAGGACATTCTTGCCCAGAGCTTGAAGGATGTCCGCCCTGGAAAGGAAATCGGCGTCATCCCCCTCGGAACCAGTCGCCAGGAGGTTGTGCATGGTGATTTCGAGGATTTCCACCGCCCCGTCCGCCTCCTCACCAAAGTCCGCATGAAATGCCGCCTGCCCCTTCTCGATCATGTCCAGGTTCAGCCGGGTGATCGGATCGAAGCTGCCGCGCTTCAGGAACACAGGCTTGTTGTGCAGCACGTCCGAGGCCTGCCAGATCTCACCGTTGGCGCCGAAAAGCGCCGCATCCGCTAGCCCCCGGCGCAGCAGTTGCAGCGCCACCAGCCGGTCCTGAAAAGCTGGCGAAGCAAACGCCGGACCGCTGAAATCCACCATGTCGATCTCCACCCGGCGGCGGCTCAGATCGTCCATGAGGCTGCTCAAGAACGTGGGCAGGTCGTCTCGCAGATGGAACGCCCCGTACAGGAGGTTCACCCCCAGGGTGCCCAGCGCCTCGCATTGCCGCACATTGCGCTCATCCAGCAGCCGGACGTGGAGATGAATATCGCTCACCGGCCCGCGCGGCTCCGTCTGAAAGCGCAGCCCCATCCAGCCGTGGCATTCCTCCTTCAGGTCCCGGAAGCCCTTGGCCCGCACCGTGTCCGCCAGCGCAAAGAAATTGGTGCGATCCCCGCGCTTCTGGTCCAGCCGCTGCACCAGCATCGGGTACTCGTGATCCAGCATCGCCACCATGCGCTCGCGCGAAACATAGCGTCCGGCCTTGCCATAGATCTCGTCGCTGACGATCATGTCATAGGCGGACATGGTCTTCGCCACGGTTCCAGAGGCCCCTCCCGCGTGGAAAAACCAGTTCGCGATCTCCTGCCCGGCACCGATTTCCGCAAAGGTGCCATAGAGCTGGTGGCTCAAATTGATCTTCAGCGCCTTTTCAAGCGTCAGGGGGCGGGCGTTGGATTCGGCGGACATGCTGTTTGGGAATGCTTCCACAGTCTGTCCTGTGGAAGCCCCGACAGCAACCCCCCATTGCGCCGGTCAGGCATGGGCGGGTTGAAAACTCCCGCGACTCACATCGCGAGCTTCACCAAGCCCTCAAGCCGGTTCACGCCACGGCGAATCCGTGCCTTGATCGTGCCCAGCGGCTCGTGCAATTTCTTGGCAACAGCCGCCTGGGAAAGCCCGTGAAAATAAGTCAGCGTGATCGCCTGGCGCTGCTCCGGTGACAGCAGCTTGACGGCGCGGCGCACAAGCTTGTCGCGCTCCACGTCCTGCAGCAGATCCGAACTGGAGTCCTCGAACTCCGGCTGAGTCACCCGGTGTTCGTTTTCAAAACCCTCGTTCAGCCTGCTGCGGCGCTGCTTGGAGCGGATGCGGTCGATGGCACGGTTGCGGGCCAAGGTGGTCAGCCAGGTGAGGGGCTTGCCTTTACGAGGTTCGTAGAGGTGGGCTTTGTTCCAGACCTGCACAAGAACCTCCTGCATCACGTCTTCGGTGTCATGGTGATCGTTCAGGACGTTCGAAATCGAGGCGAAAATGAGGCCGCTGTATTTCTTATAGAAGGTCTGGAAGCTTGCCGAATCGCGTTCCGAGATGCGCTTCAGGAGGCG
>CAINXC010000343.1 GCA_903854655.1 uncultured Verrucomicrobiota bacterium | reverse complement strand
GCTGTTCAGCCACCTGGACCTGAGCTTTGAGCCGGGCACCTGCACCGGCATCATTGGCCGCAACGGCCTTGGCAAGACCACCCTGCTGCGCATGCTCATGGGCCAGCAGGAGCCCACCGAAGGCAAGGTGGCCATCGGCAAGCGCACCGTGTTCAACTACGTGGACCAGCAGCGCCTGCTGCTCGATGCCGAGAAGACCGTGATGGAGGAGGTCGCGGGCACTTCTGACTTCGTCAGCTTTGGCGAGGAGAAGCTGCACGTGCGCACCTACCTGCGGCGCTTCCTGTTCACCGATGAGCGGGTGACGATGCGCGTGAAGGAGCTTTCCGGCGGCGAGCAAAGCCGGGTGCTGCTCGCCAAGATCCTGCGCCGGGGCGGCAACTTCCTGGTGCTCGATGAGCCCACCAATGACCTTGATCTCCAGACCATGCGCGTGCTGGAGGAGGCCGTGCTGGCCTTCAAGGGCTGCGTGCTGGTGGTGAGCCATGACCGCTATTTCCTTGACCGCGTGTGCGACAAGATCGTCGCCTTCGAAGGCCACGGCCGCATCAGCCAGTGCGCGGGCAACTACAGCTACTATCAGGAGAAGCGCGCCCCCCTCGCCGCCGCCGAGATGGCCCTGGCCAATGCCTCCGCCAAGAAGCCCAAGGCCGCCACAGCAGCCGCGCCCACCCCTGTCGAGAAGGCGCGCAAGATGACGATGAAGGAGCAGCGCGAACTGGCCGATCTGGAGCCGGTCATCGCCAGGCTCGAGACCACCATCGCCGCCCTGGAGGCGGATCTGGCCAACCCGGATTTCTTCGCCAAGCTCGGCGCGGGGCTCGCCGCCCACCTTGAGCAGATCGAGAAGCAGAAGGCGGAGCTGGACAAGCGCTTCACCCGCTGGGCGGAGCTGGAGGAGATTCGCGTGGCGGCGCAGTGAGGGCGCGCCCGGGCGTCATTTGACGAAGCTATCGTTTGCACGCCTGCCCCGTGCTCTCTTGAATGCCCCCTCATGTCCGCTGAAATTCCCCCCCATGCCCTTGAGCAGCCCGCCCCGCGCTTCGATCTGAGCCGTGTCGGGACGCCGGCCTATGTGGTGGACCTGGGCCTGCTGCGGCAGAACCTGGAAAAGCTGGCCATGGTGCAGCGTGAAGCCGGCTGCAAGGTGCTGCTCGCGCTGAAGGGTTTCTCGATGTTCTCCACCTTCGGCCTGGTGCGCCAGTACCTCAGCGGCTGCTGCGCCAGCGGCATTCACGAGGCGCAGCTCGCCCACCAGGAGTTTGGCAAGGAGGTGCACGTCTATGCCCCCGCCTTCAAGGAGGCGGAGATGCGCCAGATCATTCCCATCGCCGACCATGTCAGCTTCAATTCCCTGCACGAATGGCGCAGGTTCCGGCCCATGATCGAGGCCGCGCGCTCTCTCGGCCATGCCCCCAGCCCCGGCCTGCGCGTGAATCCGGAGCACTCGGAGGTGGAGGTCTCCCTCTACGATCCCTGCTCGCCCGGCTGCCGCCTAGGCACGCGCGCCCAGGCGATGGAGGGCGAGGACCTCAGCGGGCTCGAGGGCCTGCACTTCCACGCTCTCTGCGAGCAGAACTCCGACACGCTGGAACGCGTCGTCGGCGCCGTGGAGAAGCGCTTCCCCAAGTTCCTGGAGCAGGTCAAATGGGTGAACATGGGCGGGGGCCACCACATCACCCGCAGCAACTATGATGTGGACCGCCTCATCCGCCTCGTGCAGGGCTTCAAGCAGCGCTGGGGCAAGGACGTGTACTTGGAGCCCGGCGAGGCCGTGGCCCTCAACACCGGCTACCTTGTGGCCAGCGTGATGGACATTGTGGGGGAGCGCAAAAGATCGGCGGTTGCAATTGCAGCGCCCGCTCCTACCATGGCGGCAAATGCCGAAGGTGGACCCCATTCTTTCCGATATCGCCCGCAAGCAGAATCAAATTCTGCTGCACGAGACCTCATTGACCGCCTCACAAAAGCCGGCCGAGGAGCTGATCGCGCAGATGCGGCGCAACGGATCGACGCCGAGGCCCAATCCCTTCGTTCATGGGCCGCTGAAAACGGCTGGCTGATCACGGCAGGCGAGTTTTCGGAGGTGGTCGGTGGCGCTGATCAATTGGAAGGCGGCTCCGAGCACGATGTGTATCTGGACCACCGCGCGGGCCGTGTCATCAAGCTGACCCTGCCGCCCAACTTTGGCGCGGGCGGAGACCTGGTCACCTATCTGACGAATGTGCTCGTCTGCCAGGGGATGCTTGGCCTTGACTGGCGGTTCGAGGCCGTGCTCGACACCGAAACCGGGCTGCGTCTCGTCACCAGCCAGGCCTTCGTCGTGGGCGAAAAAGCCACCGATGACGAAATCCGCACCTACTTCGCGGCGCTCGGATTCGCGCAGGAACGTGAAAACACCTTCCGGCGGGCGGACAAGGTCATGATTGCCGATGCGAGGCCGGACAACATCTTCGTGCTTCCATCAGGCACCTTGATTCCCTTCGACGTGCATGTCCGCGGCGTCGGCCTGGACAGCCTGCCCTCGGAGGAGGACGAAGCTGAAGCCCCGCTCCCCACCGCCATCCTCGACACCTCCGCCACCGCGCACATGCCGGACACCCTGGAGATGCCTTACCGCGCCCACATCATCGGCGCGGACTGGCCGCAGGCTCTTCCCCACACCTACCGGTTAGGTGGCATGACCTGCCTGGCCGGGGATGTGATCAATGACTACTCCTTCGCCGAGCCCCTTGAAATCGGCCAGAAGCTGGTTTTTACCGACATGGCGCACTACACCATGGTCAAGACCACCACCTTCAACGGCGTGCCCCATCCCGACATCGACACCTACGACCCTGAAACGGACGAGCTGCGCGTGGTGCGCCGGTTCGGCTACGAGGATTTCAAGCGCAAACTGTCCTGAGCCGGGGCCCTGCACCCCCTGCGCCGGCGGAAAGCGGCCGCCGTGAGAAGCACTGGTTAATACCTGTTGCTATTCTTTTCAATGCGGCGACATATCGCGAGCTAGACCACCCGTTCAAAGGCAAGTCATTGGCAGTTCATCAGGTGAGTCTTTGCATTCGGTGGTGTTCTAAACCCGGTAGTCGGGGCCAGTCCTGCTTTTGACGGCGACGTCGCAGCTGACCAACGAGATATGAATACCAAGATGTATGTGGGGAACCTTCCCTTCAGTGCCACCGAAGCCGAACTCCGTGAACTTTTCGCCCAATATGGCGATGTGACCGACGTTCATCTGCCTATGGACCGCGAAATGGGTCGCCCACGTGGCTTCGCTTTCGTCACCATGGGTGACGCAACCGCAATGAATAACGCCATCCGCGCTCTGAACAGCAAGGATTGGCAAGGTCGTGCCCTTTCTGTCAACGAAGCCCGTCCTCGTGAAGAGCGTCCTGCCTTCGGCGGCGGTGGCGGTGGTGGCGGCGGCGGCGGTGGTCGTCGCGAAGGCGGCGGCGGCGGTGGCCGTGGCGGCTACGGTGGTGGCGGCGGCGGTGGCGGCGGCTACGGCGGTGGTGGCGGCGGCGGTGGCCGTCGTGACAGCGGCAGTGGTGG
>CAINXC010000342.1 GCA_903854655.1 uncultured Verrucomicrobiota bacterium | reverse complement strand
CGGTGGACGAGATCCGCTACAAAAATGAAGACGCCGCGTTCAAGGCCGCCCGGCTCGCCGAGCTGGAGAAGTCGCTGCCGGCCCGGCTGCGGTGCCTGTTCGATCTCGTCCTGGCCCCCCTGCAATCCGCCATCGGCGATGCCGGCCGGCTCATCATCAGCCCCGATGGCAAGCTCAGCCAGCTCTCCTTCGCCGCGATGCAGATGGCGGATGGCAGCCTTGCCGGCGAGCGCTGGGAGATCGACTACGTCTCCACCTGCCGCGATCTGCTGGCCGATGCCGCCCCGCCTGTCGGCGCGAAGAGCATGCTTATCGTCGCCAATCCGGATTTTGCAGCCGGCGGCGGCGTCACCCTCGCCTCCTCCCGCAGCGCCCGCGGCCTGGCCCTCGCCTTCGACCGCACCACCCTTCCTGAGCTGGGGGAGCTGCCCGGCACCCGCGATGAAATGAACGCCGTGCGCGACCTCGTCGCCGCCCAGGGCGTCAGCGTCACCACTCTCTCAGGCGCGGAGGCCCGCGAGGGCAAAATCAGCAGCCTCTCGCCCAGCCCCACCTGGCTGCACTTCGCCACTCATGGCTTTGTGCTGCCGCCCAACGCCAGCATCCGGCACGCGCCGCGCGCCGAAGGCGCCCTGATCAGCACCGGCGAGCCCGGCAAGGCGGCGCCCGCGCTGGCGGACAATCCCATGCAGCGCTCCATGCTCGCCCTGGCCGGCGCCAACACCACCTTCGCCCGCTGGGCCGCCGGCGAGCTGCCGCCTGGGGAGGATGACGGCCTGCTCTCCGCCGAGGAGATCGCCGCCCTGGACCTGGGCCACACCTGGCTCGCCGTGCTCTCCGCCTGCGAAACCGCCGCCGGCGAGCCCCTGGCCGGCGAGGGCGTCATGGGCATGCGCCGCGGCTTCTTCCTCGCCGGGGTCAGGCACCTGGTCATGACCTTCTGGTCCATTGACGATGAGAGGACGGTGGAACTCATGAAGAACTTCTACGGCGCCCTCGGCCAGGGCGCGCATCCCGCCGCCGCCCTGCATCGCGTGCAGCGGGAGGCGTTGATCCATTGGCGCAAGGAGCAGGGCCTGCAGAGCGCCGTGTACCTCGCCTGCCCCTTCGCCCTGAGCACCTCCGGCCGCCTGCCATAACATCTCATACCCTCTCACGCTTTATGGAACACAACAACCTGGGCGCCCAGTCCGGCTCCGGCAACAACCAGGACAACTCCGTCGGCAAGACGGAGAGCAGCCACAGCACGAACATCACGGTGCACGGCCTGGGGGAGGCCGCGATCTTTGGCCTGGTGATCATGGCAGTCCTTGTGGTGGCGGTCCTCATGATGTGGCAGCCTTGGGAGCTCAAGGGCCCCGCAGTCTCGCCTGGCGCGCGCGAGGCCGTCGCACCTGCCGCACCGGCCCCCCAGGTTTCCGCCGCGCCCCCGCCGCAAAGCCAGCCGGGCATCGAGCTGCGGGCCGAGACAGGGCTGTATGCCGGAGGCCGTTTCACCCCGGCCGGCACCTTCAAGGCCGGCCAGTTGATCAGCGTCCGCCTCACCGTGTCGCGGGCGTGCTACGCCAGGGTCACCTATTTTCAGGAGGAGGGTGATCCGGTGATGGTGTATCCACAGGAAAACGAGCCGCCCGTGAAGCTGCCCGCCGGGGCGGAGGTGCTGATTCCCGATCCCGAAAAACTGCGCCGGGGCGCGCAGGACTCCACCGTGCTGAAGCTGGAAAACGCCAAGGACCACGCCATCCGCGAGAGCCTGTTCATCCAGGTGTCGGAGGCGCCGTTTGATTTCAACGGGAGCAGCATCGTCGACGGCACCCGGTTTCGCACCTACGGCAGCGTTGCCATGGCGGACATGCGCACCCGCGGCGTGCGGCGTCTGCAAGGGGCCGAGGCCGCCTCCGCGCAGAGCGCGCAAGACGTGGCCGCCAATGAATCCCAGCTCACCATCACCATCAATCCCTGAACCCCGCCCATCCCATGAAACTTCGACATCTGCCCACCCTTGCTCTTGTCTTCGCCTCCATCGCGCTGCCCCTCGCCGCCCAGGTTGCCAGCCCTCCTGCGGACGCCTCCAAGCTGGACAGCAAAGACCTCGGCCGGCTCTGGTCCGCCCACAAGGCCGGGGGCGACGGCAGCAAGGCCGGGGGCGAAACGCCCGAGGCATCCGCCCCGCGCTCGCGCGGCCTCAGATCTCGCGGGGCAGGCGGGGGCGGTTCCGCCGCGCCGGCGGCCCCGGCCACCGTCTTTCGCGGCGCGGGCATGAGCAGCCGCGCCGCCGAGGCCAATGACCCCGCCCTGCGCGTGCTTGCCAGCCGTGGCGTCAAAACCCTCAAAGGCGCGGAGGCGGTGGCGGCACAGCACGCGCAGGATCAATCCGCCGCTCCGGCGCAGCCTGCCCCGGCCGCTGACACCCCGCCGCGCCCTTCCGCCGCCTTCGTCGCCCTGCCGGTGGATGAGTCCAGGCAGATCGCCTTCCGGCTGAACTTCAAGAAGGACTCCACGGAGTTTGCCGACAGCGACAGCATCGTGCTTCTGGCAAAGGCGGCGGAGGCGATGAAGACCAATCCCGGGCGCATCTTTCTTCTCGAAGGGCACACCTGTGATCTGGGCGCCCCGGAGCACAATCAAACGCTCTCCGAAAGCCGTGCGCTGCGGGTGCGCCACCTGCTCGCCCAGCTCGGCGTGCCGCCGGAGGAACTGCTCGCCATCGGCCGCGGGCAGGCCTGCCCCCTGGTGCCCAACGCGGACGAACCCTCCCGCGCTGAAAACCGCAGGGTCATGATCGGCCCGGTCGAAACGGCGGCTGAGTAGTCGGTCCTGTGCGGCTGAATTAGCTCGCAATTCTCCCGGAAATCCCGCTTTCTCCCTTCCACCACCTCCCACCATGGACACCTCCATCACCATCCGTCATCTCACCGGCACGCTCAAAGGCAAGGAACAGGTCATCACCGCGCAGGAGGCCTCGCTGGGCACCGGGCCGGGCAACACCGTGCGGCTCGATCCCGTGTGGGACAAGGGCGTCTCAATCAACCATGCGCGGCTGTTCCGCGACGCCTCCGGCGGCTGGGTGCTGGAGGATGCGGGCAGCGGCACCGGCACCTTCCTCAACGGCACGCGCATCACCACCCGCCGCCCCGTCACCGGCTCCATCGTCCTGGAGCTGGGGCATGGGGGGCCGAAGATCGAGGTGATGCTGCCGGCGGGCCAGGGCCTGCCCGGCGCCAGCGCAGGGCCGCGCGCAGCCGGGGCCGGAGCAGGCCGCCAGGGCACCGGCGGCGGGCTGATGAAGGTCATGGCCATCGCGGCGCTGATCGCCGTGCTGGGCGTGGCGGCCTTCTTCTTCATGGGCCGCTCCGGCGGAAGCGGCAGCAGTGGAGGCAGTGACACGGACACCAAGCTGCAGCAGGTGGCCAAAAGCTACGAGGAAGGCATCGGCCTGGTGATCATCCCCACCGAGGAAGGAACCGTGACGGCCACGGCCTGGGCGGTCACGCCCACCATGTTCGCCACCAACGCGCATGTGGCCAGCCCCGCACGGGAGTGCCTGGAGAATGGCGGCACGGCCTACGTGGTGATCAACAAGCACCCCGAGCAGCGCTTCCGCATCAAGAACGCCATCTTCCCCTCCCGGTTCGGCGCTGATCTGACCAGCATTGACGGCAAGGGGCCGGCCACCATGCCTTACGATGTCGGCCTGCTCGTCATCGAAGGCCATGCCAATGTGACCCTGCGCCTTGCCTCCCCGGAAAAGCTGCGGTCGCTGGATTCCGGCCATCGCGTCGCCTTCCTGGGCTTCCCGGCAGAGGGCCTCGCGGGTCACGGCGTGGACATCCACAACCCGGTGGCCACCATGCAGTCCGGCATCCTCACGGCCACGACGGATTTCTGGCTCGCGCAGTCCGCCTTTGAGAACCGGCTGCTGCTCCAGCACAACCTGCCCATCACCGGCGGCGCCTCCGGGTCCCCCATGTTCGATGCGTCCGGCGACGTGATCGGCGTCATCAGCAGCGGCAACATGGTGGGCACGATGGATTTTGGCCAGTGGGCGCAGGTGCAGCAGGCCAAAAAAACCGCCCTGGAGCAGGTGCGGCAGAGCGCCAAGGCCGCCGGCCAGGCCCTGACGCCGGAGGAGGAGAAGAAGAAGGTGACCGAGGCCATGTCCCGGATCGATCACCTCCCGGTGCCCGTCGGCGTCATGGTCCGCGCCCCCAGCGCCGCGCTGGTCAATTTCGCCCAGCGCATCGACATGCTGCAGGAGCTGATCAGCCTGGTGGACAAGGCCGGCGCCGAGAAAGGGTCCTGAGGCGGGCGCGGGGCCGCCTCCATGAAGGTGTCTCACGCCGTCTCTAAACATGGCCGTGCATCGACAAGCCGCGCGCCCTTCAGGCGGCCGCCTTCAACGCGATCCCACCTTCACTGACAGCACGCGGTTGGGAACCATGTGCGGGGTGGCGAACACCGGGCGCTGGTGGTTGCTGGACAGCCGGGGGATCTCCGCGTCCAGCCAGGTTTGCAGGCTGGTGGTGGTGATTTTGCCGTTGCCCAGGATGTCGGCCTTGCCGTTCAGTCCCTGCGCCAGGGCATAGGTGAACAGGCCCTGCTTCAGATCATCGGACTCCATCGAAGGGCTGCGACCGTCGCTGGCGGCGAACACCACCACGTTGCCGTCGCGGTCGTCGGACAACCGGTTGAGCAGGCCGCTCACATCCACCTTGCTGCTGCCTCCCATCACGTTGCCGGCGGAGCAGGCGTCCAGGAAAAAGTACGCATCCCCCTTCACGGTGGCCAGCACCAGCTTGATCACCTCGAAGCCCACGCCCGTGTCCAACTGGTGCCGGGGATCATAATCGTGCGCACAGAACATGAAGCGCCCGTTGGTGTCCGTCACACCATGACCGGCCAGCAGGAACATCGTTGTGTCCTCGTTCTTGCTGTCATTGTTGATGTCCTCCAGCGCCCGCCGCACCTTGGCGGCCGTGGCCATCTCATTGACCAGCACGGTGGGTTCCACACTCTTGTAAAGCCTCCCCTGCTGGCGCTGCATGGTTTCGGCGAAGAGCCGGGCGTCCGCATCCGCGTACTCCAGGGCCGCGAAGTTCTTGAGCTTCGCCTGGTTCTCCAGCCTGCTCACGCCCACCGCCAGGATGCGCAGCGTGCCGCGCATCGGCTCGGCCAGGAGAGCGGCGGCCACCGGCTGTGGCGCGGCGGCGCGCTGCACGCGCAGCATGGCGGGCTCGCTGATGGAGAAGCGGTTGCTGGCCAGCACCGCCACCACGCAGTCCTTGTCGGGCACCGGCACCAGAACCTCCGCGTCATCGTTGTCACCGGCAGGGACGGGGGCTTTGAGCTCCAGCGGACGCCCGTCGATCTTCACGTACACCTTGTCCACCCTGCCACTGCCGCCGCGCACGCGGTAGCGCACGGGCAGGCCGGTCGCATCCGCCGCCAGTTCCACCTGGCCCAGCACCCCGCCCACCCGCAGCTCCACCACCGGCGGAATCTCCGTCTGCGTCACCACGGTGATGTCCGGCGCGGGTTTCGAGACACGCCCGCGCGCCGCATCCGCCTGCTTGAGCGCCTCGGCCCCGTCCAGAGTTTCCAGCACCAGGCTCACCACATCCGGGCGGTAGTAGGTGTCACGGAACTTCGCCGCCGGATAGAAATCTGCCGCATGATCCTTGCCCCGGTTCACATGCCAGCCGATGAGGTCCTCACCGCCGGGCGAGCAGTCGTAGTAGCCCTGCGGTGTCCACAGCACCCAGCGCTTCTGGTCCGCATGGGGGAAGAAGGCCAGCAACTCTTTGCCCTCATGCGCCACATCATGCCAGCGGATGGTGCCGTCGGAGCAGGCGACGACAGCAAGACGATCGTCGCCGGAGAGGTTTACGGCCCGGCAGAGGCCCGGAATGGCCATGGGACGGTGCCAGCGCGGCCTGCCGTCACGGTTGAAGCAGTGCACATAAAGATCAGAGCCCAGCAGAAAGAAGGCGGCATCAGAGGCAATGGCGATGGTGCGGGATTTTTCGTGCTGCCTTAGCGGCAGCGCCCTGGCATTCACTCTGGGCGCGTACGCATTCTCCCAGCTTGTGACATCCAGGCCCGTGGAACGCGCGGCGCGCAGATTTGCCGGAAGGTTTTCACCGTCCAATAGTTTGTCGAGCCGGCGCTCACCCACTGAAAAGATGGCGGGCGACCTTCCCCACGGCAGATAATCGAACGCCAAGACTGAGGCATCAGAAGATGCTCTGAACTGGCCCAACATGCCACGATAGTCAGCGCGGGGCGAATCTTCGCAACGGTGGGCGGCAGCCCCGGGCGTTCTGCCTCCGGAGGACTGGAACAGGGACGCCACATCGACTGTTCCCCAGGCCGGATCAGCCGCCGCGAACAGAATGCGCCCGTCCGGCAGGGGGCGCAGGTCCATCAACGTGTTGACGGAGGTGTCAACATCCCGGTGGCGGCCGTGCCCGGAATTGGACCACAAGCGAATCACGAAGTGCCGCCCCTCATCGTAGGTGCTGCCGGCGGCAAGGGTAAGACCATCGTAAGACCATGCCACGCAGGCCATGCCACCCGCCGGGACGCCCGAAACGTCGGGGGCGCTCAGGAACTGTAGATTCTGCCCGTCGTGGAGCGACACGTGCGTGAGTTCCCGAAAGCCAACGGCGATGGTCCTGCCATCCGGGGAGAAGCGAATCCGGCTCGGAGGTTTGCCCAGCGTCGTCCGAACCTTCGCGACGGGCACCAAGGCGACAGGCAATCCCGCCGCCTCGCCCCGGGCCCGGTCGCGCGCAACATCGACTTCCACCTGATAGAGCCGCAGGCATTCATCATTGGAGCTGGTTGCCAGCCGGTTTTCGCCATGCCAGTCCATGCCCGCGATTGGCTCCTGGTAGTCACTGTCCTGGGCAAGAATTTGGCCGGAGGCGACATCGAGCACCTTGAAGCCGCGGGTCATTGAGAAGGATGCGGCAAGCCTGCTGCCATTGGGTGAGAAGGCGAGATCAGTGACAATCTCGGGCAGCCCTGGGAAGCGCCGTACCATCCGGCCTGAAGCGGTGTCGAAAAGATAGATGCAGGCCTGTTTGTCCCACTCAAAACCCGTATAACCCCCGACCGCCGCGAGAGTCCCGTCCGGGCTCAGCGCGCAGGCGCGGAGCTTGCCCTCGTTGCCCGGACCCAGCGGCGGGCGGAGCGTGCGCAAAAGTTTGGCGGCAGGAAGCTGCGCCGGCGATCCACCCGCTGCATTTGTCATCGACAGTTGCCACAACCGTGCGGTCTTGTCGTCAGCACAGGTGAGGACCAGGGTGCCGCTGGCATCCACGCCGATGCGATTGACCGCCGCCGTGTGCATCCCGGTTTCGATGCGCAACTGCGGCGTGGTGTCCGGTTCGTCGGCAACAAGGCGGGCCAGGGGGCAAAGGAGGAGAAGGGCGGCGAGGAGGGGCTTCATGGGGAGCGGTGATGAATGACCAATGACCAATGACGAAGGCGGGAGCGGGACTCGGCGGCGGGCGGCGGGCGGCGGTGGAGAGTAGTAGGGCGGGGATGCATTGACAAGCGGCGGAGCGGGCGAAGCGGCTGCCTTTGCTGGATGGTGAATGAGAGAGAGCGTGACCGGCTTTTGCCGGGGCCGGCGCCATCCGAGTGGCCGCCTTGGCAAGAAGGTGGGTGGAGCTTTGGGTGCTTTGCCAAGTCCAGCGCCCCACGCATTTGCATGCGCGGCTACTTGGGCTCCGCGCCCAACCCTCATCCTTCATCCCTCATCCTTCATCCTTCATCGCCAAAACCGCGCAACGGTTGCAACATCACGCTTGGCAAGCGGGGCGCGTGGGGCCATGGGTAGGGCGGCCTTGCAAGAGCCTTCCCATGCCTTCCAATCCTTTCCATGAGCCCACCCAGGCCTCCGCCCTGCCGCGCTACCACCAGGGGCGCAGGCTGATGGGCGGGCGCTACACGCTGGTGCGCCGCCTGGGCCGGGGCGGCATGGGCGAGGTGTGGCTGGCGCAGGACAACGAGCTCACCGGACAGCGCGCCCTGAAGTTCGCCCCGCAGGAGCTGGTGGCCGACGCAAAGTCTGCCGCGATGCTGAAGCACGAGGTGATCGCGGGCATCAGCCTGGCGCATCCGCATGTGGTGCGCGTTTACGACTTCGCACAGGACCCCGACGAAGGCGAGAGCGCGGTGGTGATGGAGGTGGTGGACGGCCACAGCCTGGCGGACCTGCAGGCCATGCGCATTGCCGAACGGGAGCACGGCTGCTTCGACCCGGAGGAGATCCTGCCCTGGCTGCGCCAGGCCTGCGCGGCGCTGGAGTACGCGCATGGCGAAGGCCGGGTGCATCGCGACCTCAAGCCCCAGAACCTCTTGATTGAGAAGGCGACTTCGCG
>CAINXC010000341.1 GCA_903854655.1 uncultured Verrucomicrobiota bacterium | reverse complement strand
GTGGGATAGCACCGCCTCCAAAAACAACAGAAAATGGGCGAACCCACCTCTCGAACTTAATCCCGCTTCTCCAAAAACACCCCACCATCAACGCCAGCTCAAGCCTCAGAGCCCCGCTCTCTGACGGCTATGGGATGGCTGTGAGTTGTCTTTGCCCATCCCAAGGCTCCAGCAGCAGATCGAGGCGCTGCGCGCTTGTTTTTTGAACCCCGTCGAGGGCGACGGTTGCCACAATGGGCGCAGTCGCAGTGCGGTTGTGTTTCGTAAGCTCGTGGAGCGAGCGGGTGAGGATTTGTCTTGCAAAGCCATGCGAAAAACGATGCAATGACAAAAACCAAACCTTATCTCATGGCCAAGACTTCCCCTCGTGCCCTCGCCATCCTGATGGCGGTGTATGCCGTTTGGCTGGCGGCTCTGGTTGTGCCCTGGATGCTGCCAATGCCCCTGTGGATGGAAGGGGTTTCCATGGTCCTGACGGTGCTTGTTTGGCTGCCCTGGTACTGCTATGCGCATCGCTCCGATTTCCCTGACCAAAAGGCAGAGCTATGCTCCATCCTCGCCATCGGGCTGTTGTTCCTCGCAATGCAGATGCTGGGGAGTCAAGTGAGGGCGATGATCATCGAGGCCGCCTCGCAACGGCTCAAAAGTGGTGAACTAAAACCAGAGGACTGGTGGAAAGTTGAGGACAGACTCAACTTTTATGAATGTGTGCTAAACACCGTGATACCGTTGTGGGCCTTGAGCTTCCGACCAAGACTCGTGTCCTTCCTTGAATCTTGGTTTGGCAAAAGAGACCCCGCTCCGTTGAAAGGCAAAGGGCAGCTTGTGCAATCGTGAACGGATGGTGCTGCGCCACACCTCAACCGGCCCCGGCAGGAGATCGAGGCGCTGCGCGCGTTTGTTTTCGAGACCCGTCGGGGGCGACGGTTGGCACTTTGGGGTGAACACCCCATTGCCGCTGTTCCGGGCGCTCGGTTGGTTCAAAGCCATGCACACGCACATTGGATTATGGATCGATCATCGCCGGGCGGTCATCGCCCTTCCTTCACCCGCCGGGGGAGATGTCACGGTGATCACGTCAGGCGTGGAACGGCATCCCAGCCGCGATGATGACGGCGAGCCGAGAGGCGAGGCTTTTGAGGCCCAGCAGGTGCTGGCCGATGACGTGCGGGACCGGAAGTTCTCGCAGCACCTGAATGCCTACTACGATGAGGTCATCGACCTCATCCACGGGGCGAAATCACTGCTGATCATGGGTCCTGGCGAGGCCAAGGGCGAGCTGGAGAAGCGCCTGGCACACCAGAAGCCCGCGCACCGCTCCGTGGATGTCGAACCCGCCGACAAATTGACGGACCGGCAGGTCGTGGCCAAGGTGCATGATCACTTCCTGACGGCGACTCCGGTGATTCTGCTGTGAGCACGCAGGCGTGAAGGGCTGTCGAGGGAACGGGTTCCCTTGACAGAATTCTGTACGCGGGCCATGCTTGCGCCATGCAAACGGTCAGTTACACGGAGGCACGAAATGGTCTGGCTGGGTTGATGGAGGCGGCGGTTCGTGATCGCGAGCCCATCACCATTACCCGCAATGGCGAGGGGACGGTGGTGCTGCTGGCGGCGGAGGAATATGCCGCCATGGAAGAAACGCTGCACCTCCTTTCCACGCCCGCAAACGCCGAGCGCATCCGGCAGGGGCTGGCGGATTATGAGGCGGGACGGCTCCAATCAGGCGAGCTATGCGATTGATGTGGCTGCCGGGCGGGTGGGCGGACTACCTGTTCTGGCAGGAACATGACCGCAAAGTGCTGGCGCGGGTGAATGAACTGATCCGCGACACCATGCGCAATCCCTTTTCAGGAATCGGCAAGCCAGAGCCCCTCAAGAGCAATCTGAAGGGCTGGTGGTCGCGGCGCATCACGCAGGAACACCGCCTGGTTTACCGGGTGGAGGACTCAGTCCTCATCATCATGCAGTGCCGGTTTCACTATGACGGGTAGTGATTGGAATCATGCCGCAAAAGCCACCCCAGCCCCTGGAAATCAAGGAAGGCCTGCACCCGCGAAACCGCTTTCGCGCTCGCTACGACTTCCCGCAGCTCATCGCCTGCTGCCCGGCTCTGGGGCCGTTTGTGGCTGCGAATGCGCATGGCGATGCCTCCATTGACTATGCGAACCCGGCGGCGGTGAAGGCGCTCAATCAGGCGCTGCTCAAGCACGCTTACGGGCTGCAGCACTGGGACATTCCGCCGGGCCACCTGTGCCCGCCCATTCCGGGACGGAGCGACTACCTGCACCACCTGGCGGACCTGCTTGGGGAAGGGGACGAGAAGGCGGTTCCTCGCGGACGGTCCGTGACCGTGCTGGACATCGGCACAGGCGCGAATGTCATCTATCCATTGATCGGCGCGAGCGAGTATGGCTGGCGCTTCGTGGGGGCGGAGATTGATCCTGCGGCCCTGCGCTGGGCCAGGAAGACCGTGGCCGCCAACCCTGCCGTGGCGTCTTTGATTGAGTGCCGTCTGCAATCATCGTCGAGGGAGTGTTTCAAGGGCGTGATCAAGGCGGGCGAAGTCTTTGCGTTGTCGATGTGCAATCCGCCCTTCCACGGCTCCGCTGCGGAGGCGGCGGAAGGCACACGGCGCAAGCTGCGCAACCTCGCGGGAGGGAAAGCCGGGGCGCCAGTTTTGAACTTCGGCGGCAACGACGGCGAATTGTGGTGCGAGGGCGGCGAGCTGGCCTTTGTCCGGCGCATGATCGCCCAGAGCGCGGAACTGCCCGGCACGTGCCTGTGGTTCACCAGCCTGGTTTCCAAAAGCGATCACCTGCCGCGCCTTCAGAAGGCCCTGCGAGCCGTCGCGGCAAAGGAGGTGAAGATCATCGAGATGGCCCAGGGCCAGAAGAAGAGCCGCATCCTGGCCTGGAGCTTCTTGGGGGTGGAGGAGCGGCAGGCCTGGCAGCGGTCAGTGTGGAAAGGTGGCATCATTCCAATTCCTTGATCCAGCCCCTCCCAACGGCTCATGTAGGATTGACTATGCTGACCAAAACAGTTTGGTTACGCAGCTATTGGTGGTAAGGTCTTTTGAAGAATTTGAAGTGAACGCGATATGAATTCGTGGAAGATGACCTATGAGTATCAGCTGCTTGCGAACGACAACGCTTGTCCTACTTATGACTTGTTGCGGCAAAAACAGGCCGATTGACCAGAATGAGGCGATGAGGATTGCCCAAAATTACTGGTTGGCCAGAGAGGCGAAGGATGTGAAGCCGACACGAGCGGTATTCACCAATGGCTTGTGGTACGTGCTCCCGCCAGACCTGAGCAAAGGACCGCAGGGTATACGGACCGTAGTTGTGACTGAGACCGGCACCGTTGTTGACCCTGCGGAGTACGGCATGGATGAAAACGACGCTCTTGCTCTGCGAAAATGGAAGGAACGATATACGGATAGTGTTTTCGGCATTCCTGATTTTCGCCAGGTGCATTACCCTCGAGGATGGTATTCTGAACATCTCAAGGACTATTCCGGGCTGGTTTACGTTGAGTCCAAAAGGGCTCTGCCCACTGCTTTCCAGGGAGTTAAGGTATATGTTACTTCGGAAGGCTTCACCGATCCTCAACGGCAGTTTTACTTGCGTCTGTCTCACGATCTCACTGGCGTAATACGTCAGATCCTTCCCTCTGTCGAAGCGGCTTTTCGGCGGGATTTTCCGCAGCAAGGTACTTTTCCAGAGTCGCCAAGGCTGTTGGGAGCAGAGCTGGGAAAAAGCAGTGATGGCAAGCTGGAAAGCGCAGTCCTGACATTTGAGTATGATCAAGACGCCTATGTGGATGTCGTTTTAAGTGGTGACAGCGTCACTTCGGTGTCCTTTTACGAGTAGTGACCGGATGCCGCCCGCCGGTCACTCTTTCCCGCCTCCCGAGCGGATGAGACGAGGCCCTGCGTAGCAACGACCTTGTCTTTCCACACCCCTGACTTACAGTGGCCCGTGGTTGTGACCCTGGACACTCTCTTCACCGAAGCTTTGTCGCTGACGGATGACGCCCGGCTGCAACTAGTGGAGCGCCTGATTCCCACCATCCAAAGCGAGCCGTCGCTTGAGGCGGAACAGATGGGGGAGGTCCAGCGCCGGATCGAGGAAGTTCGATCAGGCGAGGTCCAAACGATCCCAGGGGAACAGGTGTTCCGGGGGATCGGGGAGTCGCTGGCGGCGCGGCGCAGTGCATGAAGCGCTCGACAGAGCGCCAGAGGGCTGCAAAAAGGCGCGTGACTTATTTACCGGCATCGGTTATATTCTTCACAATGTCGCGCATTTCACCTTTGTTGACAATCAAGCTGTCGCTCGGGCTTTGCCTGCTGGCAGGGCTGGGGTTGCCTCTGGTGTCGCGGGCTGATCCCACGGCGGAGCAGCAGTACTATCTGGAACTGCTCAACCAGGCGCGCATGGACCCGGCGGGAGAACTGGGGCGGCTGGTGAATTACGACACGCCCACCACCTTTGCAGATCCAGCCTCCAACGATGCGGATGTGGCGGCGGCGCTGGCCTATTTCGGCGTGAGCGCGGCGGATCTGGCTTCGCAGTGGGCCACCTTGGCGGCGGCACCGCCGCTGGCCTGGAACGACAATCTTGCCACAGCGGCCACCACCTACAGCAATGTCATGATCGCGCAGGACCAGCAGGCGCACAACCTGGACGGCCTGACCTTGGATCAACGCGACATCAACGCCGGTTACGGCTCCAACTACCTGGACCTGGGCGAAAACCTGTACGCGGCGGCCGCCAGCGTGAACTACGCGAACGCAGGCTTCCTGATCGACTGGGGCCCGACCGCTGACGGCATTCAGACGGGCGCGGCGCACCGGCAGACCTCCTTCGATCCGGCGTTCAAGGAAATCGGCATCGGCCTGGTCACCACGGGCATCCCTGCGGGCAATGTGAATGCGATCGGGCCCTACGTGGTGACGCAGGAGCTGGGCAATCAATTCCGCATCGTGGGCGGCAACTACATTTCGGACGCGATCCTGACCGGGGTGCTGTACGTGGACAACGTCATCCGCGACAACTTCTACACCCCTGGCGAGGGCCTCGCCGGCCAGCCCATTCTGGTCTTCGACAAAGCTACTCACAACCTGTTGTTCTCCGGCACCACGAACACCGCCGGAGGCTTCAACATCGACTTGCAAGGCGTGACCGCCGGGGAGCAACTCCTGATCTCAGCCCCGGGCTCCGGCCTGCCCGACCAGACGGACACGGTGACTTCCTACACCACCGATGCCTCCGTGTACGGCGCGCCGGTGACATTCTTCCCCAACATCTACGCGGGCTTTGAGGAAGTGCCGGAGCCCGGCAGTGCCGTGCTGATCGTGGCCGGAGGCCTGATTTTGGCGTGTGGCCGCAGGCGGTTTTGTTTTGACAAACAGCAGTGATTTCGGACAGGCTGGGAATTCCATGAAAGTAACCTCTCTACTCATCGCCGTCGTGGCCCTGTCCTCCTGCGTCGCCAAGCCCTGGTTTGTTGGCAGCGTCAACGATCACTACACCATGCACGCCTACGAGGCCGGCGAGGAAATCGACATCCCGGCGGTGGGCCAGCCCGTGCGCCGCAACATTTTTGGCTTCCGCGTTCACAAGAAGCATGCGCGCAAGGACGAGCTCGTCCCCGTGGGTCACAACGGCAGCAATCCGCTGCACTGAGACCCGCCCTATCCAGGGTACTGCCAGGGACCGCGACAGGGGCCTGCGAGCAGCTTGGCGGCCTCCGGGTCGCCGATGATCTGCTCCCGGGCTCCATCCCATTGCAGGCTGCGCCCCGTCTTCAGCGACAGCATGCCCAGCAGGGGCAGGACGCTGGAGCGGTGGCCGGTTTCGATGTCGCAGGCGGGCTTCGTGCCTTTGTCGATGGCGTTGAGGAAGTCGGCCCACAGCAGCTTCAGGTTATGGCCGTCAGGCTCCTGGAGCTGGGCGTTGCCATGGATGATCTGCTCCTTGGCGTTCGCAGGGTAGAAGGTCCAGCCGTCGCGCCAGCCGATGTGGAAGGTGCCTTTGGTTCCGTAGAAGTAGGAACCGATCTTGTGCTTCTCGGCGTTGTTGTCGCCAAAGCGGCGGTGCTCCCAGGTGGCGGTGAAGCCTTCAAACTCGAACACGGCGACCTGTGAGTCTGGCGCGTCGCTGGTCTGCTCCTTCTCGTTGAGCACCGGTGCGCCGGCGATGGGGCGGCCGCCACTGGAGAAGATGCGGCGCGGGTGTTTTTCCTCGGTCCACCACATCACCTGGTCCAGCCAGTGCACGCCCCAGTCGCCGAGCTGGCCGTTGCCGAAATCCAGCCAGTTGCGCCAGGCGCCGGGATGCAGCTTGGAGGTGAAGGGGCGCAGCGGCGCGGGGCCGCACCACATGTCCCAGTCCAGGCCGGGAGGGGGCGCGCTGTTCGGCGAGGGGACCTCCTTCTTGCCGCCGCCGCCGATGGCGAAGCAGCGCACCATGCCGATGTCGCCCACCTTGCCGCTTTTGAGGAACTCGTGGGCCTCGATGTGATGCGGCCCCACGCGGCGGTGCAGGCCCACCTGCACCACCTTGCCGGTTTCGCGCGCGGCCTTCACCATCGCGCTGCTTTCGGCCACGCTGTGGCCGGTGGGCTTTTCCACCAGCACATGCGCGCCCGCCTTCAGGGCGGCGATGGTGATGAGCGCGTGCCAGTGGTCCGGCGTGGCGATGATGACCAGGTCCGGCTTCTCCTTTTCCAGCAGCTCGCGGAAGTCGTTGTAATCCTTCGGCTTGGAGCCGGTGAGGCCCTCGATTTCATCGGCGGAGGCCTCGCGCGCGTTCTGCGCCACATCCGCCACCGCCACGCACTTGAGCCGCTTTGATTCCAGGCCCTCGCGCAGCAGGTTCATGCCCCACCAGCCGCTGCCGATCAGGGCCGTGCGGTAGATGCGGTCCGTCGCCTGCGCTTGGATGTAGGGGGTGGCGAGCAGGGAGGTGGAGGCGGTGATGAAGGCGCGGCGGTTCATGGGGGAGAGAATAACGGAGCTCAGAGGTCTTGTTCGAGCACATTTCTTCGGCGGAACGGAGAGTGTGGAGTGCTGAGTGCCCAGTGCGAAGTCCTGAATGCTCGGTCTTTGGATGGCGCCCGCCTGATCACCCGGCCTTCAACTCCTCTGACTTCGCACTAGGCACTCAGCACTTTCCACTCCTTACTGCCCCTCTTTATTTTTCTTCCAATTCTCCTTCGAAGATGTCTTTCGCCCTCCTGCCCTCCATCTTTCTGCAAGTGTGCCTGCCGCTGATCATGGTCGTGGGCGTGGGTTTTTTCATGGACCGGAAGTTCAAGCTGAACCTGGAGTCCCTGGTGAAGCTGAACCTCTACGTGATGGTGCCGTCGTTCATCTTCGCGCGTCTGCTGGACACGCCGATGGCGGGCCATGAGGCGGGGCGCATCATGCTGGCCTGCTTCAGCACGCTGATGCTGTGCGGTGTGGTGAGCTTCGCCATCGGCCGCGTCCTGCATTTGAACGGCGCCTCGCAAAAGGCCCACGCCCTGGCCAGCATGCTGGGCAACTGCGGTAACTTCGGTTTGCCGCTGGTCACGCTTGCGTTTGGCAAGGAGGCCGCCGCCGTGCAGGTCTATGCGCTGGTGACCATGAACGTGAGCACCTTCACCGTGGGCCTGTTCCTGGCGAATGCGGACGCCCGGGGCGGCTGGCGCTCCCATGCGAAGGCGCTGACCGCGACGCTGCGCCAGCCCGCCATTTACGGGGTCATGGCGGCGGTGCTGTGCAAGAGCCTGGACCTGCCGGTGCAGAGCATCACCTGGCTGTGGGAGCCGGTGAAGATGCTGGCGGATGTGCTGGTGGGCTTCGCCCTGGTCACGCTGGGCGTGCAGTTGTCGCAGACCAAGCACGCGCCGCTGCGTGCGCCGCTGATCTCCGCGCTGGCGGTGCGCCTGCTCATCGGCCCGGTGATCGCCTTTGCCCTCACGCAGTGGATGCATTTCCCCAAGCCCATGGCCGCCGTGATCATCCTCACCGCCGGATCGCCCACGGCGGTGAACAGCGCCCTGCTCGCGCACGAGTTCGGCGGCGACCACCGCTTTGCCACCTCCAGCGTGTACTACAGCACGCTGCTGAGCATGCTCACCGTCACGGTGAATCTGGCGCTGCTGCGCTGGTGGATGGCGTGAGTCACGCGCAGGCCCTGCCGCAGCGAGGGCAGCAGCGCCAGCCCGTTTGCAGGGGATAGCCGCAGCCTGCACAGGAGACGCCCTGGGGGTGAACGGCCGGGATCTGCGGAGCCTGGAGCCACGGCATGTCCTTCCAATAGACGCCGGCCCACAGGCTGCACTGGCACACGGCGGTCACCACCTGACCGGAATGGAGGCGCATCTGCACTTGGTAGCGGGTTCCTGAGCCCCGGAACCCAAAAAATTTGGGCCTCCACTCAATGGAAACCGGGGTGGCTCCGAGTCGATGCACGGCATTGGCAATGGCGGACTTGTGGGCGCGCACGAACGCCCAGTGGATGAAACCAAAGACCAGCCCCGCGATGATTAGAGAGAACAGCGGGGCCAGGGGTTTGAGGACTTCGTTGTTGAGAATCTCGCTCGTGGCAGTCATACGGCCCGATCATCCGCCCGTCCCGAAGGCCACGCCATTCCAATCGCGGGCCCAGGTTCGAACAGCCTTGCCATCGCCGCGCCGCCCTTTACCATCCCGGCAGAGCCCATGCACCATCGTTTCGAAATCACCGAGCGCGTCCAGTTTTCCGACACCGACATGGCGGGCATCGTCCACTTCTCGAACTTCTACCGCTATATGGAGCGGGCCGAGCATGGGTTCTTCCGCTCGCTGGGCCTGTCCGTGATCGATCCGCCGGAGCATGGCGGCGAGCGCGTCGGCTGGCCGCGCGTTCATGCGAGCTGCGACTTCTTTCTGCCGCTGAAGTTCGAGGACGAGGTGCGTATCGAGCTGCTGGTGGAGGAGGTGCGCTCCAAGGTCATCCGCTACCTGTTCCGCTTCTGGCGCATGGACGGAGCCCTGGCCGCCGAAGGTCGCGTGACCGCCGCCTGCGTGCGCAAGGACCCGACCACAGGGAAGATGAAGGCGGTGAGCATCCCCGAGCGCATCCACAAGCATCTTGAGGCCGCGCCCGCCGAGTTGCTCAAGCGCCCGGTGTAGCTCGTTTGCGCCATGGCAGCAATGGTTGGAGTAAAGCGTTTACACCAATGCCATCAGGGGAAAAAGGCGCAAATGCTCGTCGAAGGCTTGATCTGGCGTTATTTAAGATGTCTTAGATAAATAATGAGCAACGAGCTATCCGCCCTTTTTTTTCCATATGCACACCCCAGCGCC
>CAINXC010000340.1 GCA_903854655.1 uncultured Verrucomicrobiota bacterium | reverse complement strand
GGCCTGGGCTACTTCCTGCTGCCGGAACTGCCGGCCGCCGCCGTGCCGGCCAATCCCCCCGCCCCGGCCATTCCCAAGACCACCCTGCTCACCTCCCCCATCCTTTCGGGGCTCGTCATCCTCGACTCCTCAAAATAGGAGAAGGCGGTCCTTGCCACGCAGGCAAGAACCGCCCCCCCGCAACCGCGCCTACTTTGCAAGTTCGGCGTTCCAGATCTTGACGTCGTCAAAGAAGTCATGTTGGCAATTCCATCCTCCGTTTGATTGAATGACAGGCGCCCCAGCATCTCAGTCCACCCCGGCCATGACCGATCCCGCTTCGCCTCCATCGCCCCAGCTTTTCTTTGAAACGATCAACGCATTCCACCGAACGGCGGCCCTCAAAGCAGCGGTGGATCTGGGTCTTTTCACCGCCATCGGCAGCACACCATCGACTGCGGCGGAAGTCGCGGAGCGATGCGAATGCCCGCTGCGGGGCGTGCGCATCCTTTGCGATAACCTCACGATCCTGGGCTTCCTCACCAAGGAGGCCTCGCTCTACGCGCTCACGCCCTCTTCCTCCGTGTTCCTGGACAAGAACTCGCCGGCCTACTTTGGCGACGCGGTGAATTTCCTGCTCGCTCCCGGGCTCACGGAGGCCTACAGCGACCTTGCGGCGACTGTTCGCAGCGGACGCATTCACACCTCCGAGCACGGCACCACCGCCCCTGACCATCCGGCCTGGGTCGAATTCGCCCGCGCCATGGGGCCGATGATGGCTCCCACCGCCAGAGGCGCGGCGGAGTTGATACACCTTGATCCATCGCGAGACACCCGGGTGCTCGACATCTCCGCCAGCCACGGCACCTATGGCATCGCCTTTGCCCAAAAGAACCCGCGTGCTCACCTCGTCGCGCTCGATTGGGAGGCGGTGCTTGCCATTGCCGAGGAAAAAGCCGTTGCTGCGGGGCTCGCCGGCCGCTTCAGCAAAATCGTGGGCGATGCCTTCACGGTGAACCTGGGCGGCGACTACGATGTCGTGCTGGTGCCGAATTTTCTGCATCATTTCAGCATCGCCGACTGCACACGCTTCCTGCGCCGTGTTCACGCCGCGCTGAGGCCGGGCGGGCGGGTGCTCATCGTCGAATTCGTTCCGAACGAGGACCGAATCACCCCTTCCCCCGCCGCCACCTTCAGCCTCGTCATGCTGGGCACCACTCCAGAAGGCGATGCCTATACCTTCGCGGAGTATCAGCAGATGCTCGGCGAAGCCGGCTTCCGGGATGCGACCTTGCACGCACTGCCGCCCACGGCGCAGAGTGCGGTGATTGCAGTGGCTTGATCGTCACCATATGCCGCAGTTCAAGCTGCTGCTTCGTTGGCCTTTTGAATCTTGCTCACAGCTCTCTGGGCGGTGGTCGTCCAATCGGTGTCTTCCGGATAGGGGGCGAAGACTGACTTGGCGGTGATCGGATTGTAAATGCGGCAGAACAGGACTTGATCGGTTTCACCGGGTTCCACGGCGATCATGATGGGCTGGCGAAACGCTTCGGGCGGGAGTTTCGCCAGCGTGTGCATCAGGCCGCGCGCAAAGATGGTTTCGAAGCCCGCCTGGATTACATAAAGGCGATCAGCGCGAAGAGTCAGGTTCACTTTCGCTTCGGTGCGGCCCCGGAAGTCTTTGGTTTCGATTTCGAGCTTTTCGATCCAGCCCGTCAGCGCCGTTTGTTCGATGGGTTCGTGTTCATTTTTGGCGTTGTTCCAAAAATACCACAGGCAGTTGCCGTACTGCCGGTTGGCATAAACAAAGCGAGGTTTGGGCGGCGATCCGAAGCCGAGCGGCACCGCCGTGTGGGCAGCACGCGCGGCTTTGAGTTCGTCTAGGATCGCTTGCAGAAGAGTCTCGCTGTTCATAAGCGTTTCCTACGGAATGGTTTCGCAATTGTCAATAGGAGCCGGGTGGCGAACG
The DNA here is from genome assembly GCA_903854655.1 of uncultured Verrucomicrobiota bacterium. Lineage (GTDB taxonomy): Bacteria > Verrucomicrobiota > Verrucomicrobiia > Verrucomicrobiales > Verrucomicrobiaceae > CAINXC01. The sequence goes on along the minus strand of CAINXC010000340.1, from coordinate 12,187 downwards.
AGTGACACCGCTCACCGCCGCCGCCAATTCAAGATGAAGCCTCAGCCTTCTTGTGCCACAGAGGTTCCTTTCCCCTCTGCACGGAGGCCGCTCGGTCTTTTGATCAATTCACGTCATGCCACATCTCTTTCGCGCCCTGGACGGCACCCTTTGGAAACCCGGCCAATCCATCCCTCTGACTCTCGCCGGCGGAACAAAAGTCAGCGGTATATGGGCGGGCTCAGCACAGGAAGAAAAACTCGCGTGGTGGCTGCGCCAGCCTGGGAGCGACCTCGCGCAGAGCGAGGAGGTGGCGGAGGTCGCCGTCAGAGCGGACGACACAGGAGAGATTGCCTGGGGCGCGGCACCAGCCGGAGTCAGGCTGTTCTTCGTCGTGGAAGCCCCACGCCAGGCCAAAACGGGCGAAAGCTACCGGCTGGCCAAAATGGTCACAGCCGCAGCCACTCCCGCCCAGGTCGCCTATTTCCGGGACGAACGTTTCTCCCTGTTCGGAACCTTCAATGCCGACGGCGCCATCGCCAGAATTCCTCCTCTCGCCCCTCCGCCCGTCAAACCGCCCGCGCAGGGCGAACTCTTCTGATCGGCAGTCAGACGCCTCCCGCTCCTCCGTGCTTTGACAATTGCCCCGCGTCACCTGCATGACATAGTGGACAATGGAGTTGAACCTCAAAGGACAGAGCGTGGCGGTCTTGGGCGCGGCCAAGGGCATTGGGCGGGCCATCGCGGAGGGCTTTTTGGCCGAAGGCTGCCGGGTGCGGGGCTTTGATCGCGATCCCCAACCCCAGCCTCTGCAAACGGCGGGCGACATGGTGGTTGGTGACGTCACGGACTATGCGCAGGTTCAGGCTTTCGCCGAAGGCATGGGCGAGGTGGATCATCTGATTTTTTCAGTCGGTGCCAGTTCCGGCAAGGTCGGGCTTCCCTTTTGGAATCTTGAGCCTGGGGACTGGGCGCGAGTGCTGGAAATCAACCTCATCGGCGCGGTCAATGCGGCCCATGCTTTTGCGCCTGCACTGATCAAGCGTGGCGGCTCGATGCTGTTCCTCGTCTCGGTCGCAGGCCAGATTGGTTCCCAGACCGATCCGCCCTACAGCGCCGCCAAGGCCGGCCTGATCAATTTCATGCAGTGCGTCGCCAAGGACCTTGCCCCCCATGGCGCTCGCGCCAATGCCCTTTCGCCCGGCATGGTGCAAACCGAGCTCAATCACTCGGTGTGGGCCGCCACCCAGGCGCAAAGGCCCGAAAGCAGCCGCCAGACCTATCAGGAGTGGGCGGATGAAAAGATCCGCAAGGTCTCCCATCTGGGGCGCTGGCAGCAACCGGAAGAATACGCCGCGATGGCGATCTTCCTGGCCTCGGAACATGGCCGGAACATCACCGGCCAGACGCTCAACATCGACGGCGGCCAGGTGATGCATTCGTAGTCAGCTCTTTTCGTAAAGCCGGAACAAGCCGCTGTGGTCCAACTCGCCGAAGCCCTCCTCGTGCACAAAGCGCTCCCACTGGGCGCGGCAGTTTTGCAGCGTGGGCGACTCAAAGCCCAGTGATTCCGCCAGCTCGCAAATGAGGCGCACGTCCTTGAGCTGCAACACGGATCTCCCACCAGGAGCAAAGTCGCGCCTCACCATGCGGTCGCCATGCAGATCGAGGATGCGGCTTTCAGCAAAACCGCCGAGCAGGGCCTTGCGCACCAGGGCCGAATCCACGCCGGCCAGCTCCGCCAGTCGAAGCGCCTGCGCCACGGCGTCAATGGTCTGCGCGACGATGAGCTGGTTGGCCAGCTTGGTCACCTGGCCGGAGCCTACAGGCCCCAGATGGGTAACACGCTTCCCGACCATTTGGAGAATGGGCAGCGCGCGCTGAAAATTCGCTTCGGTGCCGCCCGCCATGATCGTGAGGCTCGCCGCCTCGGCGCCCACCTGGCCGCCGGAGACGGGCGCGTCCACCCAGTTCAGCTTTTCGCCAAAACCCCTCGTCGCAAACACACCCGTGGTGCCAAAATCAATGATCAGCGCGCCTTCTGACAAACCCTCGATGAGACCGCCCTGGCCAAACACGACCGCCTCCACCACATCCGTGTTCGTCAGGTTCAGGCAGATCACGCCATCGCCAATCTCACGCGCCAGCTCCGGCAGTGTCGCCGCACGCTTCATCCCCAGTGCCACGGCGGCTTGCGCAGGGGCATCACTGCGGTTCCACACCACGACCTCCGCACCCGCCGCGTTGAGATGCCGGGCCATGGGTCCGCCCATGTTGCCGAGTCCGATGAATCCGATCTTGTGTCCCGATAAGGCTTTGTCCATGTTCCTGAACTTTGACATCCGTGTCCTGCGGAATGCAAACTCCCAATCCTGAAAACACCCATGAAAATTGTCATCACCGGCGGCGGCGGATTCCTTGGCTCCCAACTTGCTCAGAAACTGCTCGCACGGGGTGAGCTCACCGGCCCCTCGGGCAGCCCGGAACCCATCGAGTCCATGGTGCTGCTGGATGCGTTCTTTCATCAGCCCGCGAGCGATGCCCGGGTTCAGCAGATCGTGGGCGACATCAGCGACCGTGACACCGTTTTCAGCGCCATCGGCCAGGACGCCAGCACCGCCATCTTCCACCTTGCCTCCATGGTCAGCGGCGAGTGCGAACTGCGCTTCGATGATGCGCTGCGCGTGAACCTGGACGGCGGCCGCAACGTTTTCGAAGCCGCCCGCGCCGCCGCCGGACAGCCACGCGTGGTCTTCGCCAGCAGCATCGCCTGCTTCGGCGGTATGGACATGAAGCAGACGATGACGGACACCACCAAGCACCTGCCGCAGACCACCTACGGCATGACCAAGGCGATTTGCGAAATGCTCGTCAACGACCACACGCGCAAGGGCCACTTCGATGGGCGCTCCGCCCGCCTGCCCACCGTCATCATCCGTCCTGGCAAGCCCAACGCCGCCGCCTCAAGCTGGGCCAGCGGCATGTTTCGCGAGCCCTTGGGCGGTGTGCCCTGCGAGCTGCCCATCCATCGCGACCAAAGCCACCCGATGACCGGTTACCGCACCGTCATTGATTCGCTCATCGCCCTGCATGAAGTGCCGCCCTCCCGGCTCAGCACCGACCGTGCCTACGTCCTGCCCGCCCATGCCGTGACCCCGCTGCTCGCCGAAGCCGTCATCAAGCAGGTCGCCGCCAGCCGCAGCCTCACCCTGGGCCCCATCGTCGATGCTTTTGACGCCCGCATCCAGGGCATCGTGGACAACTGGCCCACCAATGTCGATGGCGCACGCGCCGTGGCCCTCGGTCTGCCCCAGCCCCCGCCGCTTCAGACCATCGTCGAGCAGTACCTGGAAGATTTTGCGAAGCCCTGACAGGTCCGCCTGCGGAGACCCTCGATGAGGCCAGAGAAAGGCCCCTTTGGCGGAGCCAATCACAGCCTTGCACAAGCGCCTGCCCCGCGCTCCATTCGGTGCTCCTTTCCATGAGCGCCGAAACCACCCCGCCCGCCCCCGCCAAGTCCGATTTCATCCGCGATATCATCGCCGCCGATGTGGCGGCGAACCGCCATGACGGCTGGGTCATCACCCGCTTCCCGCCGGAGCCCAACGGCTACCTGCATGTGGGCCATGCCAAGAGCATCTGCCTGAATTTCGGCCTCGCCCAGGAGAACGCCCCCAAAGCCCGCTGCCACCTGCGCTTCGACGACACCAATCCGGCCAAGGAGGACACCGAGTACGTGGACAGCATCATGGAGGACGTGCGCTGGCTCGGTTTCGACTGGGGCGAGCACCTGCATTACGCCAGCGATTACTTCGAGCAGCTCTACCTCTTCGCCGAACAGCTCATCAACAAGGGCCTGGCCTATGTCTGCGACCTCACGCCCGAGCAGATGCGCGAGTATCGCGGCACCCTCACTGAACCCGGCAAACCCAGCCCCTGGCGTGACCGCACGGTGGAGGAAAATCTCGACCTTTTCCGCCGCATGAGGGCGGGCGAATTCCCCGACGGCCTGCGCATCCTGCGAGCGAAGATCGACATGGCGAGCCCCAACATCAACATGCGCGACCCCGCGCTGTACCGCATCCTGCGCGCCCACCATCACCGCACCGGCGACGCCTGGTGCATCTACCCCATGTACGACTATGCGCATCCGCTCAGCGATGCGCTGGAGAGCATCACGCACTCGCTCTGCACCCTGGAGTTCGAGCATCACCGCCCGCTCTACGAGTGGCTCGTCAACAATGTGGACGGCCTGCCCGGCCAGCCGATGCAAAGGGAGTTCGCCCGTCTCAACCTCACCTACACCGTGATGAGCAAGCGCAAGCTGCTCCTGCTGGTCAAGGACGGCCACGTCAGCGGCTGGGACGATCCGCGCATGCCCACCATCAGCGGCATGAGAAGGCGCGGCTACACGCCCGCCGCCATCCGCGACTTCTGCAAGCTCATCGGCCTCACCAAGTTCCAGTCGCTCAACGACTTCGCCCTGCTGGAACACAGCGTGCGCGAGGACCTCAACAAGACCGCCCTGCGCGCCTACGGCGTCATCAGGCCGGTCAAGGTCGTCATTGAAAACTATCCCGAAGGCCAGGTGGAGCACATGGAGGTGGCCAACCTTCCGGACGCTCCCGAAGCCGGCACCCGCCAGGTGCCGCTCTGCCGCGAGCTCTACATTGAGGAGGACGATTTCATGGAAACTCCGGCGGCGGGTTTCCACCGCCTCTTCCCCGGCGGCGAGGTGCGCCTCAAGTTCGCCTTCTGCATCATCTGCAAGGAGGTGATCAAGGACAGCGACGGCCACATCATCGAGCTGCGCTGCACCTATGATGACGCCACCCGCCACGGCAAGAAGCCCGATGGCCGGACCAAGCCCAAGGGCATCATCCACTGGGTCAGCGCCCCCCACGCCATCGACGCCGAGGTGCGGCTCTACGAGCGCCTCTTCACCGAAGAGCAGCCTGACGCTGGCGACGCGGATTTCCTCCAGGTGCTCAACCCCGCCTCCCTCACCGTCACCACCGCCAAACTCGAGCCCTCCCTGGAGCAGGCAAAGCCCGGCGCCCACTACCAGTTCGAGCGCGTCGGCTACTTCTTTGCTGATCCCGTGGATTCGAAGCCCGGCACCCCGGTGTTCAACCGCACCGTGGGCCTGAAGGATGCCTTCGCGAAGCAGATGGCGAAGGCCTGATGCCGCCTTAACCTTGCAGCGCCGCTCGTGTCCGCGCGACGAGCGGGCTGTCAGGACCCGTGCCGCGCAGCCAGAACACGCTCGCAGCGAGGTATCGACTGCGCCATGCGGGGGAGATGCTGCGGTAGTCCTCGAACACGGACTCGCTGAATTTGTAGTCATGCGGTTCGTTACCCTTGAGGAAGATCATCGCCCGCGCGGCGGCGAAGAAGGCCGAATCTGTCGGCAGCGAACTGGGGCCGGAGAAACTCAAAAGCTTGCGTGCCGCAAGCAGACGGTTGCCGCTGACGTCGCTCAAGATTTCGCCCACTTGATCGGCCCCCTGGCTGGTGAGCGCGGCGGGCTCAAGCTTTTCCAGATCCATCTCCTTCACCGGGCCGGCCCTCTTCACATCGCGATGCATGGACTCGCGAAACAGCGCAAGGAACGAGGCGCTGTAGAGCAGGAGCTGCCGTCGTGAGCCGTCATCGCCGGACTCCTGCCAGGCGTGGAGCAGAGCGCTGGTGGCGGTGACCGCGTGCAGCGCGACAAAACCTCGCTGGCACAGCAGCATCTCCACCGAGCGCACCAGCAGCGCATCCCAGAGCGACTGCGGCCCGATGCCAGCCTTCGAAAGCTCCACGGTCTTTGCCGCCGCGTCTTCGGCGGACCCCTCGCGCAGGGTGGCCAGCAGATCGCGCGTCGCCCCGGAGTCAATGCGGCCGTCCGGCCAGTCACCGCGCATCCTGGCGGCGCGCTCCTGGTTGCCCAGCCAGATGCCTTCGGTGCGCGCGTACTCCTTCGCATCGGCATCGCGCGAAATCAAAGCGTAGGCGAGCGAGCGGAGAATCGGTTCCGCGTGCTGCCAGCCGATGGTGTTGAGCAGGCGCAGGGAATTGGCGACATAGATGGAGTGGTGCCAGTCGCGAAACCCACGGGCCCCATAGCGATAGAACAGCCCGGCAATCTCCTGCGCCCCGGCGGTTCGGGCCAGAGTGGTCGCGGCGGCGTCCGCCCCCACCTCGTCATTGTGGTCCATCGCCTCAATGAAGGCCTGCCGGGCGTGACTTGCCGAAGGCAGCGCCGATTCTTTCGCAGCCCCCATCGTCCACGCCCCCTGCTGCTGTTGCTTTGCCTGCGTCTCCTTAAAATAATCGAGCGCATAGAAAATCGGCAGCCAGCGGTGCTCCGGTGGCGAGGCCATGCTGGCCTGGTGGGCCGCATTGACCACCAGGGCGCTGTGGAATTTGAATCCGGCGTCCGGCCGTGGCTGAATGTTACGGATTGCCGCCAGATGAATGGCGGTGACCACATCCCGGTAGGGCAGCCCGCGCTGAACCCTCCTCCCCACCTCCTCCATCAACCTGGGCCGCTGCGTGTCCTCGATCAACCTGACCAGCGGCTCGATCTCTGGTGTAAAGCGCACGGCGTTGGGACTGGTTCTGGCCTCCTCCGCCCACACCGGATTCAATGCGGCGAGAAACCCCATGTCCGCCAGCCCCGCTATTGCTCCCGTGGCAGCCGACTGGCGTAGAAAAGAGCGGCGAGAAGAGCGTCCCGAGATGTTCATGCTGGTGCCAACGCCCCGATTTCCGTCTTCGTTTCAACAAAGAAGGGGGCAATCCCGCCTTCTTTTCCCCTCTTGTCATACAAGGTTGGCCCTCAGGTCACTCAAAGCCGACTGAGGGAACCAATGCCGGGAAAGCAACTTTCCCCGGCATCCGGCGTTTCTTCGCCTACTTTTTACCTGCCATGATCCGCCTCATACGCCGTCCAGTCCTCCTTTTGAGCATCATCATCGTCGCCGCGATTGGTGTCGCGGCCATCGCCCAGCAGATCGGGGAGCTGAGCCTGGAGGCAAAGTTCAAGAAGTTCGACAAGAACGGCGACGGCAAGCTCACGGCTGATGAGCTGCCGCCGAACCTGATGTCCAAGCTCGATCTGAACAAGGACGGCGTGGTTACGCTCGACGAGGCCCGCCAGGCCCTGGCCGCCACCGCCCAGAGCGATGACGCCCCCTTCGCCAACAGGCTGTTCGACCGCTTCGACAAGGACGGCGATGGCAAGGTGACGCGCGAGGAAACCGGCAACGCCCCGTGGTTTGACAGGCTCGACCGCAACAAGGACGGCGTGATCACCCGCGACGAGGTGCTTGCGGCCGCCGCCCAGATCAAGCAGGCCCTTGCCAAGAACTCCGCACTCCTCAATCCCCCGCCCAGCGAGCCGGTGAAGCCCGTGGCGCTGGGCCCCAAAGCTCTCAAAGGCGGCGATGTCGGCGTCGGCAGGCAGGTGCCTGACGTGACTTTCGCCGACCTGGATGGCAAGACGCGCAAGCTGTCCGAACTGGCTCGCGACAAGAAGGGCCTCGTCATCGTCTTCACCAGCACCACCTGCCCGGTCAGCAAGCGCTATACGCCCAGCCTTGCCCGCCTGGAAAAGGATCTCCAAAGCAAAGGCATCGGCATGCTGTTCGTGGATCCCATGAAGAGCGAGACCGTGGCTGACATGAAGGCGCAGGGCTTCGCCTCGCTCTATGCTCAGGATGCCAAGGGGACGCTGGTCGCCGCCCTGGATGCGCGCACCACCACCGAGGTGTTCCTGATCGACAGCGCCCGCACGCTTCTCTACCGGGGCGCCCTGGATGACCAGTACGGCATTGCTTACAACCTTGATGCGCCCCAGCAGCGCTACCTCCTTGAAGCCATTGACGACGTCCTGGCCGGTCGCCACCCACATGTGGCGGCCACTGAGGCGCCGGGCTGCGAGCTAGACCGGCCTGAACGCAGCGTGGCAGCGACAACGAACGTCACCTATCACCGCGATGTCGAGCGCATCCTGGCTCAAAACTGCCTGCAATGCCATCACGAGGGCGGCATCGCCCCCTTCGCTCTCGACAATGTGGACGAGGTGAAGGACCGGGTGAAGACCATCAAGCGCGTGGTCGATCAAGGCACCATGCCGCCCTGGTTTGCCAAGGATGACAAGCCCAACCGCTGGGCCAATGACCATTCGCTCGCCGGGCGCGACAAGGCTGACCTGCTTGCCTGGATCGACTCCGCCGACCGCCCCATGGGCGATCCCGCCGACGCCCCCCTTCCGATCACTTTCCCCAAGGGTGGCTGGATGTACGGCGAGCCCGATGCCGTTTATGAATTCGCCAAGGCCCAGCCCATCAAGGCCGAGGGCAAGATGCCCTACGTGGCGGTTAACGTGCCCACCGGCCTCACGGAAGACCGCTGGGTGCAGTCCATCGAGATCGAGCCCGGCGACCGCCAGGTCGTGCATCACGTGATTGTCTTCGCCGTTGATCCCAAGCAAAAGGGCGAGCGCTTCGCCCAGCAGGAGACCTTCTTCGCTGCCTATGTGCCAGGGAACAATGGCGACATTTTCCCCACTGGCTTCGCCAAGAAGCTGCCTGCCGGGGCGGTGCTCAGCTTCCAGATGCACTACACGCCCAATGGCAAGGCGACCGAGGACAGGACGAAGATCGGCTTCCGGTGGGCCAAGACACCGCCCAAGTACGAGCTGAAGGTTGCCAGCGTGCCCAACCTCAAGCTCAAAATTCCGCCAGGAGACGCCAACCACGTCGAAACCGCCGAGCGCCCGGCACCGGAGGACATGAATCTGGTCGGATTCATGCCGCACATGCACGTGCGCGGCAAAGCCTTCCGTTACGAGATCCTCCAGCCGTCCGGCAGCCAGGTGGTGCTCGACATTCCCCGCTACGATTTCAACTGGCAGCTCATGTACCGCCTCAACGAGCCCCTGCACATGCCTCGCGGCACGGTCATGAAAGTGACGGCGACCTTTGACAACAGCGCCGGCAACAAGGCCAATCCCGACCCCACCAAAACCGTGCGCTGGGGCCAGCAGACCGACGATGAAATGATGATCGGCTACATCGCCTACTATGTCCCCGTCGCTGGCGCGGCCACGGCTGCGCGATGAAGAAGCGAATGTTGCCGCAGGGCGGTCGCGTTTCGGATTGAATATTTTCGATGCCAGCGCGGTCCAAACGTGCCAGCATTCATTTACTCCGCCCCGGCTTCCCGCCCACCATGAAATTCTCTCATCTCTGTCTTGCCCTGATCACCTCGGCACTGGCCTCCAGCCTCGCCATCGCCAAGGATTCCCCGGCATCCTCCGAAGCAAAGCAGGGTGCCGGACTGCCCACCTCCGCCAACGCCGTGAACGCCGAGGTGAAGAACAAGGTCGAGGAGCTCAAGAGCAGCATCACCAAGGCGGTGGAGCGGCTGGACAAGGCGAACAAAGGCACGCATCAGGACCGCCTGAAGGAGCTGGACGCCTTGATCGGCGACGTGAAGAAGGCCCTCGCCGAGGTCGGCCCGGGCGGCCAGGTGTTCGACAAGCTCGCCCAGTCCATCAAGATCACCGACACGATGGCCGCCGATGTGCGCGCGAAAATGACGGACGCCACCAAGTCCGCCGAAACCCAGAGCAAGTATCAAACCCTCGTGCGGGCGGCGGACACCCAGAAGAACAAGCTCTACCAGTCGCAGATGGCCATGAACAGCGCCCGCGCCATGCTGGAGGACCGGGTGAAGATGCTGGAGGAAAACAAGGAGCTGGTGGTGGACTTCGCCCGACTCGAACAGTTGGAGGAGGCCAACAAGGCCGTCATTGAAGTGGTCAAAAGCATGAATGGTGTCACCACCGAACTCGACAAGCTGGTGAGCGACATCGCCACCGCTGGCGCAGCAAAACCTTTGCCATGAGGGCTGCCCTCGCCGGCATTGCTCTGCTCATGGCATCGGTTGCGCTCCCGGCACAACAGCCCGCCGCCAGCAGCGACACGCCAGCACAGGTGCTGCCCGATGCGATGGTGGACAAGCTTCTCAAAGCCGATGCCGCCACCCGGCAGCGCGCCATCACGCTTGCCCGGCAGGCCCTGGAGAGCTTGCAAAAGGCCGACGCTCTTCTTGCCCAGTCGCAGCAAAAGACCCTGCAAACCACTGGCGAGGTGGTGACCAGAGAACAAGCCAGGCCCCGTACTGGAAGCGAAGCCGGCAGCCCCCAGGCTGTGGCTGACAAAGGCAGCCAGGTGCTAAACGAAACCCTTCAGCAGCGCTGGCAGATCCAGCAGCAGATCACCCACCTGAGCAGCGCCATCACCAGGCTGGAGAGCGCCGGAAAACCTGCGGCAGCAAAGTAATCAGCGCCCCCAGGCCCCTTCCCAATGAACGCAAGGCAGACGACTTCATGGACAGCCTGCCTTTCATGCCTTGCCCTGGCGTTGCTGGCCGGTTGCAGTCCACCAAGCTCTTCCACCGCCCCTTCCCGGACGCCCTCCGCCAGTCCCCTCGTCGAGCAACTGCGCAGTCTGGTCCAGCCCATCGAAGCCTTGCGCGAACGCCTGCGTGAAACGCTGCGCAGCGCCTCCAAAAGTTCATCGCCTGACCTCGCGGCCCTTCAAACCGAAGTCGCCGGCCTCAGCCAGGAACAGCAGGCGGTGAAGGCCCGCACTACGGCCCAAATCGACGGTGTCACCCGACAGATGGAGCAGTTCCGGTCTGATGCCGCCCAGCAGCTCAGCCAGGGCAAGGTCGATCCGCCCGCCATTGTGGACATGGCCAATCTCGCCCGCCAGTACGAGCGTGAAACCACCACCGTCTCCGCCAAGCTCTCCGCCCTTCAACACGAGCTGGAGGAACTCTCCAGCGAGATCACCCGCTGGAGCAACACCATCTCCGCCGCCCGTCAGCTCCGAGGTGAAGAAGAAGCAGGAAGGCTGGCCCGCCAACTGATTCAGCAGCACCTGGACCGGCTGGACAAGCACGCGAGTTGACAGCAATTTCTCGTTTTGATGCAATCACGCACAGACGGCGGAGCGCTGTCGCGAAGTTCTGTAACAAGCGGCCCTCCCCGCTTATCCTACAGCGATGTCACCCCCACCGCCAGACCGTGAGGCACCTTTGTTTTTCACCACCCGCTGGTCGCTGGTCTTGAAGGCGCAGGATGAAGCGTCGCCGGATTTTGACGAGGCCATGGGCGCCCTTTGCCGGGGCTACTGGTATCCTCTCTATGCCTTCGTGCGCAGCCAGGGGCACGGGCCGCATGATGCGCAGGATCTCACGCAGGAGTTCTTCGCCCGCCTGCTGAGCAAGGACTGGCTGAAGCCCGCGTCCCGGGACAAGGGGCGTTTTCGCGCCTTTCTCTGCGTGGCGATGAAGCACTTCCTCGCCAATGAATGGGACCGCCAGCGTGCGCTCAAGCGCGGCGGCCTTCACACCCACGTGCCGCTGGATGCCGTGCTCGCGGAGCAGCGCTTTCAACATGAACCCGTGGACTCGATGTCCCCGGACCGCATCTACGAACGGCGCTGGGCGCTGACCCTGCTGGAGCAGGCGATGGCCAGGCTGCGTGATGACTACACAGCGCAGAACAAGGAGCGCGAGTTTGATGAACTCAAGGACTGCCTCACCGCCGGGCGAGGCATGATTCCCTACCCGGACAAGGCAGGTGCCCTGGGCGTGAGCGAAGGCGCGGCCCGGGTCGCCGTGCACCGCCTGCGCAAGCGCTACCGTGAGGTGTTTCGCGCCACCGTGGCGGACACGGTGTCGGCCGCACAGGAGGTCGAGGAGGAACTGCGCCACGTCGCGGCAGTGCTGGGTGAAGGGTGAGGACAAGACGAAGGATTTCCAGTAACATTCCTGCGCGGCTTCTTAACTCACGGGCATGAACGACGACCCTTCCCCACGCCAGTGCCCCAATTGCGGCCATGCCTTGCCAGCGGACGCGCCCGAGGGCTTGTGCCCGCGCTGCCTGGGCGCGCTGCCCTTGGATACCGCGACCGTGCTGCCCGAAGACCGGCTTCAACCGGCGCTGCCGCCGATGACGCCGGAGGAGCTCGCCCCTCATTTTCCCCAGCTTGAGATCCTCGAATGCCTGGGCCGCGGCGGCATGGGCGTGGTTTACAAGGCCCGTCAGAAATCGCTCAACCGTCTGGTTGCCCTGAAGCTGCTCGCCCCCGAGCGCGTGCAGGACACCGGCTTCGCGGAGCGCTTTGAAAAGGAGGCCCATGCT
>CAINXC010000339.1 GCA_903854655.1 uncultured Verrucomicrobiota bacterium | reverse complement strand
TGGTGCCAGGACGAGGTGGAGGAGAAGGGCAGGCTCTGCCACATTGCCCGCGGCGGCTGCTGGGCCACCTACAAGGCGGAGAGCCTGGAATCCGCCGCCCGCGAGGTGAAGGACGAAACATACGCGCCGAGCGACTACGGCTTCCGCTGCGTGCTGGCGCCGGAGTGAGTGAGTGAGTGAGAGTGGTGTTAGGCGAGGCGGGAAGTGCGAAGCAGCCGCCCTCGGCCTCCACCTTCGCAATCAAAACACCGCCGCGCCTTCGCCCATGGCCACCGTGGTCGCGGCCGGGGCGCCGGGCTGGAGTTTCGGGGCGAGCTGCTTCAGGGCGGGCAGGATGAAGGGGTGGATGTCGTGGGACAGGATGATATTGGAGCGGCCGGGCCTGAGGCCTTTTTCAATGCGTTTGGCGACGGCGGCGCTGCTGGTTTTGGTCCAGTCCAGCGTGTCGATGTCCCACAGCACGGTCTTGTAGCCGAACTCCTTTTCAATCCAGGCCTTCTGGGCGGGCTTGAGCGCGCCGTAGGGCGGGCGGAAAAGGGTGGGGGCACGACCGCAGGCGCTGACGATGGCGTCGTGCGTGCGCTTGATCTGGTCGCGCACCTTGGCGTCGCTCATGCCGCTGAGCTTGGGGTGCGACCAGGAGTGGTTGCCGATGTCATGGCCTTCGGCGACGATGCGCTTCACCAGCCCGGGGTAGCGGGCGACGTTTTCACCCACGAGGAAGAAGGTGGCGTGCAGGTGGTTTTCCTTCAGCCAGTCGAGCACCTGCGGGGTGTATTTGGGGTTTGGGCCGTCGTCGAAGGTGAGCTGGAAGGCGGGCACGCTGCTGCGACGGCCGCTGCCATCGATGATGCTTTCCTTCTTGAGGCTGACGTACTTGGGCTTGGGCGTGCGGACAGGCTGGGGCTGAGGATCGATGACGAAGCGCTGCTCCTGGGTGCCGGCGGCGACGGTGGCGGGCTTCACCTTGTGGCGGACGAGCAGGCCGTGGCCACCGGCGAAGACGAGCCCGCCGAGGGCGGCCATGCCGAGCGCAAGGGCGAGCCGGCGATGCCGCGCGAGCAAGGAAGGGGCGGGGCTGAAGGCGGGGCCGGGAGTGGGTTCGGCGGGTGTTCCCTGGTCGATGATAATGTAGTTGGGATCAGTGGTCATGAGGTGCTCCTTGGTGGGTTCATCCATCACCAAGGGAGAGCGCCCCGGTTTTTTCCTTGATGAGTTGGAATGGAGGAGCGGATGATTTTGCCCGTCGCCTGGTCGCGGCGGAGAAAACGATGTCGGGTGCGCGCATGAAGCGCCCCAGGTGCCAGCGGAGCACTGGAGCGGAAGTGTGGCGCTGCGCGCGTTTTGTTTTCGCACCCCGTCGAGGGCGACGGCAGCCACATTGGGCAGGTGATCCACGCAAAGCGGCTCATTTCAAAGTGGCTCACGCGGCCCTCCGCGTGAAACCGAACACCTTGCGCGCAGCGCCACACATCGCTCCCAGCGCTTTGCCGGTTCGCAGCACTGGGGAGGGAATCCAGGCGCTGCGCGCGATTGTTTTCGTACCCCGTCGAGGGCGACGGCAGCCACTTTGGGCAGGTGATCCACGCAAAGCGGCTCATTTCAAAGTGACTCACGCGGCCCTCCGCGTGAAACCGAACACCTTGCGCGCAGCGCCAGCCATCCGTCCCGCTACTCGGGCTTCTTCCACAGCGGCTTGTCGGGGCCGTGTTTCTTGAGGGCGGATTCGCCTTCGGGCAGCACGCGAACGGGGATGCCTTCGGGGGTCAGAGCTGTCTGCGGGGCGGCGCCTGCGCTGGTGGCAGGAGCGGCGGGAGGGGGCTGCGCCACCAGGACGAGGCCGAAGGGGCGGCGCTCGCCGGGCTGGGCGGGGGTGTCGTCGTCGCGCCAGATCTTGGTGTCGCGCGTTTCCTCGCGGGTGGGCAGGCGGAAGTGCTGGGTGGCGGGGATTCGGTTCGCGGCCTGCCAGGTGCGGGTGGCGTGGGCGGCGAATTCGCGGGCCTGGGCCTGGGTGACTTTCACCCCGCGTGGCCGGGGGGCGGCAGCAATCGGGGCGGTGGCGGGATCCCCTTGCGGGGCGGGAGGGCTGGCGAACTGGCTTTCGGTGACGATGCTTTCGGTGTGGGCCACCACGGTCGAGGTCGCGTGGCGCGGCTGCTTGAGCCTCAGCTCAGGCGTGGCGCGGCTGGCAACGGAACCCGAAACGGAGGTGCCGGAGGCTGCGGGGAGCGCACCGAGCGGGCTGGAGGAAGGAGGCAGGGAGTGGGGCGGCAGGACCGGGGAGGGCTGGCCAGGGCGGGCAGGGTCGCGTACTGCTGCGGAAGGGGCTGAGCCAACGCCAGGCGCGGAGGTGCTGGTGGAAGCATGAGCAGCGCCTGCCTCCGTGCGCCTGTCGCCTTGCGAGGGGGCAGGTGCGGGTGAGGGTGCCGGGCTGGAGTTCTGGGCCACGGTCCCGCCAGCGGTGCGCGTGCCTTGCGGCGTTCCATTGGCACCGGGAGGGGTGGTGGCAGGAGGCGCGCCGGTGGACGGGGCGGCAGCGGCCGAGGGGTTTTGAGCCACGGTTTCGCCGGGGGTTTTGTTGGTGTCGGGCGATGGATGTCCAGGCGTGTCGTGAGGTTGCGGCGCCGGGGCCGGGGCCGGCGAATTCCCCACGCCGGGGTCGGGCGGGGTCGTGGATGCGAGGTCGCCCTTGTTTTCTTCAGGGGAATCGGGCACGTCGCCATCGCTTCCGAGATGCTCAAAGGTGATGTCCTCTCCGGGGACATGGGGCTTGTCGGGCCGGATCTGGTACTTGGCAGGGTCCAGCTCGGCCACGGTGTCGTCGTGCGGTTCGGGCCGTTTGCCGCCGGCGAGGTAGGCGATGATGGCCAGCACGATGAGGGCGGCGGCGGCGAGGAGCACCTGGCGCTGGCGGGCTTGGGTGCCGGGGGGGGGCGAAGAGGTCATGGCGGGGGATGGGCTTGCAACCAGAGTAAGGGAGCGCTCGGGGTGTTTTCCAATTTTGACGCCGCTTGGGCAAGAGAAATGCCCTGGCATATTACTTTTGCTCGACCCGGAGCGATTGCCTTTGAATATAACACTGGACCAAATTCGCAATCCGCAGCTAGCATCCTTCCCATGGCTTCCTCCCCCAGCCCGAAAACGCCCCCCATCAAGGATCTCCTCAAATCGGCGCATCAATTGTGGGCGCTGGCCTGCTGGGCGACTCTGCGCGCCGCCTGGATCAAGCACCTCGAGGTGAAACGCGACCTGGTGCTGCCGGCGCGGGTGGAGGCCTTCTTCGGCTGGTACTGCCACAAGGCCTACATGCGCTGGATTCCGGCGGTGGAGCGTGAAATCCTGGAGCGGCCGGAAAAGCAGAAAGCCTATCGCCAGAAGAAGGCGGAGGAGGAGGCAAAAGAGCGCAAGGGGGCTTCCAAGACCTTGCAGAATGCCAGAGTGGCGGCGGGCTCCGATGCCGAGGAGGATATCCGCCCCGAGGCGCTGGCGGAGGGCGAGGAGATCGCAGGCATCCGGATTTCGCAGTACGAGGCGGATTTCGCAGACTGGGACAGGGAAAACAACCCAGGAGACGAGGACGGGCACCCGGCGGCCGGCGATGGCTGGGGCGAGGAGGCGGATGTTGTGGGCGATCGAGCGGAAGACGCGGAGGACGATGCAACGTTCAAGCCGCGCCGCAGCGGCGGCGGCTCCAGGCTGCCCGGCGGGCGCGCCCACTCCGTGCATATTGAAAGGCCGGCGCTGCCGGAATACTCGGACGACCATGGCGACGGCAGGGGCCGCAAGCCGTTCTGGCAGGCCTGGCACTGGACCCTTATTAAACTGGGTCTGCCTACGAAGGGGACAAAGCGCATTCTCATGAACGAACTTTTCAAGCAGGCGCTGAGCAGCAAAAAGAAGACCTCCACCCCTTCCGAAATGCTGAGCTGCCTGACGGGTTACTTGAAGGCCATCGTGCGCGAAGCGGTCCGGAACGAGGCCAAGGAGGAGCGCAGGGTGATCGGAACCGAATCCATCGTCTTCATCCATGAGCCGCTGGGCC
>CAINXC010000338.1 GCA_903854655.1 uncultured Verrucomicrobiota bacterium | reverse complement strand
CGCCCGCATCGCACAGTATGAGATGGCGTATAAAATGCAGGCCAGCGTGCCGGAACTGACGGACATATCGAAGGAGCCGGATCACATTTTGGACATGTACGGCCCGGATGTGCGCCGCCAGGGCAGCTTCGCCTACAACTGCCTGATGGCGCGCCGGCTGGCGGAGCGCGGCGTGCGCTTCACCCAGGTGATGCACGCGGGCTGGGACCACCACCGCAACCTCAGCACGCAGTTCGAGATCCAGTGCCGCGACACCGACGCCCCTGCGGCGGCGCTCGTGAAGGATCTCAAGCAGCGCGGCCTGCTGGACGACACGCTGGTGATCTGGGGCGGTGAATTTGGCCGCACGCCCTTCATCCAGGGCGATCCGGCGAACACCAAGCAGCTCGGCCGCGATCATCACCCGTACGTGTTCACCACCTGGATGGCAGGGGCGGGGGTGAAACCCGGGCATACGCATGGCGAGAGCGATGACTTCGCCTTCAATCCGGCCAAAGACCCGGTGCATGTGCATGACTTCCAGGCCACGATCATGCACCTGCTGGGCATTGACCACGAGCGCTTCACCTTCCGTTTCCAGGGCCGCGATTTCCGGCTCACGGACGTTCACGGGAGCGTGGTGAAGGGCGTGCTCGGGTAGGCGCTGGCACTGTTGCGCGTGGTGTCGAGGCATTGAGCAAATCGACAGACGCGGGCGCCGATGGCGTCGCAAGGCTCAAGTCCTCGCAGTCTTCAGCCATTGCTCAGGCCGCAGCACCTTCATCGTAGCGGGACAGCGAGCGAGCAGTTCATCATCATTGGTTATGAGAGGGCATCTCAACTCACGCGCCAGCGCTGCGTAGTGGGAATCTGCGCCACGGAGCAACCACCGGGCTGCCGCGCGACCGGCGGCCTCCGCAAAGTCGAGATCGATCTGCCTAAGAGCGAGTCGTGGGAACTGGCCCAATCGAAGCATCGCTGCACTGCCAATCCCTGGATCGGCGGTGATCCGGGCCACCGCCCCAGCGACCTCGGCCGGCACGATGACAGGCGCATACAGCCTCACCCCATGCTTCACGCAGTGGGTGAAAAAAGCATCCGCCGCATGAAACTCTCGCTGTTCCTCGATCTGCTCCGCAACGAACACGCTCGCATCGATTACCAGATTCATCGGCGCAAGCTCGCGACGACTTTGCTCGCAGCTCTGCGATCAACCGCCTTGCCGCGCATGAGCTGGCGAAACTTCGCGGTGTCCTGGCCCCACTTTTCGAAGTCCGCTGCATCCAAAAGCGCGCGCACTTCCTGACGTTCATCTGGACGCAGTTTCGGAATCAGAAAGGCGATCTCTTGGGCGGCAGCGCGCATGGCGAAAATATGCTCGTGATCGTGTTTCGATCAACTTGATTGAGGTTGGTTCTCGCTATCGCCAGCGACACGGGTGAGGGCTTCACTAGCAATTACTCCACCATCTCCACGCGCAGCTCGCAGGCCGCGCTGCGGCCGTGGTCATCCAGCACCTGCAGGTGCCAGGTGCCGGCGCCGGCCTTCCACATGAGCGGCTCCACCGGCGTGGTGGAGCCGATAAAATGGCTGCCCGCAAACCAGAACACCTTGCGGACCCCTGCTGCGGCATCGGCACGCAACGGTATGGACTGGCGGGCGGGGTCGCTGGCACGCAGCGTGTAGGTGCGCCTGACTTGCGGCGACACGATGCGCGGTGCGGCCCTGGTGGGCTGCGCCACCATCAGCGGACTGCCGGGCTCGAAGGCGGGAGGGTCGCGGCGCGGCAGGCCCGCCT
This sequence comes from uncultured Verrucomicrobiota bacterium, assembly GCA_903854655.1. Taxonomy (GTDB): domain Bacteria; phylum Verrucomicrobiota; class Verrucomicrobiia; order Verrucomicrobiales; family Verrucomicrobiaceae; genus CAINXC01. Next base: position 6,806 of record CAINXC010000338.1, on the reverse strand, counting down.
GCTTGAACATGGCCAGCATGTCCGGCGGCCAGAATTCGCACACCACCCGCTTCAGCACCCTCTTGCCGTCTTCGCTGGCCACGCGCAGGCCGGTGGCCGGATCGATCAGCACCTCGCGGTGAATGTCGCAGGGTTGCACGGATGATACGCCGGGAATGAACCAGCCCGTCAGCCGATGCCGGCATGCTGGCGTGGGAAGCTGGCCGGACACTGCGCAGAGCTCCACCCGAGCGACTCCCGGCGGAGGCACCTTGGCGGTGCGGGGCAGCCGCAGTCGAGCGAACGACTCGAACAGCAGCGGCGCGGCGCTTTCCCTCGCGACGAACGCCGGGTTGCCCTTGCCATTGAAATTGCCGATCCAAACCACCAGCACATGGTCACCCCAGATGCCGGCGGCCCAGGCGTCGCGAAAGCCGTGCGAGGTGCCGGTTTTCCAGACGATCTCAGGATCCACCGCCATTCCGCCGTCCGCAGGCGCCCGCAGCATTTCGCGGGTGAGGAAGCGAACTTCAGGCGTGAGCAGGGGCTCGGTGGTCGAAGATGGGGCACCGGAAACGAACTGGAGTTTTCGGGAGGCTCCATCATTGGCCAGCAGCGCGTACAGGGAGGCCATTTCTTCCATGCTCACCTCCTCGCCACCCAGGGTGAGGGTGAGGCCGTAGTGAGACTGTGGTTTGGGCAGCGCCACACCGGCCTGCTTGAGAAAACCGTACAGCCCTGGCGCGGTGAGCTTCTGGGTGAGCGCGATGGCCGGGATGTTGCGGCTGCGAAACAGCGCTTCGGCGGCCGGGATGGGGCCGGTGAATTCGCGGTCAAAGTTCTCCGGGTTGTAATCGGCAAAGGTGAGCCGTCCGTCGCGCACCAGTGACTGTGGATGGATCAAACCCTCCTGCATGGCCAGGGCATAGATGAAGGGTTTCAGCGCCGAGCCAGGGGAGCGCCGGGCTTTCACCCCGTCCACCTGGCCCAGGAGGCGGGCGTTGAGGAAGCCCGCCGAGCCCACATAAGCCAGCACTTCGCGCGAAGGTGCATGGACAAGGAGGGCGCAGGCATTCGAGATGCCAACGTCACGGCGTTGTTCGAGGTAGTCGCCAAGCGATTTTTCCAGGATGTGCTGCCGCTCCAGGTCGATCGTGCTGTGAACCACCACATCGTCTGGGTGCGACCTGAACAAGCGCCGGGCGAGATGCGGTGCTTCGCGAGGCGGTGCCGCCTCGGGCCGCAGGACATAGCCGCCGTCCAGAGGATCAGACCGCTCCTTCAGCCTTTGCCACAACCGCATGGCCGCCGCCGTGTGCGCCGGGTTTTCCTTGCGCAGGCTGGGCCGCCATCGTGTGGGGCTTTGCGGCAGCACCGCCATGGCCGCCGCCTCGCGCAGAGTCAGGTCTGCCGCAGGCTTGGCGCACCACAAGGCGCTTGCCGCGCCCACGCCTTCCACGTTGCCGCCGTAGGGGGCGAGGTTGAGGTAGGCCTCCAGCACCTCGTCTTTTGAGTAATGCCGGCTCAATTGTACGGCGCGCAGCATCTGGACGGCCTTGCCCGTGAACGAGGTCGTGCGCAGACCGAACCGCAGCCGTGCGTACTGCATCGTGATGGTGGATCCTCCCCCGCGATGGGTGGCGGTGATCACACCCCAGACCGCCCGCAGCATGGACATGGGATTCACTCCGGGATGCGAGCGATAGTGCTGGTCTTCGAGCCTGAGGGTGGCGGTGACCACGGCGGGGCTGATGTCCTTGAGCGCCGTGCGCAGGCGGTACTTGCCGTCCGGCGTGAGCGCGAGATGGATGAGATGGCCGTCGCGGTCTTCAAGCGCCCGCGAGAAGGCGATGTTTTCAGGATAGAGCGGGGGCCTGGGACAAAGGCTCCAGGCGGCGGCGAGGGATGTCACCGCGAGGATGGCCGTTGCGATGAGCCGCTTCGTTTTCACGGCTATTTGTCCACGGTCACTGAACCGCCGCCGTTGCGCCCCTTGATGCCACGATCATACATGCTTTCGGCAAACACGGGCGGGATGGCAAACTTGCCGGCGCACACCGGCTTGATGGGGTAGGTGAAGGCGCGGCTCTGTCCTTTCGCGAGCTGGGTGTAGATGACGTTGCGATCCTCGCGCACGTCCACGTAGTCGGCCCCTGGCAGCGCGCCAAGCCCGGGTTTCAATCCGCCCGCCACCAGCTCAAAGCCGCCCGGCATCAGGTCCAGAAGGGCGATGTTGTTGAGGGCGTCCGTGCTGTTGTTGCGCACGCGGAGGGTCATGGTGGCCGTTTCGCCCACCTTGAGCTTGGTCACCGGCTTGCCCTGGGCGTCCGCCAGCTCGCGGGACACCTCCAGGCCGTCGGCGATTTGCTTGGTTGCAACGCCCCGGTCAAAACCTGATTCGGTCGCCTGGTAGAACGCCCCGAAATCCGTGGTGCCCTTGTCGAGATGGAAGCGCAGGCCGCTGAGCCCGGGGGCGAAGGGCGCGGAACGTACGCCGCCGCCTTCCGGCAGGATCAACTGCGGCTCGCCCTGGGCCGGCAGGGCGCTGATGGAGAGCTTGACGTCGGCCTTGGCGGCCAGCTTGGAGTAAGCCTTCAGGGCCAGGACCGAATACGCGGCGCTGATGGTGTTGAAGCGGTTGGCGTTGATCGGGGCGGTGATCATCTTCAAATCGTCATAGCCAATGTCCTTCGCCAGTTCGGGGAAGTGCAGGCAGAGCAGGGCAAAGCCCTGGGCCTGCTCCACGGTGGGATTGTTGAAGTACCAGCCGTTCCACCATTCGAGCTTGGGTGTTTTGTCCACCGCCTGCCACCAGGCGCTCATCAGCTTCGCACCCTCGCCGTGCTGCTTGAGAAGGGCGTAGGTTGCCGCCATGTAGGGGGCGGCGAGCTGCCGCTCCCATTTGCCCTGCCACTGCTTGTCCAGCGTGTCGCGCAGGTTGAGCAGGTACTTGGTGGTGACCAGGCCCTGGCGGGTGAGCAGGTAGATGGCGTGGGCCTGAATGTCCGTCTGGTACAGGGAGTTCACCTTGGCACGGGCGATGGCGTTCAGCCGCTGCTTGGCCGCGTCCAGCATGTCGCCCGGCACGGCCTGGTTTGCTTCCGCCGCCTCCACCAGGAAGTGCGAGACGTAAACTGACAGGAAATCCCCGGCCGGATCGCCATCCGCATTCGCGGCCCAGTAGCCGAAGCCTCCGCTGGTGGCCTGGCGGGTGCGCAGGAGGCCATAGGCGTACTCCAGTTGCCGGGCGGACTCCGCCGGGTCGAAGCCAAAGTCCGCCTCGCCGGACAGCAGCAGGCGGGACATCGCGCGGCTGGTGATCTGCTCCGAGCAGCCGTGCGGGTATTCGCGCAGGTAGGCATCCAGACCGCGCGCGAGACCGAGCGGAAGGATGGAAACCGTCGCCTCCGACTTGCGGAAATGCGGATACACCACCCGGTCGAGCTTCACGTCCTGCTTTGCCAGACGGAACCAGCCGCTCTGCACCTCGGTCAGGTAAGGGGCCGCAGGCCGCACGCTGAGCGTGGCATGGCGCTCTACTGACTCCGTTCCAGCGGTGGCTTTGAACACGATCTCGGCACCGCCAAGCGCGTCCCTGGCTTTCAACCGGAAACTGGTGGTGGCCTCGTGGCCGGAAGCGACCGGAAGGCTGAGTCCTGCGGGGCCGACAAACTCGACCTGTTCGCTGCCGGTGGCGTTGATTTGCACGGCACCGGGCGCATTGGTGCCCTCCAGGTTGTTTGCCACGGTGAGGGAGACGGTGAATTCGTCGCCAGGGGCGGCAAAGGTGGGCACGGTGGGCGTGATCACCATGGGTCCGCGCGACAGGCACTGGGTTTCTGCGGCTCCCAGCGTGGCATCGGACAGCGCCACGGCCATGATCTTGAGGTTGCCGTCGAAGTAGTCCGGCACCTTGTAGGTGACCTCCCGGCGGTCCGGTCCGGCGTCAACCAGGCCGCTCCAGAACACCACGGGGGCGTCCTTCCGGCGCTTGAAGGGGTTGAGGTTCACCTTCAGCGCGTCCTCGCCGTCGCCGCCGCTGGCCTTCCGGCTCAGCAGGGAGAATTCAGGCAGGATCATGTCCAGAAGCTGGTGGGTGTTGGTTTCCAGAGCCCGCTTGCGGCTGAAGTGGTTGAGGGGCTGCGGCAGCTTGTAGTTGGTGATCTGGTGGATGCCTTCATCCACGGCAAAGACAATCACGCGGCCCGGTTTCGCTGTGGAATAGCCGATCTTGAGGGCCTCGCCCGGCTTCACCCTTTTGGGTGCATCCAATTGCACCGCCAGGCGATGGAGGTCGGGATTGGCCACGAACGGCTGCACCGCATAGCTGAGCGGGCTGATGAACACCTCGGGTGAATCCAGGCCGCGCACGTAGGCCACGCTCACGTAGCCGGTGCCGTCCATGCCCTGCGGCAGGGCGATCTGCTGCACGCTGGTGGGCGTGGCGCTCTTGAACCACTTCCAGTCCAGGACGTTTTCGCGCTCGATGGTGATCAGGCCGCTGCCTGTGTAGGGGGCGGTCAGGCTCAGCTCCAGGACGTCGCCGGTGTTGTAAACCCCGCGCGCGAGTTTCACCTCCAGCTCCGCCTCGCGATCCAGGCTGCGTTCCGCATCGCCCTTGCCCACGATGGTGAACGGCGTGCTGCACACCACGGTGCCCGCAGTGTCACGCAACTCGAAGCGGAACTCGCCGGCGTCGTGTGAAGGCAGGTCAAACTTGGCGCCTGTCGCAGGGAGGGCGAACTTGGCTTCGCTGACGGATTTCTCCCGGCGCGTGGAGACGTAGGCGTAGTTGCCGTTCTCCCGCTTGGTCAAAACCGAGACGTAGCGGATGTGGATGATGTTGGCGGTGAGTTCGGGCGCCGCCATGGGCTTCAGGTCTGGCGCGAGGCAGATCAGCTTCAAGCTGCTGCTGGCATCCTTGCCGATGTAACCCAGGGGTGTGTCCGCATGGTAGCCGATGACATAGGGCATGGGTGAAACCATGATGCTTTTGCCGGCCTGCACGCTGCGCCCGCCGCCGGCTTCAAAGGCTTCCGCCGCCAGGCTCAATTGGAAGCTGCCGCCATCGAAGCGCTCCAGCGCCAGATCAAATTCAGCCGTGCCGTCATTGCCGGACTGTTTCTCACCCAGTTCCACCTTTTTGCCAGCCTCGCTTTCTTCGTCACCTTTGACCTTCGTGAGGTCCAGCGGCCCCCGGTCATGGAAAGTGAAATCGGGGTACTTGTCGAAGGCGAATTCCGCCGGGCTGAGGATCATTTTCGCAAGCATCCGCCGGTCGGCCGCCGGCTGCCCAAACAGGGTTTCCACCTTCAAGATGGCCTTCACATCGCGCGGCCGCACCCAGGCCAGATCGGGCGCGGTGTTGAAGATCGCCGTCAGCTTCATGCGGTCCGGCTGAAAATCTTCCACGCGGAAGGCGGTGCGGCCCAGGCGCTGCGTTCGCTGATCATTTTCGAGCAGGTACATCTCGGCTTCGTACTGGCCGGTGGGATCGCTCTCGTTGGTGGCGAAATTCCATTCCAGATAGCCGTCGGCCGGGAGCGTGAACCGCTGGGTCTTGGCCACCTGTGCCTTGGCGTCCGTCAGCACCATTTCCACCGGCAGCCCCGCAAATTCGCCACCCCAGTCGAGGCGTTTCACCATCGCCGCCACATGCACGGTGTCGCCGGGGCGATAGATGCCGCGCTCGGTGAAGACGAAGGCGTCCAGGCTCTCCTTTTCCGAGCTTTGCAGCCCGCCCACATCGAAACGGGAGAAATCGAGCAGCCGGTCCGGTCTGCTGAAGGGGATGAAGGCCAGGTCGTTGCCCAGGCGGGCGGTGAAGGCCACGGGCTTCTTTTCGTGCTGAAGTTCCTCAATGTCACCAGACAGGTGCACATGCCCGTCGGCATCTGTCAGGGTCTGGTTGAGGAGCTGGCCGTTCTTGGCCAGGGTGGTGAGCATGACCCCCGCCGCCGGCCCGCCTTTGCTGATGCTTTGCACGAAAAGGTCGCGGCTGCCATCGACACTGCGTTTCACCAGCAGCCCCAGGTCGCTGACGAGGACGAACCGCCGGGCGTAGCCGCCGCTGCTGGCGTCATCATCGTTGCGGTTGTGGTTGCCGCCCACCGCCACCCATTCCTTCATGAGCGGGTCCCCATCGTCTCCGCCCTCATCGTCCGCAGCGGCTGGATCGCGAGGTTCCACCGCCTCAACGGTGACAAAAAACAGGCCGCGCGAGGCATCAGGATCGGAGGCATCCTCGGACTTCAACGCCTCGGAGAAATCAAAGACCGAATAAGCCGCCTCGGAGTCATTTTTCCAAGCCACCGGAATGACCTCGCGATGGAAGCGCGCCAGATTCTCTTCGTCGATTCCCCGGTAGAAGTGGGGGGCGGCAAAGTCGCCTTCAGAGAACGTTGCCAGATGATTGACCTGGCCCGCAGGCACCCGTGCCAGCGTGATGCGCAGGTGCTTGGCGGCCCGGGTTTTGATCGAAATCTTGTGCTCGCCGCTGAGCGCCAGCACGGCCCCCTTGCCCAGGATTTCCACTTCCTTGGGGAATTCCGGCACCGCGGCCACCGTCAGGTAGGGCTTGGCCAGACGGAAGCCGCCAAGCGCCTTCACCCCCTCTGTGACTCGCAGGAAAAGATAGCCGGGCTTTTCCACCATGAATTTGAAGCCATGGCGCGTGCTCATGGGCGCGCCTTCCTCCTTCTCCGTCTCCACCGCTGTGAGTTTCACGGGTTTGGACAGCTTCAGCACGGTGTCCGTCACCTCTCCCCGCCCCTGCCACGCGTGATCCTCCTCGAAGTCGATGCCCTTTTCCTTGGGGCGGTCCTTGG
>CAINXC010000337.1 GCA_903854655.1 uncultured Verrucomicrobiota bacterium | reverse complement strand
GGCCTGGGCTACTTCCTGCTGCCGGAACTGCCGGCCGCCGCCGTGCCGGCCAATCCCCCCGCCCCGGCCATTCCCAAGACCACCCTGCTCACCTCCCCCATCCTTTCGGGGCTCGTCATCCTCGACTCCTCAAAATAGGAGCTGACAGCTCCCTACCTGGCCACTGGCTTTCCTGCGGCACGCCAGGCTTCGAAGCCTCCTTTGAGAAGGGACACGCGCTGAAAGCCGAGTTCAGCCATGGTTGCAGCGGTGTATTCGGCGCGGCCACCGAGGGCACAATAAACAAGCCAGGGCTGGCTGCGGTCGAGCTTTTGCAACCTGGCGCGGTAATCGGAGAAGTAAGGGCAGGACTGGGCGTTGGCGATCCAGCCGTTGCCGTTGCGCATCTCGGCTTCGTCGCGCACATCGAGGATGCCGAGCGCGGGGGTGCTGGCGATCAACTGCTCGGCAGCATCAGGGGGCAGTTGTTGGTAACTGGCGGGCAGGACGGCTTCCGGAGGAGCAACGGGCGCCTCAGGAAGAGGCTTGCCACAACCAACAACACCGAGAGCAAGGGGCAGGCAGCAGAAGAGTCGCAGGTTCATGACGAGGCTAGGCTTTCGGTTGTTCTGCTGTGATTCGTTGGCGCGCCTGCTCGATGGCCTCGAAATAGACGTCCTCCATCCTGGCAATCTGAGCACTGGCTTCGAAACTCCTCCGTACGGAGGCGGCGGCGTTGCGCGACAATTCAGCCAGCAGTGCAGGATCGCACATGACTTGCAGAAGGGCGGCAGCCAGGGCTGCGGGGCTTTTCTCGGGGACGAGCAGACCATCATGCCCGCTGGTCACCGCCTCAGGAATGCCTCCATGCTGGGTGGCAACGACGGGGAGACCCGTGGCCATGGCTTCGAGCATGGAATTGGGAATGCCCTCCTGGTCAGATTCCTTGGTCAGCTCGCTGGGGTGCAAAAACACGTGGGCCCGCTGATACTGATCGAGCAATTGATCCTGGCTGAGCCAGCCCAGAAGTTCGACGTTGCCTGCAAGCCCCTGTTCGCGAATGGCTTCACGCAGTTTGTCCTCCTGCGGGCCGGTGCCGCAGATAAGGTATTTGGTTTTGGGGTGATGCTTCACGACCTCCTTCATGGCGGTGATGGCGGTGAGCAGGCCCTTTTTGGCGATGAGCCGGCAGGCTTGAACCAGCCGCCATTCACCATCGGCGGGCGGCAGGCGCACCGCGGCAGCAAGATGCGAGAGAGGGATGGGGGTGCGGTTCAAGCGCAGTTTTTCCGGTGGGCAGCCGAGCTGGGCCAGCCGCTCCAGAAGGGAATGGCTGCGAGCCATGACGAGTTCCGCCGATTGCAACACCTCGCCCAGGGCGGCCACATGGTCCGGCTTGTCCATATCCTTGGCCACATCCACGCCATGGAAGGAGACTACCCAGGGGCCGCCCCATTCCTTGAGCATGGGCAAAAATCCCACGGCCTTGTGGCCATAATAGACATGCACCAGATCAGGCTTGTCGGCATCAAGCTTGTCGATCAAGTCCCAGGGATGGCAGGGACCGATGTGCTTGTTGATTTCGATCGGCGGCGGCCACTGGCGCACGACGTACTTGTACCAGAAGCGCAGTAGAAAATTGCCCTTGGGCCGGTGGTGCAGCTTGATGAGCCGGGTGATGGGCTCGAACGGAAACATGGCCTCGTTCTCCAACCACTGGGCATAGACGGTGGTGCGCACCCGCTTCAAGCCGATGAGCTGGCGGTACAGGCTCTGCATCTCCGGCTTCAGGTACGTGCCGCAAATGCTGATAACGTGCGGACGCGGGTCGGGAGGGGGCGAATCAGTGGCTTCGGGCATGCAGAGGAGGAGCGCACTCTAGCGGGGGAGCGCGCGAGGCTCAACTACTGGTGATGGATCCCCTCACCCACGGTGGCTGCCGATCTTGGGCCGGTTGGTTTGCTCCGTTCCGGCGGCGGGCTTCGGAGCGCCCGTCTTGCCGAGGGCGTCCCGCAATGATTGATGCTTGGGTTCCTGGCCCTCCACGCCGTGGCCCTGGTCCGAGTCATTGCCAAGACCAAGCGAGGCCGAGCGGGCGACCGAAGAAACGGCTGATCCCAGGCTCTCGCGCACGCTGGCCGTGTGCTTGGCCGCAGAATCGGCGAGCTTGGCGGCGACGGCATCGTTGCTCACATAGCCGTCCGCGCCGATGCCCAGATCATCATCGCCGGCGCCCTTGGGTTTCTGAGCGAGCTTGGCGGCCACAGCGTCGTTGCTCACGTAGCCGTCCGCCCCGATGCCCAGATCATCATCGCCGGCGCCCTTGGGTTTCTGGGCGAGCTTGGCGGCCACAGCGTCGTTGCTTACGTAGCCGTCGGCACCAATGCCCAGATCATCTTTGCCAGCGCCCTTGGGTTTCTGAGCGAGCTTGGCGGCCACCACGTCGTTCGCTACATAGCCATTTCCGCCAATGCCGAGGTCATTGCCACCCGTCACCTTCGGGGCTTGAGGGCTCACTTTGCCAGCCTCGACTTTGGGTGGGCCGATCGCAGCCTCCTGGTAGCCATCGGAGCCAGCGCCCAAATCATTAGGAGGCTCCACTTTCGGGGCTGGCGGGGTCACCTTGGCAGCCTCGACCTTCGGCTCAACTTTGGGTGCCACCTGGGGTGGGGCCACACTCGCGTCCTGATAGCCATCCGAAGCCACTCCGAGATCGCCTACCTTCGCCTTCGGCGCCTGTTGAGCCACCTTGGTTTCGACCTTTGGCTCAGCCTTGGCTGCCGCTGCCACCTGGGGCGCTGCCTGCGCTTGAGCCGGGTCGTCCTCCTGATAGCCGTCCGAAGCGATGCCCAGATCGTTGCCTCCCTCTATTTTCGGTACTTTTGGAGCCGCCTGGGGCTGGTTTTTGGCCGCTTCCAAGGCTGCTGCTTTGACTTCTGCTGCGGGAAACCTCTCAAGGCGCTCCTCCGCCTCCCGATCCCACGTTTCGAGCTTTGGATTCTCCGCGCCTTTTTGCTTGATGGCTTCAGCCACCGCGTGGCGGGCCTTGAAGGTCTGCTCCATCGCCCCCTCCACCTGATCGAGGCCCTTTGAAGCCCTGTGCAGCGCTTCTTCGGGCGTGACCTGTCCTTGCAGGAACTCCTTCGCCATGCCGCCAATTTTTTCCTCGGGTTTCGCGCCCCGGTCCAGGGTGAACTTGACGTTGTTCAGGTTGACCCCTTTGGCCTGCTCCAGGTGCTCCAGCGTCTGTTTGGTCTGTTCTTCTCCGGGCTTGTAGTGGCCGCTGCGGTCTGAGATCTCTTTGAGCACGCCTTGTTTGTCCACCTTCAGTTCCCCTGCTCCTGCCACGGCTTCGCCCGCCGTGAAACTGGAGTGGTGAACCCGGCTGTTGCGGAACTCATCGTCATCTTTGTCCACCGCGCTCTCCATGTTCTGCGCGAAGAGTTCGCCATCCTTGTCCATCACAAAGATGTGCTGCTTGTCCTCTGCCAGTTCCTGAAGGTCATCTGGATCGTTTGCCCATCCCTGCTGGGTCAGGACCACATTGGCTGCGCCCGTGGCATCTTTCGCCGGGGAGAACTCCACGCGCCGGCGTTCCGCCTGGCTTTCGTTCAAGTACTGCGTGGTCTCGGCTTCGTCATGGGCCTTCCACTCTTCTGGGGAGAGCTGGGGCTTGTCCGTGCCGATTCGTGAATTGTTGACCTGCTGGCGCTGCCACTCCTTCTGCCGAACCGAAACCTCCTCGTCATCAATGATGACGGTGCTCGCCTCGGCGTTCTTCTCGTGGTCAATGTACTCCTGCCCCATTTCCTTGAGGACAAACGGCTTCTTGCCGGGCTCCTGGCCCTGGGAAGGATTTTCCTGGTCTTGATCGGAAGGTGTGGCCATGGGAACGAGGGCAAAGCTGGCAGCAGGAACGTTTTCGGCTTCCGCCCCCAAAGGTTACGCCAGGACTGCCCGCGCCTCACTGCTTCGCCTTGCCTTTGCCCTTGGGCTTCGGCTTGCCACCGCCCTCGACAAAGCGGAAGCCGGGTACATCCACCCGTGCGTCCTTGATCAGCGCATCGGCCTTGGCCACCAGATCTGGGTGGACGGCAGCAACATCGCTTTTCTCGCCTGCATCAGCCTTCAAATCATAGAGTTCCATGACTGCCTTGGGGCCGTTGCGCACGGCCTTCCAGTCATCAAACCGAATGGCCTGGATGGGCTGATCTTCGTAAAGCTCCCAGTAGAAGTAATCGCGCTTCGGTGCAGGAGCGCCTTTGAGGAAGGACACCAGCGACAGGCCGTCCGGCTTGCAGTTGCCGGGCAGTTTGGCGCGGGCAAGCTCGACGGCGGTGGGCAGGAAATCCCAGAAGGCCCAGGGTTCATCACTGACGCGACCCGCCGGTACCGTGCCCGGCCAGCGCGCCAGGGCGGCCTGGCGCAGCGCGCCTTCGTACAGATCCCGCTTGTAGCCGCGCAAACCGTTCGCGTCCTGCTGGAAAAGCCTGCCCACCTCGGACTTGGGGTCGAAGGAGGAGCCGTTGTCTCCCGAGAGCAGAACCAGGGTGTTGTCGTCGATTTTTAGCTCCTTGAGCAGCGCGAACAGGCGTCCCAAATCCGCGTCAAGGCGGGTGACCATCGCGGCGTAGGTCTTTTGCAACGGGCTCCAGGGCTTGTCGGCGTACTGCCCCAGGTCGTCGATCTCGAAGTTCCCGTGCGGCAGCGTGATCGCGTAGTAGAGGAAAAACGGCCCGTCCTTGTGCTTGCGAATCCAGTTGTGGGTGTCCTCGGCGATAAGGTTCTGCGCATAGGTTTTGCCGATTCCCTTGCCGGTGTTGCCTTCCAGGGTGAAGCGCTGGTCGTCGTTGTACAGGTAGGTGGGAAAGTAGGAGTGCGCGTGACGCTGGCAGTTGTAGCCGAAGAAGTGCTCGAACCCCAGTTTCAGGGGGCTGCCGGTGGTGTCGAACATGCCCATACCCCACTTGCCCGTGCAGGCGGTGGCGTAGCCCGCATCCTTCAGGATCTGGGCCACGGTGATGGTGCCCGCCGGCAGGGGCATCTGCCCCTCTGCGCCGATTTCGCGATTGGCCCGGATCGGGGCATGCCCCATGTGCAGCCCGGTCATCAAGGCGGTGCGCGAGGGGGCGCAGACGCTGGTGCCGCAATATCCCTGCGTGTAGCGCGTGCCTTCGGCCGCCATGCGGTCGATGTTGGGCGTCTTGATCAGTTTCTGCCCGTAGCAGCCCACATCGCCTTGCGCCAGGTCATCGGAGAGGAAAAAGATGATGTTGGGCCGGTCGGCAGCAACGAGCGCCGAGGTCAAAACCAAAAACACAAGCAAAGTTCGAGT
>CAINXC010000336.1 GCA_903854655.1 uncultured Verrucomicrobiota bacterium | reverse complement strand
GCCCTGGTGGCTGGCGTGGTGGCTGGCACGGTGACCTTCCGCCTGCTCGACGGTGTTCTGAGCCCGCCCGTGCGCAAGCAGTGGGCCGGGGCCTGGCTGACCTTGCGCAATCAAAAAGCGACCGCCGACAAGCACGCCGGCGACCCGGACAGCCCGGCAAAGGCGGAGCGGCTGGCGGTTCTTGGCAGAAACATTGCCATCGCCCTGCCCGCCAGCTTGCGCGAAACGGCGGGGGCGGCCATAGGCGCCCTTGCCGGCCGCCCCGACACCTTCCTTGCCCACCAGACGGAGATTCTTGCCGCTGCGGCGAAGTCCCCCAAGGCCCTGGCCGAGTTGCGGACCGAACTGAAGCGCCTGGCCAACTGGGGCGTGCTGGTGGAGCAGAACGGCGGCGTCTATTCCACCGCCCACCCCCCGGATGCGCTCACGCCTGCCGACCACTACTACCTGCGCGAGCTCAATCTCGCCGTGCTCAGCCAGGTGCTGCTGCCGGGCTTCCTGGAGCGCTCGCCCGCCCCCTTGTTTGTCGATCCCCGCCTTGCCACTGCGAAATCCTGGCGCGATGCGTACCAGCACGATTCCCACGGCGCCCGGACCGGCTGGATACGTCACTTCGAAGGCAGGACGTATCGTTTTGATGCGGATGGCCGGCTGCTTGACGATGCGGAAAAGCCCTCCCCGGTCAGTTATCGGGCGGATGGAGGGCGCCTGCGTTTCGAAGTCGCAGGATCAAAAAATTAGCAGTTGTCAACCCACCTCTGAAAGAGCACTTTGCAGCATCTTCTCGGCACGGCTCAAGGCTGCTGCCATTCCCCTATGAGCGCACCTCGACAGTTTAAGAAATCCGGCGGCAACCGTGGCAAAGGCGGCAACCGCGGCAAAGGCGGCGGCGGCTGGCGTGGCCCGCCTGCCCCGGCGACCCCCGGCCGTGGCAAGCATGGCGACACCGCCGAGAAGGAAGAGTCCATTGAACTGGACGGCACCGTCAGCTCCGTGCTGGCTGGAACCATGTTCCGCGTGGCCCTGCGCAACGGTCACGAAGTGCTCGCCCACATTTCCGGCAAGATGCGCAAGCGCTTCATTCGCCTCGTTGTCGGCGATCAGGTGAAGATCGAAATGTCGCCCTACGACACCGAAAAGGCGCGCATCGTTTACCGGCTTTAGTCCGTCGCCCCTCCGGCATGGCCAGGGACATCGTTTATTTCGACCTCGAAACCCAGCGCACCGCGAACGACGTGGGCGGCTGGGGCAACAAGGGCAAGATGGGCATGTCCATCGGGGTCACCTTCAGCACGAAGCTCAACGAGTACCGCATCTACCGCGAGAGCGAGGTGCAGGACCTGATTCAGCAGTTGATGCGCGCCGATCTGGTGGTGGGCTTCAACCACATCAGCTTCGACTACGAGGTCCTGATGGCCTACACAGTCATGGACCTGCGCGAGCAGTTGCGCAGCCTCGATCTCATGGTGGATCTGGAGCAGCGCCTCGGCCACCGGCTCAAGCTGGACGCCGTGGCCACCGCCTCGCTCGGCGGTCTCAGCAAGACGGCGGACGGGCTGGATGCCATCCGCTGGTGGCAGCAGGGCAAGGTGGCGGAAATCGCCGAGTACTGCTGCTACGACGTCAAAGTCACCAAGTGCGTGCACGAGTACGGCGTTGAGCACGGCTTCGTGAAGTACATGGACCGCGGCAATCGCGAGCAGCAGGTCGAGGTGAAGTGGTAGATGCCACGATGAGTTGAGTGGAGCAGGCAGGAAAGAGCCTCCTGCAGCCTTCCCTGCTGAAAATTCTCCGTGGTTAGAATTTCACCGGCTGCCGCATCGCCTGGCCGACGATGGCGAGCAACTCCGCCATGCCGAAAGGCTTCGGCAGGTAGTTCACCCCCACTTTCAGCTCCTTTTTCTGCTCCATGGTGGTGGGGCAGTAGCCGCAGGTGAACACCACCGGCACCGTGCAGTCCTCTTCCACGATGGCGCGTTCCAGGTCAAAACCGCTGATGCCGCCCGGCAGCTTGATGTCCACGATGGCGAGGTTGATGGTGCGCGAATGCTTGCACCACATCGACCAGCCTTCATTGGCATCCTTGGCTGAAATGACCGTGTGCCCCTGGCTGGCGAGAACAAATTCCATCACCTGCCGCACCGAATCCTCGTCGTCCACAATCAGGATCGTGGAGGTGTCGCTGCTGGACCGGCTCTCCACCACCGGGGGGGGGCGGCGCACGATGGGTTGCGCGACGGCGCCGCTGCCGGCGGCGGGCAGATGCACGGAGAATTCCGTGCCGATTTCCGGGACGCTGGTGACGCTGATCCAGCCGCCCTGGTGGCGCACCAGCTCCTGGACCAGCACCAGCCCCATGCCGGAGCCGCCGCCCTTCTGGCGGGTGGCTGCGGCAGGGTCAAAGACACGGGCCAGCTCCTCGGGCGTCATGCCCTGGCCGCCATCCGCCAGGGCCACCACCACGTAGTCTCCAGGCTTGGCCTCGGGGTGCAGCAGGCCTGCCACCATCATGTTGGGAACGTGCATCCGCCTGGTGTGAATGGCGAGCTTGCCGCCCTGCGGCATGGCGTCGCGGGCGCGCACGGCCAGATTGACCAGGATCTGCCCCAGGCATGCGGGATCGGCCATGACCAGCGGCAGATCCGCCTCGTGATCCACTTCGATGGTCGTCTGCTCGCCCAGCGTGCGGCGCAGCATGCTCACCTCTTCCTCGACCGCGAGATCCAGCCGGATCGCCTTGGGCTCCAGGTACTCGCGATGGTTGAAGGAGAGAAGCTGCCGGGTCATTTCGCCGGCCCGCTTTGCTTCCTTCAAAACCTCCTCGATGCAGGCGGCAAGCTTGCCGTTGTCCTCCTTTGCGGCCAGCGCGACGCTCAAGTGCCCCTGGATGACGGTAAGGAAATTGTTAAAGTCGTGGGCGACCCCGTCCGTCAGGCGGCCCACGGTTTCCAGCCGGTGCACCTGGCAGATGCTTTCCTCCAGCACGGACCGCTGGGACAGCGGCTGGGGCGCCGGCACCGTGGCCGCCGCCTTCGCCGGCTCCATCATGACCTGCGCCCGCAGCAGGGCCAGCTCCCGCTCCTCGCCCCACTTGACCGCCATCGCCTGCGCGAGCCGTGCGATCTCAAACGGCGCCAGCTCATGCTTGAGCACCACCAGCCGGTGAGACACGCCCAGCTTGCCGCCGATTTGCGCGCGCGACTCGTGATCAAACACCGCGTGCATGACCACATGCAGGTCGCTCTGCACCTGCCACATGCGCCTCACAGCCTGGGTGCAGTCCCTGCCCTGGAAAACCCGCCAGTCCGCCATGACCACGGCGAAAGGCCTGCCCTCGCGCACCGCCCCCTCCACCAAAAGCGCCCCCTGCTCACCGCTGGCTGAAAAGATGAAGCTGATGTCCTGCGATTCGGAAATGCTTTCCCTGCGCGTTCCTTCCCCGGAGCTCGCGGAATCAGTCTTCCGGGGCTCGTAGCCGAGAGAACGAAGATCGTCCTGAATCGCGGGGGCGTCAGAGATGATGAGCACACGATGGCGCTGCTGAGGCTGAAGCTTGGGGGTTTGATGCATGTCCTTCAATAATAACAAAGGTTCACCATAATATTCGTAAATCTATATTCATTTACACCCATGTTACAGGGGTGCCTCCATCCGGGCCCCACTCCCGTCGCCAATCCTGAACGCACCCGACCAAGTGTATTAAACTAATATTTAGAGGAGGTGCACGTTAATGTGTGGTTCAGTTTAAAACATTGTTGATTCACAGATTCACTCCTTTATTCATAATTTCCATCATTTGGAAATATTGGCTTTATTGACCATCGACTAAACCCTGCCGTGGACTATGCTTGCCCGCACCTTTACGTTTCCTTACTCCCCAGCACCGTGACCAGTGTTTGGCCTGCATCTTTTGTCCGCGCCCGCCTTAACGAGCCCAGTTTATCGATCCGCCCAACGCCGATGTCCCCTCCCAACACAGCCATGTCCCTTGGAATCAGCGCCACCAGCACCGCGCCTGGCCGCCTCCAGAACGACACGATGAAAATGTCATTTGCCGGCCACGGTCTTGACATGGCCGGCGATGCTCAACCCTTTGCCGACGCTCTCCGCAACGCCCTCCAAGAGACTGACACCCATCGGCTCGACCTGGCCAGGCGCCTCCACGGCAACGTGGCGGGCAATCTGGTGGCCTGCACCGCCGTGATTGAAATGATCCGGCATCAACTGGCCCATGCAGGCGGGCAGCCGGGCATTGCCGGAATGTTGACGGGCATCGACAGCACGCTGCGCCAGACGCTCCAGTTCGTGCGCGAACTCAACGAGGAACAACTGCCGCCGGTGCTGACGGCTTTTGGCCTGGGCGCCGCCTTGCAGCAGTTCGTGAAGCAGGTGGGCGGCGGATTCTCCGGCTCCCTGGTCCTGCACCTCAAGGAGGAGGAACTGGGGCTCGACCACCTGCGGCGGCTCCATCTGTTCCGCGTGCTGCAAATGATTCTCACCCGCATCGTCTGCCATGCACGGGCGACCTGGGTGGAAGTGACCTGCGCCGGCGCACGAGGCGGGCTGGAATGCACGATCGACCATGACGGCGACACCAGCCTGTGGACGGATGCCGGTGCACGCAGCGAGCTGGCCACCATCACGGCGCGCTGCGCGCTGCTGGGATGCGCCCTCCATCTGGCCCCCTCCCCCACCGGCACGGGCCAGCGGATGAGGCTGCACGTTCCCGCCTGACCGCCGCCCACACCGAATTTTTCAGCCCCGATTTCAATCACACACCCCAGCACTCCATGCAGCCAAACGCACCCTTCAGCATTCTCGTGGTTGATGACCACGCCCTGGTTCGGGAAGCCTTCACGAGCATGCTCCGGGGAGAATTCCCGGAGGCGACCGTGGTGGCCACCGGATCCTGTGCCGAGGCCATGGGCGAAGCCCGCCTCCACACCTATGAAATCGCCCTCGTGGACATTGAGCTGGGCGACCGGTCCGGCATGGAGCTGACCACGGAGCTGCGCACCCTGCCCAATCCTCCCCGTGTGGTCGCCGTCTCCATGCACCAGGAGGAGACCTTCGTCACCCGCACCCTGCAGCTTGGCGCCCGCGCCTATGTGGCAAAGGACGCGCCGCCGCAGGAGCTGTTCGATGCGATCCGCTACACCCGCGACGGCCGGTCCTACATCTCCAAGGAGCTGGCGCAAAGATTTGCCCACCAGACCATCCGCCGGGGCACGGTGGACAACGTGCACGAAAAGCTCTCCAACCGGGAGCTCGAAGTGCTCATGCAGCTCGCCCGCGGCAAGAGCCTCAAGCAGGTCGCCAGCGACCTGTCGCTAAGCCCCAAAACCGTGGGGGTGCACAAGCACAACCTCTGCCGCAAGACCGGGCTGCGCAGCATGGTGGACATCCTGAAGTACTGCCAGGCCCACGGGTTGGTGTGACCTCCGCGAGACCTCCGTCTCAGGCCTGCACGGGTGCGCGACCGGCAACGCCGGTGGTGCCGCCCTGGAACTGGCTGCGAGGCATCCCGCTCTGGCGGTTCATTGTGGGAATCGTTGGAATCAACGGAACCGTCGTGCGGGACAAGTCGGCCTGCCGGTGGGCGTTGATGACGCTGTAAACCACCGTCAGCACGAACATGATCGTAACCAGCACCAGCAGCCGCATGGGCTCCTCCTGCCGGCCACGACTCTTCTCCTGCTGGATGTAGGTGACAACAGGCGTGACCGGCACGGGACCGAACACGCGGCCGCCCATGTCCTGTTCGTCCATGTCCGGCCAGGCGTCCGCCGGCAGGATGGCGTGGAACAGCCGGGCCGCTTTCGAAGGCACCGCAAGATGAGGCTGGAGTTCCTCCACGGCCTGTTGGGCGGCGGGGCTCGACCACTCCGCCATGGTTTCCGGATCCGCGAGGCGCTCTTCCAGCAAGGCTCCGCTCTGCGGGCTGAGCTGGCCCAGGATGCGCCCCGCGTCCACCCAGGCCGCCGCCTGCTCCATCGTCGCGTTCACGGCTCTCGGTGCCGGGGTCACGGATTCGATCCGGCTCATGAGGGCTGCGGCCAGCTTGTTGTGAATCACTGCCAGGCTCGTGGTC
>CAINXC010000335.1 GCA_903854655.1 uncultured Verrucomicrobiota bacterium | reverse complement strand
TGACCAACAGGCAGGTGCATGAGGTAGCGCCGGAGGCCTGGGCCAGAGGTCATCGGGCAAAGCAACGTCTCGCTGCGTAGCGATCACCGGACAAAATCAAGCGGCGGCCCAAGGCAGCCCCCGTGACGGTTACTCCTTAACTACGCGGTTCACCAAATCGTCAAGTTTACGAGGTGATATAGAACGCTTGGCCAAATGGCATAGACCGCATAGCATAGAACGCAAAAGCGCTAGTTCAGCCACATTTTGAGGCGTTGCAAAATCCCTCACTAGTTCTACCGGAATGACGAGCTTGATTTGGTTGAATTCGGCACAAACGTGAACTTCTATATCGTTGCTGCCGGTTGGAATTGCCTCTATGGTTGGCTTGTTCCAGTCGGAAAGACGGTCAAATTCAATGATTATCTCCAGGGGACCTGTTGGGAGGCTGGGGAGGATTGCTTCGATTATAGGTCCGAGTTGCCGTGTCCAAGATAAAAGCGAATCCCAAACCCGACGAGCAAAGTCTCGTTGCCACAGCGCTTTGTGGGCCTGGTCATGAATGAGCCAGTATTGCTGCTTGTCGCCTTCCATCAATCCGTACAGCTCCCCAATACGAGTCGCATCGTAATCAACAAAAATGGGTTCGTCGGCTTCCGAGGTGAAATAGGGGTCAATGTTTAGGCGGCTAACAACCCGCCAAGTAGCCGAAGAACTTCGCCTAACTGCGTGGACGTTGTGAGTCGTTCGGACGCGTTGCCTAACGGCAGCGATGAAATCGCACCCGACCATAAGCTGAGCCCGGGATCCAAGATCTTGTTGGACCGGCACCAAGCGACCACCAAAATGCTCCCAATACCCAACTAAATTTACAATGCCATTAGCATTGGAGATATTAATTCCCATCTCTTCCAGTGCTCGCTCCTGAGATTGTAATTTCCACAACATGAGGAACGACATGTCCTTAACCTTGGAAAGAGTGACAAAATTGTGAATGCCGCTGCCGCACAAGTGCCAGTGCCTCGGAAAACGTTTGAAAGACATGGCTCTGGCACGGCCAAGCCCTCCGAATACGGCAAGAACCACGCCCGAGCTGACTTTGTACTGCGTCTCAATCGCCTCCACCGTTTGAAATAGATGGTCGGTCAGTGCTTCTCGTTCACTGTCCGTTTGTTCTTGAATGCCCGCCAGACCTGCGTCAAGCACCTTCGAATACGACGCCGAGAAGAGTATAACCAGAGCTAGTTTGTCTAGGTCAAACCTAAAGAGCAACTGGTAGCAGATGCCCGCCTCGGTTTGAGTAGGATCAGGGCTTTGAAAGCTCATCTGAGTGCCTCCCATTCTTGGGCCAAAATCCCTGATCAAAATTGCCTTCTCCAACTCGACTAGAACCTGACGGAATTCCTCACCGAATTCCTTAGCCTTCGCCGTGTTGATGACATGGCTTCTGATGGCCGGGCTTATCGCCGCAGGCAGTGCTAAGAGCAGATTCTCGCCAGCCTGCACAATAGGGTAGAGTTCAAGCGAGTGTGTGTCGGGCTCGTCTGACAAAACTCCCGCAGGGTGAATGAATGGAGCCAGCTCCCCGAGAGAAATGCCCATTTTAGCGAGCTGCATCGGGGTAAAAAAGACGAACTTCGAACGCCCTCTCAGGCTTTCGATTGAAGGAATATTGATGGATGATTGCGGTGATCCTCCACCCATGCAGAATCGGGCCAATCCGCATCGCTCTGCCACCTCCTCACTCAACGCCAATAGCGATTCGCATTCATTCAAAAGGGCAGCTGCATCTTCATTTTTATGCCGCAGGTGATTCAAAACGTCGAGAGCCTGCTGTAACCAAAAATCATTAGCTTCCCAAATACCCTCAAAGACTCGGCAATTGCCCCATTTGCAAATGACGTTTGAGACGAAGACGTCCTCGACAGGATCTTCTAGTTTTTCATGCCCCTTCCGAAGTCGTTTGTTGAGTCAGCGATCCAGACCGATATAGCTGGGCAGGTTTTGCCCCACAGCGTTTTTGTGAATCAGAAGTTGGAGAATCTCCAGCCGTAGTGTGTTTGCGTGGAATTGAGGCAAAGTAAGTAAAGCAGCAACCAGCCCCAAACACTGGATTTTGTCCAAGGCTGCAAGTTCGTTTACGAGCTGACGGTGATCTGCTTCCAGTGCTGCCAGGGTGGGCCGGTTTGAGGACACATGGATGGCTGCCCCCAATAGTGCCTGTGCAAAGCTACGGAACTGCTCTTCGAAATTGCTCATACACCCCTAGTTACTACATTAGGGGATCCACCGGAGCTTTTTCTTTTGAAAACTGAGGAACAGGCAGGAGTATTGTGGACGTTTATAGCGTGTGTGCGACAGCTGGCATCTTTGTTTTCGCCGTCAGCCGAAGCCGGGCTTGGGCGTACAGGAGTAGTGATCGCCTCGGAACTCCAGGTGCCATGGCCGGGGTACTGCGGCAGGCGGAGGAATGGCTGGCACATTGAAACCGATGCCTCGGCCGCCAAGTGTGGCGAGGCAGGGGGTGTCACCCGCTTTTCTATTCCCAGCCGAGCGGTATCGGTTCGACGATGTTAAGCTGTGGAAACCAGCGGCGGAAATCGTCCCCGTTGCGGGTGATGAGCCCCTCGAAACGCATAGCGAATCCACCAATCTGGACGTCGGCGATGGGGCGTTTCTGCGTTGGGCCGGAGCGTCTCGCAGACACATAGGCATTCCAACCTATTGAAGCTGCCTCGGTATCTGCCTTGATCCAGTCGATGCTGTGCTCGATGCCTGACTGCTGCAGGAAGTGTTTTACCTTCGCAAGCTGGCCACCGAACTGCGGCGCGATCTCAATCTGACTGACCGGACAGGCGACAACGCTGACGTGCAACTGGGCCAAGTAAGTTGCCGACGCCAGGCCGAACTTGGGATCTTCCAGCGCGATGTCGAGCAGGACGCAACTGTCCACAACCCAGGCCATCAGTCTTCGTCTCCCCCGCGGATCTCACGCATCGCCTCATCGGTGGTGGGGACAGGGCCCGGATGAAACTGCCGCGCGTAACCGAGCATGGCGAGAGGTCCCGGTACAGCGGACGGCAATGTCGCATGCTCGCTTTGAAGGTCACGAAGCAGGATCTCGACCTCATCGGGTTCGAGACTTCGGATTTCCTTCTTGATGCGCTCAAGGGTCGCTGTCATGGATCACATATACATGCTGGACTTGGATTTGTCGAGGGTCTCTGAGGTCAACGGGGTGCCATGACTGGGATTATGACAACCGATGCCCCTGCCACCACGGGAGCCGCAGGCTCTTTGGACTGGTGCGGACAAACAACATGAACCCAGTATGTGAAAGTCATAACCCGCTGGAG
>CAINXC010000334.1 GCA_903854655.1 uncultured Verrucomicrobiota bacterium | reverse complement strand
CGTATCACTCGATCAACACGGACATCAACAAGCGCATTCGCTATTTGGCGGTGGCGGAGGAGACGTGATTGCTGGAAACTGATTGACGATTGCCGAGCAAGGATTGCCGATTGTTGAAGTGAAAACCAAATGCCCGTCCCCGCCCTTCGGCAATCGGCAATCCTTGTTCATCAATCGTCAATCAATGCCCTCCCGTCCCCGCCCTTCAGCAATCGGCAATCCTTGTTCGTCAATCGTCAATCAATGCTCTCCCGTCCTCCTCCTCAACAATCGGCATTCCTTGCTCATCAATCGTCAATCAGTTTTGCCCACGACGGCGGTGAAATGCTGATTAAGTCTCCTCCGCCGCCGCCAGATAGCGAATGCGCTTGTTGATGTCCGTGTTGATCGAGTGATACGGCTGCAGCAGATTGCTTGGCGCGAACGAGGTCCGGCGGATGTGCTCCATGTCGTCATCGCCGAGGGCGTTGGCAAAGATGGGCAGCAGGTAGTCGATGCCTGTTCGCGAAGGCTTCATCAGCTTGGCGTCATAAAAGTCCGGATGCATGTGGCGGGCGTGGATCAGGCCCCAGCGGTCGCGCAGGCGGTTCGCGTCGTAGCCCTCCACATGGAAGCCGCGCTCCGCGTCGTGCTGAAGGACGGAAATCATGTTGTTGCTGCCTTCCACCAGCATGTTGAGCGCCTCGGCGCCGAGCCGGGCGGCGTGAAAGCGGTCAAACAGAATGGGCCGGCCGCCGCGCTGGGTGTGGCCCACCTTGCGGGTGAAGATGGCCTCCTTGGCCGAATCCCCACGACGGTAGGTGCGGAAGTAGTGGTCGCCGATCAAGTGGATCAACTGCGCGCGCAACGCCTCCGCCGCCCCGCTCAGCACCACGTTGCCCGCCGGATCGGTGGACTTGGTGGTGGCTCCCAGCTCGTGCCCTTGGGCGTCCGTAATGCCTTCTCCGCACACGATGACCACGCTCTTTTGCAGGTCATAGATGTTCTTCACCCGCTCCGCGAGCTGCTCGATGTCCACGGCCACCTCCGGCACCAGGATGATGTCGGGCCGACCATACGCCGACCCCAGGGCGATGTAGCCGGAGTGCCTGCCCATGACCTCGATGATGGCGATGCGACGGTGGCTTTCCGCCGTCGTACGCACCCGCTCGATGGCGCTGGAGGAAACGTACACCGCCGTTGCGTAGCCGGGCGTGACGTAATTGACCATCTGGCCCAGGCTGAAGGTCGCCCGTGAATCGCTACGCTTGTAATGAAAGCCCCCTTTGGCGGCGGGATCGCTCACCCGCACCCACTCGTCAGACTCGGTCGGGTGGTTCAGCCCCAGGTCGTTGTCGATGGTCTTGGGCGCCAGCACCGTGGGCAGCCGCTCCGCGAGCGGCTGCAGGCCGTTAAGGGTGCCATCCCCTCCCACGCAAATCAGCCCGTCGATGCCCAGCTTCTTCAGGCGCTCGACCACCATGTCGAGGTCGTCCTTTTTTTCGGGATCAACGAAGTCGCGCGAGGAGCCGATCAGCGAGCCTCCCAGCGCCGGATCCAGTTCAGGAATGGTCTGAAAAAGGGGGTTCAAATGCACGTGCGGCACGCGCGGATTGAACAGGCAGTTGAAGCCCTTGATCAAGCCGAAGACTTCCACCTTGAGCCGGTTCGCGCGCACCACGGCTCCGTAGATGGTGGCGTTCAGGGCGGGCGTGTCTCCGCCGGCGGTGAGGATACCAATGCGTTTCATGGATCGGATAAATCGAGGGGGGTGCCGGTCAGAGCGGCGTGTTGTCCTGGGGAAGCAGGAATCAGGCAAGACCCATCGCGCTTTTGCACTCTTGGGTCAAGCAACGCCCCCGCCTCATCCGCGTATCAGCACCGCGCCGTCGCGCCAGTCCAGGCAGCGGTTCTTCAGCCCGCGCTGGCTTTGCTTGGTCAGGCACACCGGCACCTTGTCGATAAGAAAACGGCAGTCCTCCGCCACCTGCTGCCCCACCACCCAGTCCACCCGCCACCACTCCCTGCCCTTCTGGTCCCCCGTTGCCGCCCGCACATAATCCAACGCCAGCACCTTGCCAAAATTCTCCGCCACCTGGGCCTCATGCAAGGCGGTGAGATGCGCGGCAAACGCGTTGGTATAGATCACTCCACAGCGGAGACGGTGCATGGGCAGGAGGGTATTCGGGACAAAATGAGGGGCAAGGGTGAGGTTTGCGAGCCCCTCCTTCCTAACTATTCGGATGTGCTGTCACCAGCCTTGGCGGCATGTCTCCCTCTTGAATCCACGCCGTCAAAATACAAGGGTTGGTGCCGTCAGGCGTCTCAATCTGGCATTGCACCTCAAATTTTCGCCCATACGCTGTTATAGCGAACTCTGTCACAGGCTGGGTGGCGCCATGCTCGCGCAAGGCATCGGCCATGGCAGCCCAAGCCTCCAATGTAAAACCGCGATTGCGGAAGTACTTCGCCTTGGGACCGCCCACCTTGTGTTCCAGGTTCAGCAAGTAGCAAGTGACTTTGTTTTCCTCCACAATCAACGAGTCGCCATGCGGGAGATGCGTGGAATGGCTCATGCATCTTCAACAAGCTCAAGATCCTCAGCCGTCAGCGTGACCAGGCACGGGCGGGAACGCCCCTCCAGGAACTCCACCTCATAAGCAATGCCACCCTCATAGACGTGCACCACAGCGCCCGTGGCCCCGGCCTTAACTCCTTCCTTCTCCAAGGCATGACGCAAGAGCACAACGCTGTGCTCGCGAATGGTCCCAGGAGCCAATGTGCTCTCCACGGTAAGCAGCACACGAGCACGGCCCGGTTTCAGCCACGCAGGCAACGGCGATAGCAATTTCATGCTGCCGTCCGTCCCAATCATGGCGTCCGTCTCCAAGGTGTTCATAGGCTGAGACTAATCGACGGTCAGGAAAACGCAAAAACACTCTGCTCCTGCGCCCACCCCCACGCTGGATGGACGTTGCCCGTCATGGGATTTCCAGCCTGGCAACCCAGAGTGGGCTTGAGCTTCCCCACCAAAACAGGCAGGCTGCGTGGTCATGATGAAACGCCGCCATTTCCTCGCCACCGCCCTGGCCGCCACTGCCGCACCCCGTTTGCAGGCCGCCGAATCGAAAGTCCGCATCGGCCAGATCGGCACTCAGCACGCCCATGCTTCCGGCAAGATGGAGGGCTTGCGCCGGCTGTCGGATCTCTTCGAGGTGGTGGGCCTCGCGGGCGGGGACAAGACCGCCGGGGGCACGTATGCGGGGCTGCCGCAATTCAGCGAGGATGAGCTGCTGGCGCTGCCGGGCTTGCAGGCGGTGGCGGTGGAGACACGGGTGGAGGACAGTTGCGCCACGGCCTTGAAGGCGCTGCGGGCGGGCAAGCACATCCATCTGGACAAGCCAGGGGCACTGGATCAGGCCGAGTTTGCCGCCATGCGCCTGGAGGCCGAGAAACGCCAGCTTACAGTGCAGATGGGTTACATGCTGCGCTACAACCCGGCCTTCACCCTGCTGTTCCAGGCGCATCGCGAGGGCTGGCTGGGCGAGATCCTGGAAATTGACGCCATGATCGGCAAACTGGCCGACCCCGCCACCCGCAAGGCCATTGGAGCGCTGGCGGGCGGGGGCATGTTCGAGCTGGGCTGCCATGTGATCGACGCCGCCATGACCCTGATGGGCAAACCCGAGGAGGTGCATGCTTTTTCCACCCCCACCCAGCCGGCCGACGGCGTGAAGGACAACCAGATGGCCGTGCTGGTGTATCCGAAAACGACGGTCACCATTCGCTGCAACCATGCCGATCCTTTTGGCGGGCCGCGACGCCGCTTCCAGGTCGCCGGAACCAGGGGGGCGATGGAGATCCTGCCGCTCGAATCCGGGGAGGCCACCCTGTACCTGGATGCCGCCCACAGTCCCTGGAAGAAGGGCCGCCAGCAGGTGAAGCTGGAAGTGCCGAAGGGCCGCTACGACAATGATTTGATGGACTTCGCGAAGGTCGTTCGCGGCGACAAAAAACTGGCCTGGAGCGCCGCCCACGACATCGCGGTCCACGAGACCGTCATGCGCGCCGCCGGCCTCAAGGCGTGATTGTATTCTCGCCCAGCCTCGTTCATCATAAGCACCCACCCCATTCTCCCCATGGAATCCCACGAAGTTCTCCGTCAAGCACTT
>CAINXC010000333.1 GCA_903854655.1 uncultured Verrucomicrobiota bacterium | reverse complement strand
GGATCAAGTTGGGCAAGCATGGTGGGCAAAGGAAGGGGCGGAGTATGGAAGAAAATGGCCGCGCGGCAACCAGAGGAAGAAAGGAATCACATGTGCGCGGGAGAAAAAGGCGATGCGGATGCATTTGTCGAAAACGTTTCATTTGTAATGACAATAATAGAAATGATCGAACCCTGATCTGTTCGCCCTGCCAAAACCGCCCCGAACCTCTTTCTCACACATGAAGGCCGACAACCTCCTCCTGCTTGCCGTAGGCGCCGTACTCGTCTGGATCGGCTGGTCCGCCTGGGGTCCGGCCCCCGCACCACCTGCCTCCACGGCGGGCTCCCCGGAGCTCCGCGCCGCCATTGCTTCCGGCCAGCCCGTGCTGGTGGATTTCTATGCCGACTGGTGCGGCCCCTGCAAGGCGATGAAGCCCGCCGTGCAGTCACTCGCCGCCGAGCTGCGCGGCAAGCTCCAGGTGGTGGAAATCAATGTGGACCAGAACCGCGAGATCTCCCAGCACTACGGCGTGACCAGCATTCCCTGCTTTGTCTTGATCTCCGGTGGTCGGGAAGTGAAAAGGCAGGTCGGCGGCATGCCCAAGTCCGAGCTGCGCAAGCTCACCGGACTTTGATTCGCGGCACATCCGTGCCAGTTTCCGGGCGGACGCGGCGTTCTCGTGCGCCGTACTGCTTCTCATGACCCATCTGTCGTTTCCCCGCATCGCCCTGTTCCTGGCTCTCACGCACATCGCAGCCGCCTGCGATGTGCCGGTGTTCCGCTATGCACTGGAGCGTTGGGAAAGCGACCCCTTTCCCCTGGTGGTGTTCCAGCACGGCCCGTTGAACCCCGCCCTGGAGCAAAAACTGCGCGCCCTGGAGCCCGTGCCGGACGAGCGCAAACCCCACGCCAACTGGAAGGTGACCAGCGTGGACGTGGACAAGCCCCTGCCCGCGCTGTGGAGCGGTTTGTGGCAATCCCTTCCCCATGATGCCATGCCCTGTGCCGCCGTCTGCACCCCGGAGTGGCGCAAGGGCGACCCCGCCCTGTGGTCCGGGGCCTTGGACGACAAGGCCATCAAGCTGCTGACCCTGTCGCCCAAACGCCAGGAAATGGTGGCCCACCTGCTCAAGGGCACCGCCGTGGTGTGGCTGGTGGTGGAAACCCAGGACCAGGCGGCCAGTGAAAAGCTCATCAAGCTGCTCAACGAGCAGTCCGCCCGCCTCCTCGGCGAGATCACCATCGCCGCCGGCGGAGGCCGCGGCAGCCCGGACGTGCGCTCCCCCCTGCCCATCGAGGTGTCGTTCGCCATGGTGCGGGTGAAACACGATGACCCTGCCGAGCAGGTGCTGCTGCGGCTTCTCACCAATGGCGAGCCGGTGAAGGAGCCCATGCTGTACCCGGTGTTTGGCCGCGCCCGCGCGCTCGCCGCGATGAAGGCCAGCGCCGTGGATCCTGACCTGGTGGAGGAAACTGCGCGCTTCATCTGCGGCGCCTGCTCCTGCCAGGTCAAGGCGCAGAACCCCGGCTTCGATCTGCTGCTCCAGGCGGACTGGGACAGCATCTTCGGCGATCAGGAGCCGCCGCCCCCCGAAACCCAGCCGCGCCGCCCCACGCCCATCTACGTGCCCATCCCGCAGGGAAAAAAGAAGTGACTGCTTGATGCAGTCCGCCGCGAACATTAAGCCCGCCCCATCATGCGACTGTCATTCCCCTCCACCTCCGGCCAGATCGGAACCCGCTACCTGCTGTTCTTCACCATCCTGGGGGCGATGACCCTGTTCGCATTGAAGATGATGCGGTCCGATTCCGGCTCATCCCCTTCCGCCGAGCCCCTGATGGTGTACTGCGCGGCCAGCCTCAAGGTGCCGGTGGAGGCCGTCGCCAAGGATTACGGGGCGAGGTACAACACCCCCATCCGCCTTCAGTTCGGCCCCTCGCAGCAGCTCCTTGCCAACATCGAAATCTCCAAATCCGGCGACTTGTACCTGCCCGCCGACGACAGCTACCTGGCTGCGGCCAAGGCCAAAAAGCTTCTCGAAACCACCATCCCCATCGCCACCCAGCGCGCCGTGCTCATGGTCGCCAAGGGCAACCCCAAGGGCATCAAAACCCTCGCCGACCTTCAACGCGCCGACGTGCGCCTGGCCGTCTCCAATCCTGATGCCGCCGCCATCGGCAAGCTGCTGCGCGCCAAGCTGGGTTCGTCTTGGGAGACCCTGGCGAAGAAGGCCGTGCTCATCGGCGCCACCGTCACGGATGCCGCCAACGCCGTGAAGGCCGATGGAGCGGACGCCGCCTTCATCTGGAACGCCATGCAGAAGCAGTATCCCGAGTTTGTGCTCATCGACCTGCCGGAGATCGCCGGAGTTCAGGCGAATGTCGCCGTGGGCCTGCTCACCAGCTCCAAGCAAAGCGCCGAAGCCATGAAATTCGCCCGCTTTCTCACGGCCAAGGACACCGGCCTGCCCGTGTTCAAGAAGCAGGGCTTCGAAGTCGTGGCTGGCGACGCCTGGGTGGAGAAGCCCGAGCTGACCCTCTACGCCGGCTCCATGCTGCGGCCCGCGATTGACCAGACGGTGACGGATTTCGAAAAACTGGAAGGCGTGCGCGTGACCCGTGTTTACAACGGCTGCGGCATCCTGGTGGGCCAGATGAAGGCCGGGCGCATGCCGGACGCCTACTTCGCCTGCGACAACGAGTTCATGAACCAGGTGCAGGACCAGTTCGCCCCGCGCGACGAGATTTCGCAGAACGAGCTCGTGATCCTCGTCCCGCAAGGCAACCCGCACCACATCGCCACCCTGCGCGATCTCAGCCAGCCCGGCCTGCGCGTGGGCATCGGCCACGAAAAGCAGTGCGCCATGGGCTGGCTCACCCAGCGCACCCTGGTCGAAGGCGGCATCAAGGACGAGGTGATGAAGAACGTGACCGTGCAGACGCCCACCGGCGACATGCTCGTCAATCAAATGCTCGCCGGCTCGCTCGACGCCGCCGTCACCTACCTGAGCAACGCCCTGGGCGCGGGCGACAAGCTCAACGCCGTGCGCATCCAGGGCCTCAAGTGCTCCGTGGCCACCCAGC
>CAINXC010000332.1 GCA_903854655.1 uncultured Verrucomicrobiota bacterium | reverse complement strand
GACCTCCCAGATTCAGCTCGTCCAGGACAAGGGCAGCTTGTTTCATGGGGATAACGCCTCCGGGGTAGGCCGCGAGATTCCGGCCTCTGTGAAGCAGCAGGCGATGGACGCCGTTTCCCACAAGGAAACGACTGCCCAGATTCGCATGGTCAAAGACAACGGCTCGGTGGAGCCGGTCGGCAGGACCAGCCACGCGACCAACCGCGTGGCCGAAAAGGTTGCGGCAATGCAGAAGTCCGGGCAGGATGCGGAGTCGGTTCATCGGACCGTAACGAAAGACAACTTTGGGAGGGAATAATGGCTGATCCATTGGCACCATTTCGCAAGAAGCCAGTCGAGCCCGTAGAGGCAGGCGAGACCAAGCCCACCGCTCCGGGTGGCAGGAGTAGCTATCAGGCCTTCGATGCCAAAGACAAGGTGGACCGCCTGAAGGTCCGGCGTGCGAACGCCCCGACGCGCTCTCCCGGCTACAACTACCTTTTGGACATCGCTTACGACGGGCCGTATGGCACGAACTTCGTGCTGATCTTCACCTTCATGATGGTGCTGGTGCGCGGCAAGAATCTGCAAGGCGTCGTGACGGCGCTGGAAATGGGCACGGCGGATTTCATTCAGGAGTTCGATCCCGACCTGTGGGACAAGCCCACTGATCCCGAGGCTGCCATTATCGACTCCATCGAAGTGGTCGTTCAGGAAAGCGCCCCGTCCATCACGGAAGCGGAAACGACAGGCAAGACTAAGCACTGAGGGACAGCCCGCCCGTTTTTTCAGACAGTGGCAGTTGACATGATTTCGCAATTTTGCTAAACTCTTGCATTGAGGAGTACCCGTGCCGAAAACAAAAATTGTCTTCTTCCAAGAGTGTGATGGCTCCGTTCCGGTGCTGGAATGGCTGCGCAGTCTGCCTGCCAAAAACAAGGATAAATGCCGGGTGAAGATCGGCAGGCTGGCGGAGTTGGGACACGAACTGAGGCGTCCCGAAGCCGACTTGCTGCGAGACAAGATTTACGAACTGCGGGCGAGTTTGCAGGGCATCCACTACCGGATTCTCTACTTCTTCCACGGCAACACCGCAGCAGTAATCTCGCACGGCATCGTCAAGGAAAGCGCGGTTCCTCCGAAAGAGATTGAAAAGGCAATGGAGCGAAAAGCCAAATTTGAGTCGAACCCCGTCAAACACACTTACGCAAAGGAACAGCCATGAAAAAAGCAAAGAAGGTCACGACAGACGCCCTGGAAATCATGGACCAGGAATTCTACGCGGGCAAACCAGACCGGCAAGCTCAGCTTGAGCAAGCCAAGGCCGATGACGTTGTGGCACGCAAGCTCTATGATTTGCGCACCAAAGCCGGGCTGACCCAAAAGCAGCTCGCGAAGCTGGTGGGCACCACGCATTCGGTTATTAGCCGTCTTGAGGATGCCGATTATGAGGGGCATTCGATGGCGATGCTGAACCGCATTGCTGCGGCGATGGACAAGCGTGTAGAGATTCGATTCGTCCCGGTGCGTGGGGGCACGCACTCGCATCCTGCGCTGGTTTAGGTCGGCGCTGTTTCCATCCTCCACATCGCACGCCGATCTTCGGTTCCGGTGAATTCTGAGCACCGGTAATGCTGCGTGTGAAGCATTGGGTGAGCATCAGCGAACCCGAAATCGCCAGCTCTTTCCTCTTCGTCCACCCCAAAGACGCGACTTGTGACACGATATAGCCGGTAGGTCGCAACGTCCAAGGCTGCTCGCTTCCGCGCTGACGCTTGTGCAGCATCACCCCGCTGTTCGCGGCGTTACACGGCCCTTCCCGTTGCGCTTCTCTACCGTCTTTCCGCCTCGTTCACGTCGCGCCAATTAGGGCGGACAGAACACGAGGAAAAGACCATGACCATTATCGACATCGCCTGCCTGATCACCGCTTTCGCACAGATCATTACCGCAGT
>CAINXC010000331.1 GCA_903854655.1 uncultured Verrucomicrobiota bacterium | reverse complement strand
GGAAGAATGCGGCGAAGCCCCTTTTTATACTTTAGGCCCCCTGACTACAGATATTGCACCCGGTTATGACCATATTACATCTGCGATTGGCGCGGCAAATATTGGCTGGTACGGCTGCGCCATGCTCTGCTACGTCACCCCCAAGGAGCACCTCGGCCTGCCCAACAAGGAAGACGTCAAAGTCGGCGTCATCACCTACAAGCTTGCCGCCCACGCCGCCGACCTCGCCAAAGGCCACCCTGGCGCCCAGTATCGCGACAACGCCCTCAGCAAGGCAAGGTTCGAGTTCCGCTGGGAAGACCAGTTCAATCTGAGCCTCGACCCCGTCACGGCCCGCGAGTACCACGACGAAACTCTTCCCCAGGACGGAGCCAAGAGCGCCCACTTCTGCAGCATGTGCGGCCCGCACTTCTGCTCCATGAAGATCACCGAAGACGTCCGCAAATACGCCGCCGAGCAAGGCCTCGCCGAAGAGGAAGCCCTCAAGCGCGGCATGGAAGAGAAGTCCAAGGAGTTCGTCGAGGGCGGGGCGGAGGTTTACACCGTGGCATAGCCTCAAGAAATAGGTCCTATAAGCCCTATAGGACCTATTTCTCCAACCGCTGAGCCTCCCACTGCCATGCCGCCAGAAGATCCTTCACCAGGCTTTCTTCCCAAAAGCGGCAACTACCAGGAATTCCTCTCTTACCGGAAGGCTGAGATCATCTACGATCTCACTTTCCGCTTCTGTGAGAGGCACCGCAAGAAGGGAGATCGCACCATTGACCAGATGGTGCAGGCCGCGCGTTCCGGGAAACAAAACATCGCCGAAGGCAGTAAGGCTGCGGTCACTTCCACCGAAACCGAGATCAAGCTCACGAACGTCGCCAGAGCCAGCCTGGAGGAGTTGCTCATCGACTACCAGGACTACCTCCGTGTCCGGGATCTCCCGCTCTGGCAGAAGGACTCCAAAGAGGCGCTGTATGTCCGCAAGCTCGGCAAGCTGCCCGGCGAAAACTTCGAGACCTACCGCAGCTTCCTCGACACCCGCCCCGCCGAGACCATCGCCAACATCGCGCTCTGCCTCATTCACCAGGCCAACTACCTGCTCGACCAGCAGATTCGCCGCCTGGAGAAGGATTTCGTCAAGAGAGGCGGCCTCCGCGAGCGCATGACCCAGGCCCGCCTCCAGCACCGGAAAACCCAAAGCTAGAGCCCCAGGGTTACTAAAAGCGCCAGCGCACCTGCACCGCCCCCAAAATAGATCCTATATGTCCTATAGGACCTATCTCAGTGGCCCGCTCCTCACGCCGCCTTCAGCTCCGCGCTAAAGAAAGCAATCGTTCGTTCCCAGGCCAGCTTCGCGGCGGCATCGTCGTAGCGGGGCGTGGTGTCGTTGTGGAAGCCGTGGTTGGTGCCGGGATAAATGTACGCCGTGGACCGCACGCCAGCCTTCTTCAGCGCCGCCTCGTAGGCGGGCCAGCCTTCCGTGATCCGGGTGTCCTTTTCGGCGTAGTGGAGCAGCAGCGCCGCCTTGATCTTGGCTGCCTCCTCCGCCGTCGGCTGGCGACCGTAGAAAGGCACGGCGGCGCGGATCACCTCCGGCAGGCGCACCGCCAGCGTGTTCGCCATGCCGCCGCCGTAGCAGAAGCCCACCACGCCCACCTTGCCGTTGCAGGCCGCGTGGGCCGCCAGCCACCTCGCGGCGGCCACGAAGTCCTCCGTCATCTGCGCTGGGTCGCGCTTCGCCTGCATCTCCCGGCCCTTGTCATCATTGCCCGGATACCCGCCCAGCGGGAACAGCGCGTCCGGCGCAAAGGCCACGAACCCCGCCGCAGCCACCCGGCGCGCCACGTCTTCGATGTACGGATTCAGGCCCCGGTTCTCGTGCACCACCACCACGCCCGGCAGCTTGCCCGCCGCCTTGGCCGGTTTCACGAGGTATCCCCGCATCTTCCCCGCGCCCTGCGGGGAGTCGTACTCCGCATAGGAAGCCTCGATGCGCGGATCGTCCTTCGCCACCTGATCCGCCAGCGCGTAATTGGGGCTCAGCATCTCCAGCAACGCCGCCGCCGTGAGACCGCCCGCAGCGAAGCGGGAGGCCCGCTCCATGAACCCCCGGCGGTCCAGCCGGCCATGGGCATAGTCATCGTACAAATTCAGCAGTTCCTGATCGAAGTCCGAAGCGGTGGGGCGGTTCATAATGGCAAAGGTTAGCGATACATCGCAGCAAAAGGAAGCTTTGGATGTGGCAGGTAGACCCCAAAACCTCCGGGCCAGCCACCGCCAGCGTGCCGCCCCCCGGCCCTCCCGTATCCTTCCAGAGCACCAAAGTGCCTCCTTGCATTCACCGCTGATTGGCCTCAGCATATCCCAATGAAAGCCGCCTTCGCTGAACCCGAGATCATCACCCGGAAAGGCAAACCCGTTTCTGTCATCCTGCCCATCAAGGCCTACAAGGAGATGGTCGAACGCTTGGAGGACGCGGCTGATGTCGCCTGGCTCAAAAAGGCCAGGCCCAAGCCCCAGAGCTTCCGCCCTCTCGCCGACGTGCTGGCTGATCTTGACAAGAAATAGTCATGTACGACGTCGTTGTCGCGCGTTCGGCTGAGAAAGATCTGAAGAGGCTTTCGTCAGAAAGAGAACCCCACCATCGGCCTGCTCCTCTGCAAATCCGCCAAAAAGACCATCGGCGCTCCTTGCCATGTGTCCTCCGTAGCCTTGGCGAAGGAGGATGCCCAAGGACGCCAACATCCATGCCCACCAACCGGAGCGCAGCGCAGATAGCCAGGCGCAGGCTGCCCGAAGGGCGAGCAGAGCGAGGCAATACCAGCTCTACCTGCCTTCAAAGGAACTGTTGAAGCAGAAGCTCGACGAGTGGAGCGCGGTTGAGACCCGATGAAATTCTCAACTTGCAGGCACCCACCGCGCCCCAGAAAATCCACCAAACAAAGCAACAAGAACAGCCCCCGAAACCCCACTGGAATTCTCCCCTTGCAACCCAGGCGCTCGCAGGCGAAACCTCGTCAGGTCAAACAGGTGCGTGACCTCATACTACCTCCCCACTAGAGATCGACTGACACCCTCGCCCCCTTTTTGCTCCATGAAGATTACCGAAGACGTCCGCAAGTACGCCGCCGAAGAAGAAACACCGAAGCGCGGCATGGAAAACAAGAGCAAGGAGTTTGCAGGCATGGGTTCCAAAGTGTATACGAAAGCATGAAGCTTCAAATTCGCGCGACGAAACGGGGTGATCAGTGGGCACGGGAGGCGAGCCCACGAGGCACGTCCGCAAGGAATGGATTTATGGTGGTCGGAGAATTGCTCTTTCATTCTAGGCGCAATATATACCTAATCCACGGACTGGGAAGCCCAGGCCAAGGTAGACGCACCATGGCACCAGACACAGACTTGCTTTCGCGCGATATGGAAGCCAAGCCCTGCAAATTCATGGAAAAAGCCGCAATCTGCCATGGAATTAAAACAGAAAATAACTATTGCGCAGCCAAATGATACGGTCGCTTCAACTCACCAATTTTCGCAGTCACGCGAACTATCAACTCGAGAAACTCGGAAGAGTTAACCTGCTGGTTGGAACTAACAATTCAGGAAAAACATCTATCCTTGAAGCAATCGAACTGCTCTTAGCTCACGGCGAACCTAGAAACATCTGGACAGCTCTAAGTAGGCGCGGTGAGAGAATCTGGGATAGTGAAGAAAATCGAGGGGCATCAGAAATCGACCTTTGCCGTTTATTTCATGGATACTCCCTTGATACAGGGAGTTCCTTCAAGGTGCGGGCAACGTGTGATGGATTTGATCAAATTCTAAGTGCTAAGATAGAAGAATCAAACTTTCCTCAGGAAGATCTTCCCGCATTTGAACGAGAGTCCGTTTTTGGTCCAAATGCTCTTAGACTCACCTGGCAAAGCGGAACAACTGAAGAACACACAAATCTTCCAATAACCGATAAAGGTGGAATTTCTGTTGATATTATTCGAAGGAGAGTTCCGAGAAAAGAAGATCAACGAGACCCTGTTTCGTTCATAACCACCTCGTCGCTCAGCCCTGAAGCGGTCACCTCTCTGCTAAGCGGTGTAATTCTCAACCCTGAGGAAAATTTTCTCTTGAAGGCTTTGCGAATTATCGACCCAACGATCGAGCGCTTGGCTCCAATAAGTTCCTTTCGTTCAGCAGGCATATCCAGTTCTATTTCCAAAGGTGGTGTAGTCATAAAGTGCACAGGATTCGAAAAGCGCCTGCCCATTGGAACAATGGGGGACGGCATCTGGAGATTGCTTGCTCTTGCTTTATCTCTGGTAGAAGCGAGCGGAGGTGTTTTATTGGTTGATGAGATCGATACTGGACTGCATTATTCAGTGATGGAAAAGATGTGGCAATTAGTTAGTGAAACTGCGCATCGCCTAAATGTTCAAGTTTTTGCCACGACGCATAGTAGCGATTGCTGGAAAGCTCTCTCGGCGATCTCACGTTCAAATGTAGAAGAGGGCAGCGATGTGACGATACAGCGGATAGAGCGCCAAAACGGAATCGCTGTGCAGTTTAGCGAGCAAGAAATTGTTTTGGCAGCAGAAGGGGATGTTGAAATCCGCTAACGTACTGACAAGTCTTTGGGATAGACTACACTATGTTTATGTGCGATAGTGCGATCTAATGAAGCAAGACGGCCGCAAATTGGACCACAAATCACTGGAAACACTCCGCCTGCTGGCCGT
>CAINXC010000330.1 GCA_903854655.1 uncultured Verrucomicrobiota bacterium | reverse complement strand
TTTCTCATGAGCAAATCCGCATCCCCCTCCAAAGGCATTGTTTATCTCGTCGGCGCCGGCCCTGGCGACCCTGGCCTGCTGACGTTGCGCGCCAAAGAGTGCATTGAGGAGGCGGACGTGCTGATCTACGACTACCTGTCGAACCCTGAGTTCCTGCGCATGGCCAAACCGGGCTCGGAACGCATCTATGCGGGCAAGAAGGCCAAGGATCACACGCTGACCCAGGATCAGATCAACGAGCTGATCGTGGCCAAGGCGAAGGAGGGCAAGGTGGTGACCCGGTTGAAAGGCGGTGACCCGGTGCTGTTTGGCCGGGGAGCGGAAGAGGCGGCGGAGCTGGCGGCGGCGGGCATCCGTTTTGAGATCGTGCCGGGCGTGAGCTCCTCCCTGGCCGGGCCGATTTATGCGGGCATTCCGGTCACGCACCGCGCGCACGCTTCGCAGTTGACGATTTTTACCGGTCATGAAGACCCGACCAAGCCGGAGAGCTCGCTGGACTATGAGCACCTGGCGAAAACGCCGGGGACGCGGGTGATGCTGATGGGCGTGGAGCGCATGATGGAGATCACTGCGGAGCTGATCAAGCATGGCTCTTCGCCGGACACACCTGTGGCGCTGGTGCGCTGGGCCACACGGGGCAACCAGCAGACGCTGGTGGGCACTCTGGGCACGATTGCTGACAAGGTCGCGGCGACCGGTTTCAAGGCACCCGCCGTGTGTGTGATCGGCGACGTGGTGAAGGAGCGGGAAAAGATCAACTGGTTCGAAAACCGCCCGCTCTTTGGCAAGCGCATCATCGTCACCCGCACCCGCCACCAAGCAGGCGGGCTGACCAAGGAACTGAGCAAGCTGGGCGCGGATGTGATTGAACTGCCCACCATCAAGATCGTGGAGCCGCAGAACCCCATGATGTTTGGCGAACTGGTGCAGGACTGCCACACCTATGACTGGATCGTGTTCACCAGCCCGAACGGCGTGGACGCGTTCTTCACCATGTTCTACAAGCTTTACAACGATGCCCGGAGCATCGGCGGCGTGAAGATCGCATGCATCGGACCGGGGACGGCGGACAAGGTGAAGCAGTACCACATGGCGGTGGATTTGATGCCCGAGAAGTTTGTGGCCGAGGGGCTGGTGGCGCAGTTCAAGCGCGACGAGAACATCGAAAACCAAACCATCCTGTGGGTAAAAGCCGAGGAGGCGCGTGAAGTCATTGCCACGGGGCTCACGGAGCAGGGGGCCATCGTCGATGAAGCCCTCGCTTACCGGACGGTTCCCGAGCGCGAGGACAATCAGTTCGCCATTGCCCGGATGAACGAGGAGGGTGCGGACATCATCACCTTCACCAGTTCGTCCACCGTGGAGTGTTTCTTCGCGCTCGGCCTGGAGCTGCCCAAGGGCATCAAAATCGCCAGCATTGGCCCGGTCACCACCGAGACCCTCAAAAATCGGGGCCTCAAGATCGACATCGAAGCCAGGGAATACAGCATTCCAGGGCTGGTGAAGGCGATTCAGCAATACTGCGCGTAAGGCGGCATGGAGCAGCACAGGCTTGCATGCCTGTCGTGCTTTTATGCCGGGCCGACGACGAGCTCTGGGAAGCCCGTCTTCGGGTCCAGTTCGCGATGGAAGGCAAAACCTTCGATCACGCCGATCACCACCTCGGCGGTGGTGCGGACGATGCTGCCCTCTTTCAGATGCCCGCCGAAAATCTGGCCCTTGGCATCGCTCACGCACAGGTGCAGGTGGGAGCCGCCAAAACTGGCGATGGTGCCGCTAAGCGCGACAATTTCCAGGGGGCCCTCGATCTTGATGATGTCCACCTGGTTGGCGAAGCGGATCTGGGCGTTGCTGAGGCTGCCCACGCATGTCACCACGCAGGCGGCACGCCAGCCTTTTTCCCAGGCCAGTTTGTCGAGACGTTGCTTGAGATCGTCTCCTGGGAGCAATCGGATCGGAATGGCATGCATGGCGGTGGGAAGGGGAGGCTGCCCCAGTCACCCAGTGATCGTGCGTGCCGCCGCCTTGTGCAACCTCGCCGAAAGGCAAAAACAAAAAGCCGCCGATCGCCGAAAACGGCGATGGGCGGCGCGAAAAGACCCGCTGAGGCTAGCTCTTGTCGGCTTTCGTCAGGATTTTCTTCAGCGTTGCAGCAAAATCACCGGGCGACGTGGAGCCAATCTGGTTGCCGAGCGGTTTGCCGTCCTTGCCCAGAAATTGGATGTGAGGGATGCTGGAAACGTCGAATTTTTTGGTGGCATCAGCGTTGCTTTCCTCATCCACGTCCAGATAAGCCCACTCGAACTTGTCGTGCAGCGCCTTGACCTCATCGCTGGGATAGACTTCCTTTTTCATGAGCTGGCAAGGACCGCACCAGACGGCCGAGAACACGACCACCATGGGTTTGCCGGACTTGCTGGCGTTCGCCTGCACTGCGGCAAGGGAGTGCTCGAACTTGGGGCTGCCCTTGGGAAAATCACCGGCCAGGAGAGGCAGCGCAAACAGGGCAAGGGCGAGAGTGAGGATCAGTTTCTTCATGGTTTTGGATGGGTTAAATACGACTTTGGGAGGCTGCAGGATGGTTTTTTATTCCTGGGAAGGCAACGAAATCCGCTGTCGGTTGCGCTGCGGCGGCAGCCCGAGGCGCGGTTGCGTTCGGGAATAAAATCGTGGCGGCGGGGGTCTTCTTTCTGGAAACACCATTGTCGAGTGCCGCCCGGTGCAGCGCTCACTTGGCAGCAATATGCGGTCTGAAAATCCCTCCATAGGACTAATACCTGTTGAAATAGAGAGGCATGAGAGGAGCGTTTGTTCCTGGTGCCAGCAATTGACTCGCTGGCTGCCTTTCAAAATACCATCGTTATCCCCCACCCATGGCCAAGCCTTACATCGAGCAAAACTACCGTCGCGCCGAACCCTCCAGCTACACCATTCCCTGGATTCTCAGTGCGTTGCTGGTGGTGTTTTTTGCCCTCGCCCTGGCGGTCTATCCGCCGATTTTTGGACCGATCAAGGAAGCGCATGACCCGGTGAAGTGGGTGCTGTTTTTCGGGCGGTTCCATCCCCTTGTGGTGCATTTGCCGATCGGCGTGCTGATCCTGGCGATGCTGATCGAGGTGGCCTGCCTGCGACAGAGCGTCGAGGAAAAATGGGGCGATGCCGCGCTTTTCGCCCTTTTCATGGCCGCTGTCGGGGCGGTGTTTTCGGTGATTTTTGGCATCC
>CAINXC010000329.1 GCA_903854655.1 uncultured Verrucomicrobiota bacterium | reverse complement strand
GCTCACCTTCTTGTCCCCCGTGTTCGATGGACCAGCGGTAAGATCTCCAGAGTTTGTCCAAGGCTGGAAAGGCCGCAGCGTGCTGGTGATCAGCGGGGTGGCGGACGAACGTGTGCCCTTTGACTACGTCAGTGAAACAGTCTCGACGATGAGCAGGGAAGGTGTGCTCGTGACGCTGAAACCCATTGATGGCGCGGATCACTTCATGGTGTTTAGCCACCGCGAGGTCGTGATTGGGGTGATCACGGCGTGGTTGCGGGAACAACAAACAACTTGTGGTTCCCCTCAGGGACAGAACTGATCCATAGGAGGGTGCGATCCGGTTCTAATCAAAGGGGTCGCAACTCGTTTCACCCCCATGCGCGCCTTCTTCAGCCTCCTGCTGCTCACCTTTCTGGGCACTCCGCTTCATGCCGATCCTGCACCCGAAGTTCGCGTGGCTCTCGACCGGCTGGGACGCTTCGCCGCTGGAGGACCACCCACGAACTCAAAGAAGCTCGTTTTCGTCTATTTCACCCCTGCTGACCGCGAGCCACCCCCTGGCTATCGTGAGCGGCTTGCTCGGGTGATGACGAACATCCAGGACTTTTACGGCCGGGAGATGAGCCGTCACGGCTTCGAGGGGCGCGGCATTCGCTTTGATCTGGATGCGAAGGGCGGGTTGATCGTGCACGACGTTAAGGGCAGGCTCCCCGCTGCCGATTATCTGGGGCGCGACCCACGCAAGGGCTACGACATTCGGGCCGAGTCCAGCCCGGTGCTTCGTGCTGCTGGCATTGATGACCGGAACGAAACGGTCATCTACTTCTGCCATCTGCGCACGGAGCAGGACGGTCGCATCACCGGCATTGGCCCCTATTACGGCAGCGGAGCGCAGAGCGGGGCGTTCCGCTTTGGGCGCGGATGGTTCACCGACGCGAGCCTTTTTGACCCCGATCGAATGGGTGACAAAATCACCATGCTCGATGATGAAGAGTATCACCACATCTCCGTGGGGCGGTACAATTCCATCTTCATCGGTGGCGCGGCCCATGAGCTCGGTCACGCGCTGGGCCTGCCGCATGACAAGGAGCGCCAAGATGAGGCCGTGCGCGGCACCTCGCTCATGGGCTCGGGAAACCGGACCTATGGGGAGGAAAGGCGCGATGAAGGGCGGGGCTCCTTCCTCACTCTCGCCGATGCCCTGCGGCTCGCCTCGCACCCGATGTTCAGCGGCACCACGAGTGATGTGGAGATCAAGCCCGTGTGCCGGATCGAAGACCTCCAAGCCGAAATCCATGACCAACAGCTTGAAGTCACCGGCCACATCATCGCCAGCCCCGAGCCCTATGCGCTGATTGTGTACCAGGACCCCTTCGGCGGCGACATCGTCGATGCCAAGGGCTGGCACGACTATGTCTCCACCACCTGGACCGCCGAGCTTGACGCCACCAACCGCTTCAAGGTGCGGATCGGCGAATTCAAGCCCGGTGCCGCCAATCTGCGCCTTGTGGTCTGCCACGTGAATGGAGGCAGCAGCACCTTCCGCTTCCCGCTGAAGGTGCGGGATGATGCCACGCCTGAACCGCCCGTTTTTGGCCGTTAGTTACTGCTGATCCGCCGCTTGTGCGGCCATTTCGATCAGGCTGAGGAACACATCTGCCGTCCACGAGGGTTGGGTGTTGCCGGGCCAGAAGGCGGACCAGGTGCGCTCGAACCTGGGGCCGCGGACGGGCAGTTGAACAAGCCGGCGGCTGGTGACGAAGGGGCGGGCGACCCATTCCGGAATGGCCGCAATGCCCCAGCCGGCGCTGGCAAGCTCGCAGGCGCTCTCCTGGCTGTGCAAAAGCCAGAGCCGGGTGGCCAGGAATTGCTGCAGGAAGAACTGGGAGGCGATGAACTCGTGCGTTGCGGCATCGGCTGTCATCACGGTGGCGGAGCGCAGTTCTTCACGGGTGAGAACGCTGGCCTTGGCAAAGGGATGGAACGGGGCGGCATGAAAGGCCACGGCCTCCCGAAACAAATCGCGGCGCACGAGATCATCCGTCATTCCTTCCGCCGTGGCGATGACCAGGTCGGCCCGCGAGCTGCGCAGGCTCTCCGCGCATTCCACCGGATCGTGAGACACCATGATTTGCAGGGTCGCTGCGGGGAAGCTTTCCAGAAGATCCGGCAGCACCGTGGGCAGCAGCCGCGCGCAAAAGACGTCGGGCAGGATCACTCGCAGGCAGTCCTTCTGGGCGTCGATCAGGGTGATTTCATGCCGCATCTCGTCCATCTGTGCCAGGATGTTGCGGGCGAAGGGCATGAGCCGAAGACCCGCCCGGGTGAGGCTGACCTTGGGGCCCCGGCGCCTGAACAGCACGCAGCGCAGGTCTTCTTCGAGGCTGCGGATGGCATGGCTCACGGCCGAGGGCACGAGGCTGAGGCTCTGGGCGGCGGCGGCGAAACTTTGGGCCTCCGCAGCGAGGACGAAGGCATGCAGCCGCCTCGAATCAATGGCGGGCAGTCCTGCCGGGGCCTGTTGTTCTGGGGGCGGGTGCTTCATGGTTGAATGACTTTCATGCACCCCTTCTGGCAGCAGGTGGCGAGCCACTCGTGGAGCCATGTTGTTCCACCTTCGTCATCCTGGAGCCAGGGAGTGGAGACGCGGCTGCCGATCATGAATTCGTTTCACTCATGTTAGGGCTGGCATGGCCCGGCATGGCACCGGCGATGCTGGTGGAAACGTTGCAAGCCGGCCAGGCCGCCTCGGTCACGAGAGGCCCCGCCGGAATGCGGTTCCAAACCTTTGTCGGCGCGGAATCAGCAGAGAAGGAAAACCACCCCACATCTCCATCAGGCAAACTTATGAAACCCAATCCCCCTCCCTCCAACCCTCGCGCCATGCGTCATGCAGGCGGCCTGCTGTGGCTGCCTGTGCTCGCCGCCGCCTTGTTTCTACGGTACCAAGGGCCCCTCCTGGCCGCAGGGCCGCCCACCGCGCAGGTCAACACCACCGGGCTGGCCGTGACAGACACGGAAGTCACCGTGGGCCAGCTTCACTCCGCGACAGGCACCATGGCCATCAGTGAAACCGGTTCCATTGAGGCCGAGCAGCTTGCCATCGACCAGATCAACGCGGCGGGCGGCGTGCTCGGCCGCCAGATCAAGGTCATCAAGGAGGACGGCGCGAGCGACTGGCCCACCTTCGCTGAAAAGGCCAAGAAGCTTCTGGTGAACGACAAGGTGGCCTCCGTCATGGGCTGCTGGACCTCCGCTTCACGCAAGGCGGTGCTGCCCGTTTTCGAGAAGGAAAACGGCCTGCTCTATTATCCCACCTTCTATGAGGGCCTGGAGCAGTCGAAAAACGTCTTCTACGAAGGCCAGGAGGCCACCCAGCAGATTCTTGCGGGGCTGGACTGGATCGCGAAGGAGAAGAAGGCCAAGACCTTCTACCTGATCGGCTCGGACTACATCTGGCCGCGCACCTCCAACAAGATCGCCCGCAAGCACATTGAGAACGTGCTCAAGGGCACGGTGGTGGGCGAGGAGTACTACGCCCTGGGCCACACTCAGTTCGGATCGCTCATCAACAAGATCAAGCTCAAGAAGCCGGATGTGATCTATGCGATCATCGTCGGCGGCAGCAACGTCTCCTTTTACAAGCAGCTCAAGGCCGCTGGCATTACCGCCGAAAAGCAGACGCTGCTGACCATTTCGGTGACCGAGGACGAGGCTCTCGGCATCGGTGGGGAGAACCTGGTGGGCTTCTACGCCGCCATGAAGTACTTCCAGTCCCTGAAGAACCCCAAGAACGAGGAGTTCGTGAAGGCCTTCAAGGCCAAGTACGGCGAGAAGAGCGTGATTGGCGATGTGACGCAGGCCGCTTATGAAGGGCCCTGGCTGTGGAAGCTGGGCGTGGAAAAGGCGCAGAGCTTCGATGTGGACAAAGTCTCCGCAGCCTCCCCTGGAATCGTGTTCGATGCCCCTGAAGGCGAAGTCAAAATCCACGAGAACCACCATTTGTGGAGCAAGCTGGTCATCGGCCAATGGGGCGCGGACGGACAGGCCAAGGTGCTCTACCAGTCCGGGCTGATCGAGCCCAATCCCTTCCCGAAGGGCTACCAATAAGCAGCAGCTTCCCAACGCACCGCCCGGCGCCTGCACGGCACCGGCATCACCCGGCAGAGCAGGCACGGGCGGTGTTTTTGCGCCCTAACTCAAATAAACACCCAACCCACCAAAACACCCGCCATGAGCTACTCCTGGGCAGAACTACGCGACATATTTGTAATGCAGGGCTTTTCCGGCATCAGCCTCTTCAGCGTGCTGCTGCTGATGGGCCTGGGCCTGGCCCTGATCTTCGGACAGATGGGCGTGATCAACATGGCCCACGGTGAGTTCATGGCGCTGGGGGCCTACACGGTCTATCTCTGTTCCACCCTCACGACGAGCTACTTCCCGGCGTTCATGCCGTACTACTTCCTGATCGCCATCGTGCTGGCGTTCCTCATCTGCGCAGCACTGGGGGCGGCGGTGGAGTGGCTCATGATCCGCAGGCTCTACCACCGGCCTCTGGACACGCTGCTCGCCACGTGGGGGCTCAGCCTGATCCTGCAGCAGACCTATCGCTCCATTTTTGGGGCGCGTGAAGTGTCACCCACCCTGCCAGAATGGCTCATGGGCTCCTTCAAACCCACCGCGACCATCGACATTCCCATCAACGGCGTGTTCGTGCTCGGCCTGGCGGGGTTTGTCACATTGGGGCTCATGGTTTTCATGTTCAAGACCTCCTTCGGCCTGCGGCTCCGCGCCACGGTGCAGAATCGCAAGATGAGCGGCGCGGTGGGCATCAACACCGAGCGCATTGACCGCCTCGCCTTCGCGCTGGGCTGCGGCATCGCCGGCATCGCTGGCGCGGCTTTCACCACCATCGGCTCCACAGGGCCCGACAGCGGCAGCCGCTACATTGTGGATGCATTCCTGGTCGTCGTGTTCGGCGGCGCCGCGAGCCTGTTTGGTTCCATCGTCTCCGCCCTCGGCATCGCCCAGGCGCAGTCCATCCTCGAGTTCTTCCTTGAGGGCACCAAGGGCAAGGTGGCCACGCTGATGGTCATCGTGGTGATCCTCATGTTCCGCCCGCAGGGCCTGTTCCCCAGCAAGGTGCGCGGCAGCTAGTCCGGCGTGTCCGATCCACCCCCCCTTCTTCTTCACCCCCATGAATGCAATGTTTCGATCCTTCTTCAAAACCCGCGGCGAACTGATCTCGTTTGCAGCGCTAGCAGTGGTGCTGCTGGTCCTCCTGCCCGTGTTTTTGCCTGTGTTCCGGCTCAACCTGGTGGGCAAGTACCTGACCTTTGGCTTCGTCGGCGTGGGCCTGGTCCTGTTATGGGGCCGCTGCGGCATCCTCAGCCTTGGACAGGGCGTGTTCTTTGGCATGGGCGGTTACTGCATGGCCATGTTCCTGAAGCTGGAAGCCTCCGATCCGATCACCACGAAGATCCAGTCAACGCCCGGCATCCCGGACTTCATGGACTGGAACCAGATCACGGCCCTGCCCGCCTTCTGGGTGCCATTTAAGAGCTTCGCTTTCACCCTGCTGGCCATCGGGGTGCTGCCCGCGCTGTTCGCCTTCGTGGTTGGCTGGGCGATGTTTCAGCGCCGCGTGGGCGGCGTGTACTTCGCCAT
This sequence comes from uncultured Verrucomicrobiota bacterium, assembly GCA_903854655.1. Taxonomy (GTDB): domain Bacteria; phylum Verrucomicrobiota; class Verrucomicrobiia; order Verrucomicrobiales; family Verrucomicrobiaceae; genus CAINXC01. Next base: position 6,733 of record CAINXC010000329.1, on the reverse strand, counting down.
CATCACGCAGGCCATCGCACTGATCATCTCGCTGGGCATTGATGGCAACCAGGGGTACACCGGGGGGCGCAACGGCATCACCGATTTGCGCACCCTTCATGGCTGGGACATCCGCAGCCAGTCGGCACAGCACATTCTCTATTTTGTCTGTGTTCTGCTCCTGCTGCTCTGCGCCCTGGCGGCGAAGTACATCGTCAACACTCGCTTCGGTCGGGTGCTCGTGGCCATCCGCGACCGGGAGGACCGCGTGCGGTTCTCCGGCTACAACGTCGCGGTGATCCGCGCCTTCACTTTCGCTCTGGCGGCCTTGTTTGCCGGCATTGGCGGAGCCCTGTTTGTCCTTCAGGTGGGCTTCATGTCACCCTCGCTCATCGGCATCGTGCCTTCGATTGAGATGGTGATCTTCACGGCGGTCGGCGGAAGGCTGTCGGTCATCGGCGGGATCTGCGGCGCGTTGATTGTCAATTTCGCCAAGACCACCTTCTCGGAAGCCTTCCCGGACCTCTGGCTCTTCCTCATGGGCGGCACCTTCATCGCGGTGGTGATGTTCTTCCCCGACGGCCTGGCAGGTCTGCTGGAGACGCAATGGGTGCGAGCGCGGCTGGCACCGCTTGGCAGGCTGTTCCCTTCGGGCTGGATGACTTCCATCAAGTCGCTGCCGGAGGCGGATGACGCCATCAACCTCAACACCACGGAGGCCACCAAATGAGCACTCACCACGATCATCTCCTCTACATTGAAGACCTGGGCGTTTCGTTCGACGGATTCAAGGCGGTGGACGGCTTCAACTTCTATCTGGACCGTGACCGCGTTCACGTGATCATCGGGCCCAACGGGGCCGGCAAGACCACGGTGCTGGACCTGATCTGCGGCAAGACCAAGGCCACCAGCGGCACCATCAAGTTCAACGGTCGCGAGCTGCGCGGCATGAAGGAACACCGCATCGTGCGCGCCGGGGTGGGCCGGAAGTTCCAGAACCCCTCCATCTACGAAGGCCTGTCGGTGATCGAAAACCTGGAGCTGTCCCACCCCAAAGGGCGCGGCTTGTTTGCCTGTCTCGCCTTCCGTCGCACCCCGGAAATCACGGCGGAAATCGAGGCGGTGGCCGCAGACATCGGCCTGCTCGACCAACTGGACACTGAGGCCAGCATCCTCAGCCACGGCCAGAAGCAGTGGCTGGAAATCGGCATGCTGCTCATGCAGAAGCCCGAGCTTGTCATGCTCGACGAGCCGGTGGCCGGCATGAGCGTGAAGGAGCGCGCGGAGACCGCGAAGCTGATCAAGAAGATCGCCCAGAACCGTTCCGTGGTCGTGATCGAGCACGACATGGAGTTCGTGAAGGAAATCGCCGACCGCGTCACGGTCATGCACCTGGGCCATGTGCTGGCCGAGGGGTCCATGGAGACCGTGCAGCAGGACCCAAAAGTCATCGAAGTTTACATCGGCCACTGAGGAAGGACACCACGCCATGATCACCATCCAAAACCTCCAGGTTGCCTACGGGCAGAGTGTCGTCATCCCCGACATGAATTTTGCCGCCAAGCCCGGCGAGATTCTCGGCATCATCGGGCGCAACGGCATGGGCAAGACCACGCTGTTCCGCAGCCTCATCGGCATGATCCCCACCAAGTCCGGCAAGGTCACCATCGAGGACAGGGAGATCACGCATGACCGCTCGCACCAGCGCGTGGGCAAGGGCGTTGCCTTCGTGCCCCAGGGGCGGATGATATTCCCTTATCTCACAGTGTATGAAAATTTGATTTCCGGGGTGCGCGGCAGGGTGTCCGAGGAGGACACCTGCGAGATCTACGCCCTTTTTCCGGTGCTGCGCGACATGAAGGACCGCAAGGGCGGCAACCTCTCCGGCGGCCAGCAGCAGCAGCTCGCCATCGGCCGCGCGCTGATGACCAAGCCGCGCGTGCTGCTGCTGGACGAGCCCACGGAGGGCATCCAGCCCTCCATCATCAAGGACATCTCCAGGTCGCTGAAGGAGATCCGCACCCTGAAGCATCTCACCATCGTGGTCAGCGAACAGGTCCTGAGCTTCGTGCTCGACACCTGCGACCGGATCATGGTCATCGAGAAAGGCCGCCTCGTCCGCGAGGACAACCGCGCCGATGTCAACGCCGCCCAGATCCGCGCCATGCTCTCGGTTTGAGCCCGGCACCTCCCCACACAACCTCCCATCAAAACACTTCAACCCTGCGCCACCATGGAAACCCTCATCAAAGTTGACCTGAAGTCCGCCCCTGAAACGCAAGAGTACATCCACAACCGCTGGCATCCCGATCTGCCCATGGTCGCCTATGTCAAGCCGGGCGCGGAATTTCGCGTTGAGTGCATCGACTGGACCGGCGGCCAGATTTACAACGACAACTCCGCGCGCGACATCCTTGAGGTGGATCTGACCAAGGTTCACTATCTCAGCGGCCCCATCGGGGTGGAAGGCGCTGAGCCGGGCGACCTGCTGGTGGTTGACATCCTGGATGTGGGAGTTCTGGAGGAATCTGCCTGGGGTTTCACCGGTCTCTTCGCCAAATCCAACGGGGGCGGCTTCCTCACCGAGCACTATCCCGATGCGCGCAAGGCCTGCTGGGACTTCCACGGCATCTACACCTCCTCCCGCCACATCCCGAGCGTGGAGTTCGCTGGCATCATGCATCCCGGTCTCATCGGCTGCCTGCCCTCGCACGACATGCTGTCCACCTGGAACAAGCGCGAGGCCGAGCTCTTTGCCACCAACCCCGAGCGCACACCTCCGCTCTGTGCCCTGCCTTACGCGCCCACCGCCCACATGGGCAAGATGACCGGCTCTGCCGCCGCGACTGCTGCGGCAGAGGGCGCCCGCACCGTCCCGCCCCGTGAACACGGCGGCAACTGCGACATCAAGGATCTCACCCGCGGGTCGAAGGTTTACTTCCCCGTTTACGTCAACGGCGGCGGTCTCTCGATGGGAGACATCCACTTCTCCCAGGGCGACGGCGAAATCACGTTCTGCGGCGCCATCGAAATGGCCGGCTACCTGGACCTGCGAGTCTCAATCATCAAGGGCGGCATGGCGAAGTACGGGGTGCTCAATCCGATCTTCCAGTCCAGCCCCATGCAGCCGAACTACACCAAGCACCTCATCTTCGAGGGCATCTCCGTCGATGAAACCGGCAAGCAGTACTACCTTGACCCCCATGTCTCCTACCGAATGGCCTGCCTCAACGCCATCGAGTACATGAAGAAGTTTGGCTATACCGGCGAGCAGGCCTACGCGATCCTGGGCACGGCCCCGGTGCAGGGCAAGATCAGCGGCATCGTGGACATCCCCAACGCCTGCGCCACGCTTTATTTGCCCACGGAGATCTTTGACTTCGATATCACGCCGAATGCCGACGGGCCGACAAAGAAGGTCGGTGGCACTGATCTTGCGGTGGTCGTTTAACCGCCCTTGCATGAGCGCGCCCGGCCCTCCTGCGGGCGCGCGTGAGTTTCAAACCCTTTGCCGAGGTATCACCATGCCTGTCTATTCTTTCCAATGCACCGCCTGTGATGAAGAATTCTCGCTGCTCCGCACGATTGCCGAACGCAGTGACCCCGCGTGCTGTCCTGATTGCGCCTCCCAGGCGCGGCGAGTGATCAGCTCGCCCAATCTCTCGATCATGAGCCCGTTGCATCGCAACGCGGCCGTGGTTAACGAGCGCAGCCAGCACGCCCCCGGCGTCACCCGTCAGGGCCATGCCTGTGGAACGGGCTGCGGCTGCGGCCCCTCGTCCAAGAGCAAGGCGCGGCAGCGCCAGACGGCTCTCGGTACGGTGCAGGTGCCCAAACGTGGGGCCCGACCGTGGATGCTGGGCCACTAACAAAAACCTTCCTCCCAAACGGCCCGAACCCCGGCCATGCGGCGGCGCCTCACCCGCCGCCGCATGGCAACCGCTCCCCCCGAATTTCGACCGCAGTGATCCAAGATTGGTTCCCCGGTCGTATCGAATCATGATCTCACTCGGCTACGTTTGCTCCCTTGATGCCGTGCCGCTCATGGCCGCCTCCTGTTTTTCTTCAGGGGACGCCTGGCGCATTGCGCCCTGCTCTGGCTACGGCAGCATCATCCGGCAGATGAAGGCCGGGCGTCTGGCCGGCGGCCTTCTGCCGCTGGACATTTTTGCCAGGGAGTTCCTCTCCGCTCACGCTCCCGTTCAGGTCTGGCGCATCCTCACCATCCAAACGGCGCAACCCCGGGAGCTGGTCATCAGCAACAGCGCGCGCGGTGCTCAAGGCGACGCAGCAGTCTTCGACCTTGCCGTTTCGCATCGCCCTGGATGGCCTGCAATCAGTCACTCAGCGTGCGGTCGAGGCGTGGATAAGCCTGCACATGCCGCACGTGCAGGCCCGCGCTTCCTACAAGGTGCTGCCTCTCAACACCGTCCATCAGGGCATGGAGGCCACCATGATCGAGGCTTTTGCAGCCCCGTCCCCCTGGGGGCTGATGGCGCAGCACCAGGATCTTGGCATCTTGCAGGCCGACTTCCATCTCCCGCTTGCCCATGAGGATCCCATGGTGCTGGTGATCCAGGGCCAGCACGCCGTGGCCGGACCGGCCACGATGCAGGGAATCCAGGCCGCGCTGGCCGGCGCGCACGCCCGGCTCTGCACTCCTGCGGGTCGTGCGCTGGCCATTGAACTGCTTGCTGCGCCGACCCCCTGCGCCTTCCCTTCCCATGTTTTGCAGGACGCCTTCGCCCGGACTCCGCCATCGGCGCTGCCCGTGCCGGCCTCCATCGCCGCCATTTCTGCCCATCTGAACCAGCTTGTTAAGACTGGTGTGTGGCGTGGCAATGCCGTGTCCAATGAAAGGCTGGCCCAGTCCTTGTCGGTCTTTTGAGGGTGGTTGGGCGGCCCTTTCAGCTTTTTACACGATCTTTACAAAATAGAGGGTTCCTCATCATCATGGCTTAACGCAACCCGGGAATAGTTGGCTCCAAGACGGTGCGCCAGTGCGCGCCGCCCTGCGAAATCCAAACCGACCATTCCCATGAAAGCGAACATCGTTGGCACTCTCTTCATCGCCACAGCCCTCTGCGGCTCCGGCGTCATCCCTGCTCAAGGTGCGCCCCCACCCCCGGCCCCGCCTCCTCCGCCGCAGGGGCAGCAGCCCCCCCCGCCTCCACCTCCGCCTCCGCAGGGGCAGCAGCAGCCTGGACAGCACCCGCCGGTGCATACGATTCAGCACCCTCCACATCCGGAGGACATGACACGCAACCCGTTGCAGCCGCGCTTTGGTGACCCTCTGCCAGGGCTGTCGCAGGCCCTTATGAAAGCGTGGACTGATGGTCGCGATGATTTCGAGTCGCCTGAAGATGTCGCCAGCGGCCTGGGTCCCATTTTCAACGGCGTCTCCTGCGTTGCCTGCCACAACGGCCCTGCCACGGGCGGCAGCAGCCCCACCACGGTGACTCGTTTCGGCGCCCTGATCAACGGCATCTTCGACCCTTTGATCGGGCTCGGAGGCTCGCTCAGGCAGGCCTTTGCCATCCGTCCGGATGTGGTGGAAGTCGTGCCTCCCCAAGCCAACGTAGTTGCGCAGCGTCAATCCACCCCCCTGTTTGGACTGGGACTGATGGAAGCCATTCCAGATGCCACCATCCTCGCCAATGTAAAAATCGCGCCGGTGAATGGCGTGCTGGGCAGGGCGGCGATCATCACGGATGTGGTCAGCGGCACGCAGCGGGTGGGCCGTTTCGGCTGGAAGGCGCAACAGGCGACCGTGCTTGCCTTTGCCGCCGACGCCTATCTCAACGAAATCGGCATCACCAACCGCTTCTTCCCGACAGAGAACGCGCCCAATGGCAACACGGCGCTGCTGGCGCAGCTCGACACCGTCGCTGATCCTGAGGACACCGTCGATCCCGCGACCGGGAAAACGGATGTGGACAAGGTGGCGGATTTCATGACCCTGGAAGGCCCGCCCCCTCCGCTGCCGCTCAGCCCTTCGGCTGCACTGGGGCGCAACGTCTTTAATCAGGTCAACTGCCAGCAGTGCCACACGCCGGTCATGTTCACCGGCCCCAACGCCATCCCCGCGCTCAGTTCGAAGCCGGTCAACCTCTGGTCCGACCTGTTGCTGCATGACATGGGATCACTGGGAGACGGCATTGCCCAAGGCGCCGCCGGCACGCACGAAATGAGGACTGCGCCGCTCTGGGGCCTGCGCGCCAGCGCCCCGTATCTGCACGACGGCCGTGCCGCGACCGTGGACGCCGCGATTCGCGGTCACGATGGCGAAGGCAAGAGCTCGCGCGACCACTATGTCACCTTGCCGCCTGCACAGCAGCAGCAGTTGATCGATTTCCTTCTTTCGTTGTGAGTGGACCAAGATAGGGATGGACCAATGGCGGCGGCGGGTTTGGATGGCCTGCCGCCGCTTCGTTTGTGTCAACGATACTTTGCCAGACCTTCAAGGTACTGTTGCGCCAGCGCGGTTGCAGGCGCGGCAAAAAAGGTCTGGGCGGCGCTGCTTTCCTGCACCTTGCCCTGGGCGAGGAACACCACCCAGTCCGCCACCTTGCGGGCGAAGCTGATTTCGTGCGTCGCAAGCACGATCTGCTGGCCGTTCTCGGCCAGTTCACGGATCACATCCAGCACTTCGCCCGTCATCACCGGATCAAGCGCGGAGGTGGGTTCGTCCAGCAGCAGCAGTCGTGGTTTGGGAGCCAGGGCGCGGGCGATGGCGGCGCGCTGCTGCTGGCCT
>CAINXC010000328.1 GCA_903854655.1 uncultured Verrucomicrobiota bacterium | reverse complement strand
CATGACCGTGGGCACCCCGCGCTACATGGCCCCGGAGCAGATGGACAAGCCGGAGACCGTCGATCATCGCGCGGACATCTACTCGCTGGGCGTGGTGTTCTACGAGATGCTCACCGGCGAGCTGCCGATGGGCCGCTTCGCACCGCCCTCGCAAAAAGTGCAGGTGGATGTTCGGCTCGATGAGATCGTGCTGCACGCGATGGAGCGCGACGTGGAGCGCCGCTACCAGCATGTGAGCGAGATCAAGACGGATGTTCAGAAGGTGGCGGAGACGGCGAAGCCTGTTGCCGAGGTTATCCAGCCACCAGCAGGCAAGCCATGGGCCGCATGGATTTGGTGGACGGTGCTGGTGCTGATCACGCTGCCTTTTTTTGAAACCGCCGAGCTGAACCGCGCCGAGGAATTGGCAGGTCGCGGTGCGAAATACGGCATGACTGGACTCGTGCCGTTGATACTGATGGCGCTCGGTGCCTTCGCGGTGATCAGGCTGCTGGAACTGCGGCGCGCGAAGGCAGGCGCGACGGCTGACGCCCCGTTCTCGCAGGCGTGGCTGGGAATCATCATCGCCATTTTCGGCGTGTGCGTCATCGCCATCGGGCCGTTCCCGCACGTTGAGTGGCAGCATGAAACTTTGAAAGTAGAGCCCACGAAGGTGGTCAATGCGGCGCTCGCAACCGTCGAACTTGCGGGCATGTCGCAGACTCTGGTGAGGCACGGCTACGAGTATTCGGAGGGCAGGGAGATCGCCTGGGTCAGCGTCATCGCGGGCGCGCTCCTCCTGCTGGCGCCGCGAAGGCTGCGCTGGAATGTGGCGTCATCGTTTCTGATCATGACCGCGGGCGGGGCGATCGTGGTTCTCGCGGCGAAATTTGAAATCAGCGCGATGCTTCAACGGAATGCCAACAACTACATCTCCGCGGATACCTTGGATGCACTGGCGAAGACCGATCCCGGATATCAGCAGTTTCGCGACACTTTTACGCACCTCAAGGCAGCCGAGGCCAAGGACAAAAACGTGCCGATGCAAACGATCGAACACCAGTCGGGGTTCTACAACGGGGCGTTCCGCGAAACTAAACAGACCTCCGGCTATGTGGTGTGCGGGTTTGCTGCGCTGGCGCTAATCATGATTGGCGTGCTGAAGCTGCGGCACACGATGCAGTCCGCACCGGCGGCATTCGCCTGCTGGTCCCGCTTGGTAGAGGCTTGGAGCAGCCTGCTGCTGCTCGTGCCCTGCCTGATGACGGCGCTGGTGCCTGCGGTCGCTGGTCTTTATGCGGTGAAGGAGGAAGCCTATCTCCCGCTCTTCAATGGTGAATCCTGGATTGGGGAGTGGGTGGAACCGAGTCGCCAGGATCTGGCCTTGGTGGATTTCTGGCCGGGCCGGGTGATCGCCGCAGCCGTCATCGTGGCGCTGCTCGTAGTCATCGCCACGGCGCTCCTGCGATGGAAGCGCGGAATGCGCGCTGCGGTGCTGGGCCTTGCGGGAATCGTTTCCATCGCGTGCGCGCTTCGCTTCGCCGCATCACCATTTAACGAAAAGGCCACGGTTTCATGGAGCGACTTTCAAGCGGTGGCCAAGCACGGGGTTGCAGCAGCCGAGTCAACCGAGACCCGCAAGTTCCTTGCCGAACACCCGCACCTTGTCGGGAGGCTCGTGCAGTTGGAAAAAAACGTGCAGGCCCTCGCCGCGAAGCTCGCCATTCCCGATCCCCGCGAAAGCCCGCAGGACATCAAGCGAAGCGCCGACGGAGCGATTCTGTCCTATACCGCGCCGATGACCTTTCTCACGGAGGCGAGAAAGGCCCAGGCGCAGAAGCTGGCGAAAGGCGGCGGCGTGGTCAGCATTTCCCAATATGGGGGCGGCATCCAGCCATGCGCGGTTATCCTCGGATTGGGCCTGCTCCTGCTCGGCATCCGCGACGGATACCGGGCTGGGAGGAACTGGCGGGAGCCGGCTTTGTGACCGACACATTCCCATTGCAGGCCACCGCCTGGATTGTGTTAGTCTCACGCTCATGCCCAATGATTCCATCGTGCCAGGCCAGCGTGAGTTCGCGGAGACGCGCTGGAGCCTCGTCCATGCGGCGCGGGATGAGGCGGCGCTCACGCGGGCATCGAAGGCGCTGGCGGAGTTGTGCCGCGACTATTGGTACCCCCTTTACGCCTTTGTGCGGCGGCAGGGCTGCACGGCCCATGAAGCGCAGGATTTGACGCAGGACTTTTTCGCCCGGCTGCTGGAGAAGGACTGGTTGGATGGCGTGGATCGTAATCGTGGACGCTTCCGCTCGTGGCTGCTGGCGGCGATGAAGCACTTCCTCTCTAACGAACGCGACAAGCAGCAGGCGCTGAAGCGCGGCGGCGGCGTGACGCTGATTTCCATCGACGACGCGGATGCGGAGCAACGGTACGCACATGAGCCGGCGGACACAGTGAGCGCCGACCAGCTCTACGACAGGCGCTGGGCGCTGACGATGCTGGAGCAGTCGCTCGCCCGTGTGCGCGAGGCCTGCGCGAGGGAGGGGAAGACAGCGCTCTTTGATGAACTCAAAGGCACGCTCAGCGGCGGCGGCGCCTCCCATGCGGAAATCGCCACGCGTCTGGGCATGAGCGAGGGTGCTGTTTCGGTCGCCATCCATCGCTTGCGGCAGCGCAGCCGCGCGGCCCTGCGCTCGCTGATCGCGGAAACGGTGGACACCCATGCGGAGGTGGAGGCGGAGATGCAGGACCTCAAGGCCGCGCTGCGGGCCTGAACTTTTTCCACAAACCGTGTAAGCTCCCCCTCGCATTGCTTCTGTTGCAGATGAACACACCACCTTCCCATGAACATCCCGCACACCTGCCCACAATGCCACCAGCCCCTGCCCGAGGATGCGCCGGAGGGCCTTTGCCCGCCCTGCCTCATGCGGGAGCTGGCCGACGCGACCAATGTTCTCCCGCCTGGCAGCACACCACCGCGCGACGGCGTTGACATCGCTGACATCGCCGAGGTCGCGAAGCGCTTGCCGCAGTTCGAGGTCATCGAACTGTCGGGGCGCGGCGGCATGGGCGTGGTTTACAAGGCGCGGCAGGCGCAGCTCGACCGAGTCGTGGCGCTGAAGATCCTGCCGCCCGAGGATTCGCACTCGCCGGACTTCATCGAGCGCTTCCGCCGCGAGGCGCGCTCGCTTGCGAAGCTCAGCCACCCGAACATCGTCAGTGTCTATGATTTCGGCGAGGGCGGCGGGCTTTACTTCATCGTGATGGAGTTCGTGGAAGGCGCGAACCTGCGGCAGTTGCTCCTGTCCCAAAAACTGACCGCGGACGAGGCGCTGGCCATCGTGCCGAAGATCTGCGACGCGCTGCAATACGCCCACGAGGAAGGCATCATGCATCGCGACATCAAACCGGAGAACATCCTGGTGGACAAGAAGGGCCGGGTGAAGATCGCCGACTTCGGCCTGGCGAAACTGCTGCACCGCGATCCCTCGGAGGCCCTGCTCACGATGTCCGGCATGACCGTGGGCACCCCGCGCTACATGGCCCCGGAGCAGATGGACAAGCCGGAGACCGTCGATCATCGCGCGGACATCTACTCGCTGGGCGTGGTG
>CAINXC010000327.1 GCA_903854655.1 uncultured Verrucomicrobiota bacterium | reverse complement strand
TCATTATTTATCTAAGACATCTTAAATAACGCCAGATCAAGCCTTCGACGAGCATTTGCGCCTTTTTCCCCTGATGGCATTGGCGTAAACGCGGAGGGGCGGCGCGCTTGCGAAGCGCGTCCCCACACCCTCGCCGCTCCCGGATGAGCCCCCTCACCGCCGCGCGGCGAGCGCCTTGCGCATCTCCCAGACCAGGTCCTGGGCGGTCCACTCGTTGCTTTTGAGGAGGCACTGCACGCGCCCGTCCGCATCCACCACCACGGTGCGCAGGTTGTGATTGAGCAGCCCCTCCTCCATGAAGGCGGTGAGGCCGAACAGGGCGCCGAAGTCGCGCACGCCCTGCGCCCGGGCCGTGGCGAAGGTCCAGCGCCCGGGATCGGCGGCGTGGGCCCTGGCGTAGGCGCTGAGCTGCGCAGGCGCGTCATGGTCGGGATCAAAGCTGAGCGAAAGCAGGTGCCAGCCGCCGGTCGGGAAAGCCTTCGCCAGCTCCCGCTGCGCCTCCTGGAACCGCTCCGTCATGCGCGGGCAGAAGGCGGGCTGCGCGCAGCGGGTGAAGATGAAGGTGAGCGCCAGCGCCTGGCCCTTGAATTCGCGCAGGTGGAAGGCCTTGCCCTCCTCATTGATCAAAGCGCAGTCCGGCACCGCGTCGCCCACCGCCAAGAGGCCCAGCTCCGCCCGCGCGGAGAGGCACAGGGCGAGGCAGCAGAAGGCAAAGGCGGGCGGCAGCTTCATCGCGTATTCATGCACGCGGCGGCGGGGTTTGGAAAGGCGCGGTTTGACGGTGCGAAGTGGTGTGTTCTTGCCGCATCGAGGGGAGCTGCAATGCAAAATGAAAAGTGGAGAATGAAAAATGCAAAATGGCATGAGGAAAGCCGTGGAGCACAGCAGCCAGTGCCTTCGTTTTGCATTTTTCATTCTCCATTTTCCACTTTGCATTGTGGCTCCGCGCCTCGCACTCCACCACTCCCAACAGTCAGATCGCTTGACGCCCGCGAGCGCCGCCCGTAACCATCGCCGCAATGACGCTGCCGCCGCCTGCCCCTGCCTTCCTCGCGGCGCTGGTGTGCGTCGCCTGGGCCGCGCTGGCCCCGGCTGCCTCGCGCGACACCGGCGCGGCCATGGGCCCCATCGCGCCCACCGTCACCGTGACCATGGGCGATGTGGGCGGCAAGTACTTCGGCAGCGCGCCGGACCCGAAGCGCACCCGCCATTACTTCATCGCCGCCGAAGCCTCCCCCTGGGATTTCGCGCCGGAGGTGAGCGATGCAATCTGCGGCAAACCCCTGCCGCCCTCCGCGCCGAAGAACCACCAGTTGGTGACCAAGACGCGCTACCTGGAGTACCAGGACGCGACCTTCACCGCCAAGGTGCCGCCCACCCCGCGCACGGGCATCCTGGGCCCCACCCTGCGCGGCGTGGCGGGCGATTACCTGGCCATCACCTTTCTCAACCGCACCTCCCAGCCGCTCTCCATGCACCCGCACGGCGTGCGCTATGACAAGGACAGTGAGGGCGCCTACTACCTGCCCAATCCCGGCCTGGGCGCGGCGGTGGGCCCGGGGGCCACCTTCACCTATGTCTGGCATCTCGACGAGGCCTCCGGCCCGCTGCCCGGCGAGCCCAGCTCCAAGGCCTGGCTTTATCACAGCCACGTGAGCGGCGATGGCGAGGTGAACAAGGGCCTGGTGGGCTGCATCATCGTCACCGATCCGAAGCGCGCGCGGCCCGATGGCACGCCGAAGGATGTGGACCGCGAGATGGCCACGCTTTACCTCATCTTCGACGAGAGCGGCATGGAAGCGGCCTCCGCCGAAGCCTACGAAAACCCCGGCGCGCAGCGCTCCCCCGCCGTGAAGACGAAGACCTGGGCGGAAACCATGGAGGCGCTGGAGGCCGGCGAGCGCTACGCCATCAACGGCCTCACCTTCGGCAACCTGCAGGGGCTGGACATGAACCAGGGCGAGCGCGTGCGCTGGTACCTCTTCGCCCTCGGATCCGAGCAGGATTTCCACACCGCCCACTGGCACGGCATGACGGTGGTCGAGGAGGGCCGCCGTCGCACCGATGTGGTGGAACTGCTGCCCGCCAGCATGAAGGTGGCCGACATGGTGGCCGACAACCCCGGCTCCTGGCTGCTGCACTGCCACGTGGCCGAGCACATGATGCAGGGCATGTTCGCCCGCTACACCGTGCACGCCAAAGGCGCTCCGCAGGCCGGCCGCGAACCCGCCGCAGCCTTCCTGGGCCTGCGCCCGGCGGCTTCCACCGCCTCTCCCGCCCCATCCGTCCAGGCCAGCCGCGCCGAAATCGTCCCCGGCAGGCAGCTCCAGCTTCAGCTCGCCGGGTCCGTCACCGTTCCGGAGGCCTACTCCATCTTCGGCCAGCGCCTGGCCGTGGAGATCGGCGGCAAGGCCCTGCGCTTCGAGCCCGACCCCAGCGGCGTGGCCGCCAGCGAGGGCAGCACCTTCCGCATCCGCAATGTGAACCCCTTCGGCGTGGTGGAGGGCGGCCAGCTCAAGTTCGAGGCCGCCCTGCAAGGCAGGACCTGGCAGCCCGAGCTCAAGAAGCTCAAGCCCGGCGCCGCCGTGCCCGTGATCCTGCGCGTGGGCGACACCGCGCACAAGTTCACGGCGACGCTGAGCGAGGGGAAGTAAGGGGCGAGGGACTTCAGGTCTGAAATCTGAAGTCCACCCCGTCTCCGCCCTCCATGCGGAAGGATGACGGCGGAGCCGCGTGTCCCGCACGGGCGACAGCCCTGCCGTGACTTCAAAATGGGATACAAAGAACTACACAAGGCTACAATACACCACACAATCGGAAGTTGAGCCATTGTTCCAGGCCAAAGAGGGGTTATTCTTCCCGCCATGCCTCGCGGACCGCCGTACGCCGCGTGCAAATCCTCCCCCATTGCGGCGACACCATGGCCCTCACCCTCACAACCTCCGCCCCGCCCGCCGATCCTGACGGCGGCGATGTGGATGCTACAACGTCCTATCTGGAGAAAATTTCGGACGGGATGCGGGCACCCTTCACGGGCCAGGGCGGCGCTCCCGGCGCCCGCGACATCTTCAGCCTGCCTCCCGCCGCCCAGATCCTGCGCCAGAGCGGCAGCTCCAGCCGCCTCTTCCCCGGCGGGCCCGTGCCCTGGATCACGACCGGCACGCCCGGACCGTCCGTCAGGACCCGGGTTCCCAACCGGGGCGCCAGCCCCGCATGGCCGTCCGATATTGCCGTCCCTCTGCCCAATCCTATCTCCGACCACAAAGACCAGTCCGACGTGGTCGTCCCTCTTCCCAATCATCCTGCCCATCACATCGGCCAGTCCGATCCGGTCGTCCTGCTTCGCAACGACGGCTCCAGTCCCGATCCCCAGGCCGGCGCGCCGCCAGCGGCCAGCCAGCGCCTCCCCGGGTGGCCCGAAATCAGCGCCGAGGACTTCCCGGCCGATCCTTCGCTCACGCCGGAGCAGCAGTCGCTGCACGAGATCAACCTCAACGCCGCCCGCCTGCGCTCGCGCACGGCCATGCACCAGCTCCAGCAGGATGACCTGGCCGGTGCGCAGCGCAACTACGACGCCTCGCTCGCCCGCCTGCAAAACGGCGTCACCGGCCCCGAATCGAGGGACGCGCTGGACCGGCACGCCTTCAACCAGACCGACCTGGCCGTGCGCCAGTTCGGGGTGGCCACCACCCGCTGCCAGCTCCAGCAGGCCCAGGAAACGCAGGCCGCCCGCGTCCAGGCCCACAACCAGGCCTTTGCTGCGCCACCAAATGATACACTATCGGACACCTGGACAACGCTGCCCGAAGCGATTGCCACGGATGCGACGATGTCGGCGACTGCAGGAGGCGCAACCGTCGGCACCCCGGCACAGGCTGATGACGGCCAGCCACCGCCAGGGACCACTGCCGATTCCAC
>CAINXC010000326.1 GCA_903854655.1 uncultured Verrucomicrobiota bacterium | reverse complement strand
TGATCAATCCCCGGTCGAGCAACTGCTGCACCATCGCATCCACCGAAACCCCGCGCACAGCCTCCATGCCGCTGCGGGTGATGGGCTGGCGGTAGGCGATGATGGCCAGCGTTTCCAGCGCAGGCTGGCTCAGGCGGTGCACCTTCTTGCCAGGATAGAGCGCCCGGCACCACTCGGCGTATTCGGCCCTGGCGCATAGCCGCCAGCCGGTGGAGCGGTCCGCCAGCGTAAAGGAATGCCCCTCGCGCTCGTACAGGGCGATCAGTTCGGCGATGGCCTGGCTCACCTGCTCCTCCGTCACCTTCACCAGCGCCGCAGCCTCCCTGGCCACCTCCGTCGAATCATCGTCGCTGGCTTCCAGGATGTCCTTCGCCGTCTCCTTCACGGCACGGCAGATGTGTTCCACGCTCAGGGGTTCCTGATACGAGAACAGCATGGCCTCGACGATCTTGATAAGCTCCATTGAAAAAGGAGCGGAACTTCAAGCGAGCCAGGGGCATGAGTCAAGCAGGATGGGGCGCCCTTGAACTCCGGCAGGCCATTAGGGAGCCTGTGCAATGGTCACTGCGGGCGGGCCAGGGCCAGCCGAACGCCGATGCTGCCGGCAAAATACGAGGCCGGTGAAAAATAGCGCGCCCCGGACCGGCATTTCGAAGCCGGGTGAATCCAGCAGCCACCACGCAGGACGTGCTCGTCATTCTTGGTCGCGGTGGTGTTGCACGGATCAGTCACCGACCCGGGCGGATAGGGTCCAAAGCTGTCGCTGCACCACTGAAAGACGTTGCCATGCATGTCGTGGAGGCCCCAGGGGTTGGCAGGAAAGGCGTGCACTTCGGTGGTTTCTCCGCGCTTGACGCCGGGCGTGCCGATGCCGCCCTTTTTGCTGCCGTCGTAGTTCGCCTGATCGGTCGTGATGGCGTCGCCAAACCAGAATGCTGTGGCGCTGCCCGCCCGGCAGGCCCATTCCCACTCCGCCTCGGTGGGCAGGCGCACCACCCAGCCCGGCGGCGCCTGCTCTTGCAATTTGGGCAGCAGCTCCCTGGTGATTTGCAGGTAGGACACGTGTTCCACCGGTCGCATCGCGCTGTCGGGGCGGTTCTTGAACAGGCTGGGATTGCTCCCCATCATCGCCTGCCATTGCCCTTGGGTGACAATACAGGTCGCCAGATAGAACGGCTTGGTGATGCGCACCTCGTGCTGCTTCTCGGACCCGCTGCGGGTGGCCTCGGTTTCCGGCGTTCCCATGGTGAAGCTGCCGGCGGGGATCAGCGCCAGTTCGACGGGCTTGCCGCCAGGCACCTCAAGCTGCCTTGTCACCGGCAGCCCGAGCGACTGCGCGGCCTGCTCCTGCAGTTGCCTTGCCCTTGCCACATCAAAGGGCCAGCCGGGCTCCGCCAGTGCTACGGAACAGGCGAGGACGCCGGGGATCAAACAACGCAGGAACACGGTCATGGCTTCACTGGAGCGTCCTTCAGGTGCTTGATCAACCACACTTCCGCCACCTCGCAACTGCGCTCCCCTTCCCCGGAGCTCCATTCCAGCTCAAGATGGCCGCCTGCGGTCGCCTCCTGGGGAATCGAAAACTCACGGACCGGCGGCTTCCTTGACTCGATGTGGTCGCTGATCAGAAAACGGTCGTTGGCCATCAGCTTCATGCGGCGGCTCGTGCGCCCGGAATAGGTGGCGCGCACCGAGTACGTGGCGTTGGGATCGAGGTGGTCGTACGCCAGTCGCAGCGGCGTTCCGTACAGCGTGTCGGCCTGCTTCTTCCACGCCAGCGGAATGTCACGGTCATCCGGCCGGTCGATCTCATAATAGAACGTGATGCGCGGTGATTTCAAGGTGCCAGGATCGTCCTTCCAGGGGATGGTGTTGATGATGCGCTTCTCGCTGCCGGGCGCGCCCAGGTTGTCATAAAAACCGCCGGGGCCGGGATCGGTGCGATGCAGTATCTCATCAATCGCGGCCAGCCGCTCCGGCTCGCCTGGAAGGTCGCGCGCCTTGCGGAACTGCGTGCTCAACCACGCCACGTTGTTCAGCGGCTCGTCAATGCCGTCCATGAAGGCGCCGCGCGTGCGGTTCTGCGCGCCATGTCTTTTCACCATGGTTTGCGAGCCGATCGTTTCAAACAGCGAGTCCGCCAGCGCTTCGCAGCGCTGCTTGTACTCCACGGCCACCGGCTCCGTCTGCGCCCTGCGCAGGATGGACTCGGCCTTTTCCATGGCGGCAAAGCTGCCCCCGGACCGCTCGGTCTCGAGGATGCTCAAAGCCCGGGCCTCAAGATCCGTTTCATGTACAAGCCGCCGCTTCACATAAGCGTCGAAATACGCGCGCAACAGCCCCATTTGAAAACGGTAGCTCTCGCGCATCGCCGGCGGGGCCTGCTTCTCCAGGTGCCGCCACAGCGCCAGGGTTTCATCCACCTGATGATTGCCGGCCAGCGGGCCGACCCAGTTCTTTTCCAGCGCAACAAAACCGTCCGCCAGTTGCTCGCAGAACTCCGGGCTGATGAACAGGCGGCAATAGTCGCGCAAGGTCTCCAGCACCGGAGTCGAAGGGTCCCAGTCCTGGTCGCTCCACACGAACTTGTTCACGTCATCGTTGATCCCCTCCGAGTAACACAGCGAGCCGCAGGTGTACTGGGCAAAGACATTGTGGATGGTCTTCATGGCCACGGGACGCGGATTGTAACATTCGCGATGAAGGGTCAGGGCAAAAGCCAGGTCCCAGTTGGGCACCGGATACTGGCAGTCCACATTGTGGGTGATGTCGGGGTAGTTGCGGATCTTGATCCCCTTTTCGACAATTGCCCGCATCTCCGGCAGCGGCGTGGCGATCCAGGGGGCAAAGGCGACGCCACCCAGCCATGCCGGTTTTTCGTTGACGTGCCGGTAGAAGGATTCCAGCCATTCGTGGGTGGGGTCGAACGCCTGCGGCGAAACCCAGATTTTGGCCTCGGGGTGATACTTTTGCAGCACCACCGCCACCTTTGCCATCCAGGGAAAGAACACATCCGGATGCAGGTCGCCGGGATCGCCGCCCGGCACCAGGATGTGGTCGATCCGCTTGAGACGGCGGAACACCTCGTCCCGCTCCGCCAGCTCGGCCTGGACCGCCGCCTCGTCGGTGTAGTTCTTTCCCATGTTAGGATACCAGATCCACACGTCCAGGCCGTAGGAGTCGATGATCTTCGACAGCCGCTCCATCATGTCCAGCGGCGGCACCTTCATGTGCGGGCTGGTGCGCTGATCATCGGTGTGCGGCGGCACCAGCTCGATGCTGTTCACCCCGAACAGGGCCAGCTCGCGAATGTACTGGTCAAACTGCGCCTCCGTCCACGCATCATATGCATTGACCTTGGGGCGGTAACCCAATTGATGCCCGCGCAGCGAATACTGGGGTGCCGTGGTGATCTGCAAGTTCGCAGGCACCAAAGCGTTGCGCGGCCCAAGCTGCATCTTGCGAAGCAGGCGGCCCACGCCATACAGGAGGCCGCGCGCATCGTGCCCGCAAATGATAGCGGCGGGCACGGGCTTCTCCTCCACCCGCAGGGCAAAGCCTTCCGCTTCGGACTTCCCGATCTGCGCGGCAAAAGGTCCTGCGAAGCCTGCCACTCCAGTTTCCAAGCCCAGCGCGATGACCGGCCTTCTGGCCTCGGGCCACTTGGTGACCACCTTCAGCACGATGCCGGACCGTTTCTGGATCTCTTCGCGAAGAACCGTCACCGCCTTTTGCTCAAGGCTCCCAGGCTTTGCCTCGGTGACGATGACAGCCATCGAGAAATCCAGCATCTGCCCGGCATCAGCAGCCTTCGCGTTGATACCAGCACTCACGACCGCGATCAGAAGGAGATGGCGCAGCGTGTTCAATCGTTTGTCGGCGGCAGAATGCATGAGGGTGAAATTCAAAGGGTTAGGAACCAGCACCGAACCGCTTGGCCTGCGTCGATACCGTGAAGCTGTCGGTGCGGAAAGGCGAGGCCGGCAGACCGGCGCTGTTGTAAAGGTTGCAGGTGGGATTGTCCGCCCAGCCGTAGCGGACGGCCACAGGATGAGACACCTTGTCTGACCACACCAGCACGGATTCGCCGTCGATCCGGGCATCGGC
>CAINXC010000325.1 GCA_903854655.1 uncultured Verrucomicrobiota bacterium | reverse complement strand
GGGCTGAAGGGTGCGCAGTTCGCCCGGACTGCGGGCGTGAGCTATCCGACGTTCGCCAGTTGGGTGCAGAAGCGGCGCCATGCCCGTGGAGACTACAGGGGCAGGCGCGGGACTGGAGAACCGGCACAAGGCGGTGCCTTGCGCTTTGTTGAGGCGGTGGTGGCGGGAGGGCCGCAGGCAAGTTCCGGGGCCGTGGCGGCCGAACCGGCCCTTGAGGTCCACCTGCCCGGCGGAGCACGGATGCTTGTCGCCAGCCCACGCCAGGCGCTGCTGGCGGCACAGCTCATCAAAGCCGTCCATGCCCCATGCTGAGCTTCACTGGCAGCCTGAAGGTGTTCATCGCGCTGGACCCCTGCGACATGCGCGCCGGGATCAACACCCTGCATGCGCTGGTGGCTGACAAGCTCAAGGAGGACTTCCGCAGAGGGGCCTTGTTCGTGTTCACCAACAAGCGGCGCAGGCTCATCAAGGTGCTGTACTGGGACGGCACGGGCACGTGGCTCCTGATCAAGCGGCTTGAGCAGGGCGCCTTCTTCTGGCCACGCGCGGCGCAGGACGGGCAGACGAAGCTTGAACTGGCGCCCGAGGCCTTCGCCATGCTCACCGACGGCATCGACATGCATGGCGCCAGGCCGCGCGGCTGGTACGAGCGCATTTGATGAAAAGATCCTCGTGCGTGGATGCGTTATAATTGCATCACACCATACGATGATGCCCGGAACGCCCAACGATGAAGCGCAGCAGCAGATTGCTGCTTTGCGCTCCGAAGTCGAGGCGCTCAAGGAAGAGCTCGAGCAGCTCCGGGAGCACAACGCGGTGCTGCGGCTCAAGGTGGATGCGATGGCGCGCAAGCTCTTCGGCAAGTCCTCCGAGAAGCTTGACCCTGCGCAGCTGCAGATGGTGTTCGACGCGTTGGAGAAGCAGCCCGATGACGTGGCAACGAAAAGCACCTCCGCCTCCGGTTCGGCAGCGTGCGACTCGGAGGCTGAAGCGCCAGCAGCGCCACAGACCGGCGGCAAACGCAGGAAGCGCTCGCTGGAGCAGATCATTGACGGGCTGCCGGTAAGCGAGGTCATCATCGACCCGCCCGAGGTCAAAGCCGAGCCGGAGGCCTGGCAGTGCATGGGGGCGGAGGTCACCAAATTGATCGACTACATCCCCGGCAGGTTCGCCTGCCAGCACCTGGTGAGGCGCAAGTTCGTGCGCAAGGATGCCCGCCATCTGCCGCCTGTCACCGCGCCTCTGCCCACGCTGCAAGAGCGTTGCATCGCCACGCCAAGACTGCTGGCGCACACCCTGGCCCAGCGCTTCGAGCTGCACCTGCCGTACTACCGTATCGAACGCCTGTATGAACGCCAGGGCGTGCCGCTGTCGCGGCAGACACTCTGCGGCTGGGCCGGGATGTGCGCGGATGCCTCCAGCCTGATCATCGAAGCCATCAAACGCGAGGTCTTCGCCGATGGATACGTTCAAGCGGACGAAACGCCGGTGAAGTATCAGGACCCCGAACGCAAGGGCGTGTGCGGCACCGGTTACCTCTGGGTCTTCCACAACCCTGTGCGCAACGTCAGCTTTTT
>CAINXC010000324.1 GCA_903854655.1 uncultured Verrucomicrobiota bacterium | reverse complement strand
CCGGTGGCATCGTGAAGTCCTTGTCCCAATAGTGCACCCCACGGATGAGCAGGCTGTCGTCCGGATGACCGGGCACGACGGCAGGGCCGGAGTCGCCACCCTTGGCCCAGCCTTCGCGTGAATCCAGGCGCAGGCCGCCCTTGGCCTTCCTTGCCTTGCCGCTGTGGCATTCATAACAATGCTCGACCAGCAGCGGGCGAATGCGTGACTCGAAGAATTCCAGATCATTGCCGGCGGCTGCACGAGCCATCGGAGCGGCGAGGAACAAGCCCAGGACCATGCTGCAGTGTGCAAGGATGTGAGCGCAATGTCGCATGGGTCGAGTGAGCAATCAGGGAAGAGGCGATCCGGCAGCCCGCTGGGCGAATGGCGCATCCAAGGACACAACTTCTAACCGGCCAGCGCCCTGTTCAGCAGGTTGCTTGTGATGCGCTGCACCCGCTCGTCCGGGCCATGCGGGCGGGACCAGTGAGACCAGGGCAGCATGTGACCGGGCGGGTGGCTGAGCCCCTGGCACCAGAAGATGGTCGAAGCATTGAAGACGAAGTTGCCCTTGGGACCTGGGTAAATAGCCGCAGTCCATTGCTGGGGGACTGTGCCGCCCTGGAAGGCGGTGCCCGCGCCCACGACTTCCAGCCCTTCGATGGGCGGGGGATCACCATGATAGTCCCAGCCGATGAGGCCCGGGATCGCATCGCCTTTTTTCATCCCCGTCCCCTCGAAGATCCAGTGCTCCGGCTTCTCGCAAATCCAGTCGCCGCCGCCATTCACGGGCTCGATGTTGCGCGTACCCATGAGGTAGCCCTCATCCGGCCCGCGCTCGGGGAAGGGGCCGCACTCGGCCTCGCGCCGGACGGCCCATTGATGATCCGCTCCGTACGGACCGCCGCGAAACATGATCCGGTTCTCGCGCCCGTCAAAACCCGCGCGCATTGGCGTCACCCAGCACACGGCGTTGCCCGAGAAGAAGAGCAGGTTCACGCCGGCGTCGCGCATGGCTGTGACGCTGTGATACTGGCGGATGTCCCAATACTCGTCGTGGCCCACGCTGAGAAAGGCCCTGCACTTCAGCCCGCGATCCGGCGTCATGAGGTCGCTGTTGGAACAATAGCTCACGTCATAACCCTGCTGCTCAAGCCAGTAAGCCAACGGGAATTCGAAGCAGAGCCATTCGCCTGAGCCGAGGGACTGCGGGTTCTCGTAGATCTGCGCATATTTCGCGTAAGGCCGGTCAAAGCTCACATCAGACCACGGCCCCTGGTTGCCGCGCGGGTCGGTATAGACGGAGTAATTGTCCGGCCAGCGGTTGTAGGCCTGCCAGGTGTTGTCGCTGCACTGGACGAGGATGTCGGCTTTGCGGTCGTCCTTCACGATGAAGACGACATAGCTCTGCCAGTAGGGTTGATCCGGCTTGTCCGCCAGGGTGGTCAGCCGCCCCAGGTACACGCCGCTCACCCAGTCGTCGGGGATCGTCAGCGTCGTTGCCGGCTGCCAGCGGCACTCGCGCAGGCGCTTGTCGCCTGCGGGCGGGGGTATGGGCTGCTCCCTGCCATCGAAGGGCCCGAGCGTGCTCATGAGCCGTGCGCCACGGCCGCCGTAGTAGCCGGTGCGGAAAATCTCGACAGTGAAGTGCTTCGCCTTCGTGTTGACGAAGATGTCCAGTTTCTCGCCCGCCTTGACCGATTGCCGGGAGCAGTAGCCCTCGATGTCCGGCGCCCGGAAGCCGCCGGTCTTGTCGAGGCGCACGCGGGTCAGCTGCCAGTCGAGCGCACCGGGCTTGGCGTTCTCCTGCCGGATCAACTCACGCGCCGCTGTTGGAGCCGCCTGACTGGACGGCGCGCCGAGCTGCGCTGCTATGGCTGCAGCTCCAGTGCTGGCGATGAAATGGCGGCGGTTGATGGAAGGAGGCGTGCTCATGAGGCCGAGGTCAATGGGTTTGGCGATCAGATCAGTTCACTTCACCCCACAATGAAAACTGCAGGTAACAATGTTCCGCTGAGGGAAACGGGCCGAAACGAAAGCTTTTGTCCGGAAGTTTGACTCCATGAGGACCCGTCATTGGACGGGGGCCGAGACGGCGTCAGTAATGAACTTCATCGCCTCTGGTGGTATTTTGGGCACTCCAAAGGCTGGCGAAGCCGGCAGACAAGTGCCGAGTCCGTCGTCGCGTCATGCACCGGGCCGTCCGGCCCAGGAAGAGCAGGACAAGAAATGGTTCATCAGGCACATTGCGCGCCACCCAAAGTTTCGTTCATTGAACCATGAGAAAATCCTCTTGGTGCCGCCGCCTGCTTGGTGTTCTGGGTGTGATGGGCCTGGCGGCCTGTACCGGGACGCCTGATTCTGAGACCAAGCCGATGGGAGACCATGTGCTGAGCCGGAAGGCAATGGATGAAGCGATGGCGGGCAAGGTGGATTTTGTCAGGCATGTGAAGCCGGTGCTGGAGGGCAAGTGCGCAATGTGCCACAACCGCCGGTCACTCCCCGGCCACATGAGCCTGGAGAACCGCCGGGAGGCGAAGCGGACCGGTGCGCTGGGGTCGTTTATCGTATCGGGGCACCCCGAACACAGCCTGCTCATTGCGAAGGTGGAAGGTGGCTACCCGGAGATGAGCGCCATGCCAGTGGTGGGCATGAGGCTGACGACGGAGGAAAGGGCGGTCCTTGTCAAATGGGTCAAGGAAGGTGCTTCATGGCCTTCGGGGGCGTCGGGAACCTTGAGCATCGTGCGCTGAGGAGCACAAGCTGGTGCGCAGCCACACTGCCAGCCTGGCCATGGTGGCTTGGGCGGTAGTGTTGATAGCTCTTCGACAGCCGCTGCCGCTCCTCGTCCGGACCCTGACCGCATTTCTTGCTCCAGCTCGGGGGAAGAAACCGCGCATCCCTCACATCCATGCACAGGGCGGGGGCCGAACTCACAGCGGCGGCCGGGCTGAAGGTTCACTCCCCGCTTTTCGCTCCGCCCATGCAAAACCGGGACCATCCTTCCAAAGCCATCTCCGAAATGCGCCGCCGCCTTCCGGTCGGGGCTGAGATCCAGCCGGCCGGCGGCGCTCATTTCCGTGTGTGGGCGCCGAGCTCTACGAAGGTGGCGGTGCTTTTGGAGGAGGCCGCCATTGAGCTGAATGCCGAACGCGGCGGCTATTTCTCCGGTTTCGTTTCAGGGGCGCGACCGGGGATGACCTACCGCTACCAACTGGACCACGGGGCCTTTCCTGATCCTGCCTCGCGGGTCCAGCCGGAAGGGCCGCATGGCCCTTCCGGCTTGGTGGACCCGGGCGAGTTTAAGTGGACGGATGCGTCATGGCAGGGGCTGACCCGCGAGAATCAGGTGATCTACGAGCTTCACATCGGCACCTTCACGCCGGAGGGCACGTGGACGGCGGCGACAGAGCAGCTTGCAGAGCTTGCGGACCTGGGCATCACCGTCATCGAGGTCATGCCTGTGGCGGATTTCCCAGGCCGCCACGGCTGGGGCTATGACGGGGTGAACTTATTCGCCCCGACGCGCCTGTATGGCGGCCCCGACGATTTCCGGGCCTTCGTGGACCGGGCTCATGCGCTGGGTCTGGGAGTGATTCTGGACGTGGTTTACAATCATCTGGGTCCGGACGGGAACTACTATACCCAGTTCTCTCCCGACTACTTCAGCAAGCGCCATCATTGCGAGTGGGGCGATGCGCTCAACTTCGACGGGGAGAACAGCCTGCCGGTGCGCGAGCTGTTCATTGCCAACGCGGGCTACTGGATTGACGAGTATCATCTCGACGGCCTGCGGCTGGACGCGACCCAGCAGGTCTTCGATGATTCGGAGGAGCATGTGCTCGCCGCCATCGGCCGGCGGGCGCGTGAGGCCGGCCGGGGCAAAGGCATCTATCTGGTGGCCGAAAACGAGACGCAGAACGCCTGCCTGATCCGCCCTCTGGAGCGCGGGGGTCATGGGCTGGATGCGATGTGGAATGACGATTTCCATCACAGCGCCCTGGTTGCGATGACCGGGCGCAACGAGGCGTACTACACCGATTACAAAGGCAGCCCGCAGGAGTTCATTTCATCGGCCAAGTGGGGCTGCCTGTACCAGGGGCAAATCTACAAGTGGCAGAAGGCCCGGCGCGGCACCGCCTGCCTTGACCTGCAGCCGGACAACTTCGTCACCTTCATTCAGAATCATGATCAGGTGGCCAACTCGCTGTGGGGGAGGCGCATTCACCAGGTGACCAGCGCCAGCCGTCTGCGTGCGATGACGGCGCTGCTGCTGCTGGGGCCCGGCACGCCCATGCTGTTCCAGGGGCAGGAGTTCGCGGCCTCCACCCCGTTCTTTTACTTTGCCGACCACACGCCGGAGCTGGCGGCGGCGGTGGCCAGAGGCAGGGCGGAGTTCCTGGCGCAGTTTCCCAGCATTGCCTCGCCCGAAGCCACCGCCCTGCTGGCGGATCCCTCACTCGAGGACACCTTCCGCCGCAGCAAGCTCGATTTTGCGGATCGCGTGCGACACGCGGACATCTACCTGATGCACCGCGATCTGCTGCGGCTGCGCAAGAGCGATCCGTTTTTCGGCAAGGCGCCGCGAGGCGCCTATGATGGCGCCGTGCTCGGCGAATCGGCACTCGTGCTGCGCTTCTTTGGCCGCCACCAGGACGACCGGCTCATCGTGGTGAATCTGGACAAGGACATGCATCTCAACCCCGCGCCCGAGCCCCTTCTGGCTCCGCCGGACGGGCATGTGTGGCAGGTGCTCTGGTCCAGCGAGGATCCGCGCTACGGCGGCGGCGGCACACCCCAGATCGAATCTGATGAAGACAACTGGCATCTGCCAGCCCAGACCGCCGTGGTCCTGACCCCCATCCCCTATGCCGCCCATGCTCACGCGTAAAATCAATGTCGCCCAGGCGCAGGCCCGGGATTCCCGCGAACTGCTGCGCAGGGAGTGGTTGGTGACCAACGGCCTGGGCGGCTACGCCTCGGGCACCCTGTCCGGCATGATTTCGCGGCGCTATCACGGCCTGCTGGTGGCGGCGCTGCCCGCCCCCCTGGGCCGCGTGGTGATGCTCAACCATCTGGCCGAATGGCTCGATCTGCCGGACGGCCGGCGCCTGCAAATGGGTGGAGAGGAGCCCGCCTCGGCGACTGAGGGGCCGGTGGAGCATTACGTGCGCGAGTTTCGGCTGGAGAACGGACTGCCCTGCTGGCGGTACGAGGCGGAGGGCGTCGTCATTGAAAAGCGCCTGGTGCTGGTGCACGGCCAGAACACGGTGTTCATCACTTACGAGCTGCTTTCCGCGCAGGAATCCGTGCGGCTGGAGGTGCGGCCCTCTGTGCATTTTCGCCGCCATGAGGCCGAGGTGTCAGACCCTCTGCAAGAGGACTACATGCTGACCATCCAGAGCGGCAGGTATGTGGTTTCCACAGCAGAGCCTTACCCCCCCCTGCACCTGTGCCTGCACGCCGATTCCGCCACGTTCCTTTACGAAGGCGGGCGCATTCGGGAGATCGAGCACCTCGTGGAAGGCGAGCGCGGGTATCCTGCGCGCGGTTCGCTCTGGAGCCCCGGCTGCTTTTTGGTGGAGCTGCGTCCTGGAAGCACGGCGACGCTTGTGGCTTCCGCCGAACCTTGGAACCAGGTCCTGGCACTGGATCCCAGGTCCGCCGCTGACTCCGAAGGCGAGCGGCGCCAGCGTTTGATCGCTGCGGCGCACCCCAGCGCCCGGCAGGGCGTGGCGGCGGAACTTGTGCTGGCGGCGGATCAATTCATCATCCGCCCCGCAGGCCGTGTGGAGGACACCGCCCGCGCCAGGGCCGCCGGTGATGACGTGCGCACGGTCATCGCCGGCTATCACTGGTTCACCGACTGGGGCCGTGACACCATGATCAGCCTCGAAGGCCTGACGCTTTCCACCGGCCGCCAGACGGAGGCCGGCTGGATCTTGCGCACCTTCGCCCAGTACATTCGCGACGGGCTCATCCCCAACTACTTCCCCGACGGCGCCTCCGCCGGCCTGTATCACACCGCAGACGCCACGCTGTGGTTCTTCCACGCCATCGACCGCTATCTGGAAGCCTCCGGCGACCGCATCACGCTGCAACTGCTGCTGCCCAGGCTGGCGGACATCGCCGACCACCATCTTCGCGGCACGCTGTTCGGCATCGGCGTTGATCCCGCCGACGGCCTTTTGCGCCAGGGAGCGGAAGGCTACCAGCTCACCTGGATGGATGCAAAGGTGGGCGACTGGGTGGTGACGCCGCGCCGGGGCAAGGCGGTGGAGATCAACGCCCTCTGGTACAACGCCCTGCGTCTTCTGGAAGGCTGGTTGCGCAGTGAGCAGGGCGATGAAGCCGCCCGGCCTTACGCGGACCATGCCTGCAAGGCGCGGGAGTCGTTCAACCAGCGCTTCTGGTCCGACGAGCTGGGGTTCCTGTTCGACGTCGTGGATGGAGAGACGGGGAATGACGCGGCCTGTCGCCCCAACCAGGTGCTGGCGATTTCATTGCGGCATCCCATTCTTGACGAGGCGCGCTGGTCTGCCGTGCTCGACAAGGTCAGCGCCGAGCTGCTCACCCCCATGGGGCTGCGCTCGCTCAGCCGCCAGCACCCCGATTACAAATCGCGGTACTTTGGTGACCTGCGCTCGCGCGACGCCGCCTACCACCAGGGCACGGTGTGGGCCTGGCTGATCGGCCCCTTCATTGATGCCTGGCTGAAGGTGCATCCCGATGACCGCCAGGGCGCGCGCCGCTGGCTGGAAGGGCTCACCTCCCACCTGAGCCAGGCCTGCGTGGGTTCCATCAGCGAGGTGTTCGACGCGGAGGAGCCCTTCACCGCGCGTGGCTGCATCGCCCAGGCCTGGAGCGTGGCGGAAGTGCTGCGCTGCTGGGTGAAGACCGCCGAGGCGCAGGACGGACCAGCGAGCTAGGCGCTGGGCAGCGCCACCAGCACGGCCACCGGCCAGTCCTTCAGCAGCTCCGTCAGAGGCAGGGAGGCTCCACCGTCGAGCTCGGCGCCTGTCAGGAGATTTTGCCACCGCTGCGCACCCGCCACGGGCGTCACAAAGGTGTCCAGCCAGCGCACGAAAACGGGCGGCGTGCCGATGCGGGCGGTGAGACGGGGCACGACCACCAGCAGAATCTCGCCCTGCTGTCTCCTTTCAAAGGCGATGCAATGCTCCGCCAGGGTTCCCTGGGCGAGCAGGGGTTCGTAAGTGCCGCGGGCGAAAAGCTCCGGCTTCTGCCGCCGGAACTGGAGCAGCCTCTGGATGATGGCCAGCTTGAGGCGGCCATCGCGCCAATGGGACAGAAGTTCGGCCGGGCTGGCGTTCAACTGGTCCAGAAGGCCCTGCAGACGGGCGTAGTCCACTGGCCTCCGGTTGTCGGGATCGACGAGACTGAAATCCCAGACCTCGGTCCCCTGATACGCATCGGGAACGCCGGGCTGGGTGAGTTTCAGCACCGTTTGCGCCAGGGAGTTCATCGCCCCGATCTCGGTGATGCGGTTCGCCAGCGGCTCAAATGCCGCCGGAAAACGATGGGTGCGCTGCGGGGTCAGGATCACCTCGACGAAGGTCCTGACCGCCTTGTCCCATCGTTCGTTTGGCTCGATCCAGCTGGAGTTCACCTTGGCCTCGTGCAGGGCCTTCGTCATGTAATCCTGGACGCGTGAAATGTAGTCGCGCAGCTCGGCGGAGGTCATCGGATAAAGGGGCCAGGAGCCAAGCAGGGTCTGATAAAGCAGGAACTCCTCGTTGTCGTCGGGCGCCAGCTCGCCGTCCACCTCGGTCTTGAACTTGCGGTTGACCAGCCGCCAGCGGCGCACGGCGCTGGCCCATTCCTGGGGCACTTCGGAAAGGGCGGCGATGCGGGCGCGCACGTCTTCGCTGCGCTTGGTGTCATGGGTGGAACTGGCCAGCATCGAGTGGGGAAATTCCGCCTGACGTGTGAGGCACTGCTTGTGGAAGACGTCCACCGCCGCCCCGTACACGCCGGGGTTGCCGCCCACTTCGTTGAGCGCCACGTGACGGTTGTACACATAAAACGCGGTGTCCTCCACTCCTTTGGCCATGATCGGTCCGGTGCACTGCTGGAACTTCAGAACAAAGTCGTGGCGCACCGCCTCATCCACTGGATGGGGCTCTTCAACATCCGGCAGCAGCACGTGGCGCAGGAACTCGAACACACTGCGCTCCAGCGCGGGATTGCGGCGCCGGGCCAGGGCCAGGGCGGAGGTGATGACCCTCACATCCGTCTCCTCCGGCGCCTGCCCTGGCACCAGATAGGAGCGATAGACGGGGAAGCACGCGATCACCTCGCGCACCGCCGCCGTCAGCGCGTTGATGGTGAAATCGCGGTACCAGCGATGGCTCTCAGCGAGCCTGCTGAGCAGGGTGCCGAGCATGTTGACCTCGCTGGCCATGGACACTTCCATGATCAACCGCTTGCTGCGGTAGATCACCTCACGGTAGTTGAGCCTCGTGCCGACAGACCTCTCATAGCAGTCCGTCATGGAAGCTTCCGCAGCAGGATCGACCATGACGTTCAGCACCTGGCAGGCAAACTCGTAGCCGGTGGTGCCGTGAATGGGCCAGCCCTTGGGCAAGGTCTCGCCGCGGCCAAGGATCTTTTCCACCACAAGGTAGGGTGGCTCCTCTGCGTTCGGCGCCCCGGCCATCCTGGCCCGCAGGGTTTCAAGGTAGGCCAGCGGCAGGGCCAGCCCGTCGATGTGGTCAATGCGCACGCCGTTGACCTTGCCTTCTGCCACCAGCTTGAGCAGCAGGCGGTGCGTCGCCTCAAAAACCTCCGGCAGCTCCACGCAGATCGCCGCCAGCGTGTTGATGTCAAAGAAGCGCCGGTAGTTGATTTCCTCCGCCGCCACACGCCAGTAGCTGAGCCGGTAGGGCTGGGCGCTGAGCAGGGCATCCAGCCGGTCGCAGCTTTGCGTATCGGAGGGGTCGTTCCATTCCTTGAGCGCCGCCTCAATGGCGTTGTTCACCGCCTCATCCGCCAGGCAAAGCCGCGCCAGGCGTTCACGAATGATGTTTCTCTCCCGCCCTCTTTCGATGATTCTGGCATCTTCGGTTTCCGTTCTGGAGGGCAGGTTGTCCAGGGCGGTGAGGATGCTCGCCAGTTCATCGGGCACCGGATCGGCCAGCTCGATGGCACGACGCAGGACCGGCCTGCAGCTTTGCGGATCAAGGGGAAGGTTGGTCTCGTGGTACTGCAGGGTGAAGACACCCCCGGCAAAGAGCACCCGGAACTCCCCGTTCTCCAGCACGCGGCCATACTGCTCGCCCAGGATTGGCAGCAGCACCTTGTTGTCCAGCGCCGCTTTCAGGGGGTGCCATTGGATGTCGAAGTACTTCGCGAAGCATGAGGACGGCCCGTTTTCCAGCACATCCCACCACCACTGGTTGCGGCGCTCCGCAATGCCCATGTGATTCGGCACGAAGTCCAGGATCAGGCCCATGCCGTGCTCGTGGAGCGCGGCCACGAAGCCGTCAAACTCAGCCTCCGAACCCACCTCGGGGTTCAGCTCGTTGTGATCGCAGATGTCATAGCCGTGCTGGCTGCCGGGGCTGGCGCGGAAGACCGGCGAGGCATACACATGACTGATGCCGAGGCTGTGCAGGTAGGGCACCAGATGCATGGCGTCCTGAAACCGGAAGTCCTTGTGAAACTGCAGCCGGTAGGTGGATTGGGGAAGCGACGAAGGGTGCATGGGTGAGGAGGTCTCTCCGCATCGGAATCGTTCCGCAGCCGGTCATGCGGCCCTATCAAAGCCAGTGCCGGCAAGCGAAAGGTGTCTCCGGCTCGAAATTATTTCGTTGCCAAGAGCGATCCGGCCGGCCGCGCCGGGCTTGTCGTGAAATAGTGGGTCGCAACGGCGATGAACGCAGCCATGCGACCGGGCTTCAACGAACTGTCATGGGGAGCGCGAAGCATCTTCGGTCTTCCCTCACCACTCAATCCGCTCCATCTCCATGCCCAACCCCCTTTGGTTCAAAGACGCCGTCATCTATGAAGTCCACGTCAAGACCTTCCAGGACAGCGACGGTGATGGCATCGGCGACTTCCCGGGGCTCCTGCAACGGCTGGATTACTTCGTTGAACTGGGCATCACCGCGATCTGGCTGCTCCCCTTCTACCCTTCGCCTCTGCGCGACGATGGCTATGACATCGCCGACTACTGTTCCGTCAACCCGACCTACGGCACCCTTGATGATTTCCGTCTGCTGCTGAAGGAGGCGCATACCCGGGGCCTGCGCGTCATCACGGAGCTGGTGCTCAACCACACCTCCGATCAAAACCCTTGGTTCCAAAAAGCCCGCCGTGCGCCGGCCGGATCACCGGAACGCGAGTTCTACGTGTGGAGCGATGATCCGCGCAAGTACCGCGATGCACGCATCATCTTCAAGGATTTCGAGACCTCCAACTGGACCTGGGACCCGGTGGCGAAGTCGTATTTCTGGCATCGCTTCTACTCGCACCAGCCGGACCTCAACTTCGACAACCCTGCGGTGCATGAGGAGATGTTCCGGGTGATGGATTTCTGGCTGGAGATGGGTGTGGACGGCGTGCGCCTGGATGCCGTGCCCTACCTCTATGAGCGCGAGGGCACGAACTGCGAGAACCTGCCCCAGACCCATGATTTCCTGCGCATGCTGCGGCGTCACATTGATGCGAAGTTCCAGGACCGCATGCTGCTGGCGGAGGCCAACCAGTGGCCCGAGGACGCCGCCGCCTATTTTGGCGAAGGCGACGAGTGCCACATGGAATTCCACTTCCCGCTCATGCCGCGCATGTTCATGGCCCTGCAGATGGAGGACCGCTTCCCGATCATTGACATCCTGGAGCAGACACCCGCCATCCCTGCCTCCTGCCAGTGGGCGATCTTTCTGCGCAACCATGACGAACTGACCCTGGAAATGGTGACTGATGAGGAGCGCGACTACATGTACCGCATGTACGCCCAGGACCCGCGCGCCCGCATCAACCTGGGCATCCGCCGGCGCCTGGCCCCGCTGCTGGGCAACAACCGGCGCAAGATTGAGCTGATCAATTCGCTGCTGTTTTCTCTTCCAGGCACGCCGATCATTTACTATGGCGACGAGATCGGCATGGGCGACAACTTCTATCTGGGCGACCGCAACGGCGTGCGCACCCCGATGCAGTGGAGCCCGGACCGCAACGCCGGCTTCTCCAAGGCCAATCCCCAGCAGCTCTACCTTCCCGCGATCATTGATCCGGAGTACCACTATGAGTCGGTCAATGTGGAGAACCAGCAGAAGAACCTGTCCTCGCTGTACTGGTGGATGAGGCGGATGCTCGGAGTGCGCCAGCAGTCCTCCGCGTTCGCCCGGGGCACCATTGAATTCCTCCATCCCGGCAATGCAAAGGTGCTCGCCTTCGTGCGTCGGCACGAGCTGGAGGTGATCCTGGTGGTGGCCAGCCTGTCCCGCTTCACCCAATGCGTGGAACTGGATCTCTCGGCCTTCGCCGGGATGGTGCCGGTGGAGATGTTTGGACGCACCCGTTTCCCCGAAGTAAAACAAACGCTCACCGTGTTCACCCTCAGCCCCCATGCCTTCAACTGGTTCTCGCTCACCAGCACCTCGCCGCCCGGTGAGACCGCGTGGTCACCGCTGCCCCTGCTGCAAAAGGCGGAATGGAACAGCGCGCTCTCCCACATCATCAAGCGCGGCATTCTGCCCGCCTACCTGCCCTTGCGCCGCTGGTTTGGCGGCAAGGGGCGGGTCATTCGCGACATTGAAATCACCCAGGAGGTGCCTCTGGGCTGGGAGTCGGCCCGGCTGCTGGTGGTGGAGGCGGCGTTTACCGAAGGCGCCGCCGAAAGCTACCTGATGCCGCTTGCGTTTGCCAGGGGCGAGGAAGCCAGGCGCCTGAGCGCGGAAATGCCGCAGGCGGTGCTCGCCTGCTTCCCTGACGATCAAATTTTGTGTGATGCTTTGTATCTGCCGGAATTTCGCGCGCATCTGTTTCACATGATCGCCGGGCGGCAGAAGGGCGCGGGGCCGGTGCGCATCAACGGGGCCTGTTCAGTCGAGTTCGACGACGGGGCGCTGGCCAAAGCCCTCGTCCACACCCGCGTGCTCAGTGTTGAACAGTCGAACACCTCGATCATTTACGGAGATGTGTGGTTCTTGAAGTTCCTGCGCAAGTTTGAGCGGGGCAGGCACCCGGACCAGGAGCTCACTCAGTTTCTCAGCGGCGGAACGACCTTTGAGCATGTCGCCGGCTATGGCGGAGCCCTGACCTTGGCGACATCCGCCGGCGAAGGGACCATGGCCATGCTGGTCCGCAATGTTCTGCATCAAGGGGACGGCTGGACTTACACGCTGGATGCCCTGGCCAGGTACTTTGACCGGATTCTGGAGGGGCAGCAGGATCCCGCTCCTGCGAGCGAGGCGGACCTCATTGGCGGCGTCTATCCGGAACGCGCGCGCCAGCTTGGCCAAATCACGGCGGAGCTGCATCTGGCCCTGGCCGCCGCCGATCTGCCAGATTTTGTGCCGGAGCCTTTCAGCACCCTTTATCAGCGCTCGCTTTACCAGTCCATGCGCAGCTCAGGCATTCGCGTGCTTCGCCAGTTGCAGCAAACCAAGGCTCTGCTGCCCGTTCCGATGCAGGAGGAGGCCGCCGCGCTGCTGCACCGTCAAAATGACCTGCTGGCCGTGTTCCAGCGGCTGCTCGACCATCCCATCGCAGCGATGAAAATCCGTGTTCATGGCGACTTCCATCTGGGCCAGGTGCTCAACACCGGGAAGGACTTCGTCGTGATTGACTTTGAAGGCGATCCCCGCCTGGCTTTGGGCGACCGCCGCTTGAAACGCCCCGCCTTGTGGGATGTGGCCTGCATGCTGCGCTCCTTTGACTACGCCGCCCTCGCGGCTCTGCGCCACGAGCGCGAAGACGATGCCAGGCTGCTGGAGCCCTGGGCCCGCAGGTGGGTCACGGAGATCAGCCGCTGCTTCCTGAGCGCCTACCTCGAGACAACGGCCGGGGCTCTGTACCTGCCCCCGGACGCTGCTGACACCCGTTTGTTGCTGGACGTCTTTCTCCTCAACAAGGCCATGAATGAGATCGGTTACGAACTCAGCTACCGCCCTGACTTTGTTTCCATCCCATTGCGAGCTGCCAACCGTATCCTGGAGGAGTCGGGGGGCGGATCGCTTCCGGTCAACTGAGGTCGCCCCTGCTCACCATGCCCACGATGCGCATGTCGCGGTCCACCACAGGCAGGATTTGCAGGTCATTCTCGATCATCAGCGCCAGGGCGCGGCCGCGTTCTTCATCTTCGAAACAATACACGGCCTGCCGGTTCATGCTCTCCCTGACGGTGGTGGTCTTCGGATCGTGACCATACCGTGCCGCCCGTTGATCGGGATGCGGCAGGTCCATCATGCCGACCAGTCGCCGCTGTTCGGTCACAGGCAGGCTGTCCTGGTTGTTCGCGCGCATCCTGTCTCCGGCGGTTTGAATGGTGTCGTCCGGCTTCAGGGCGCCGGCTTTGCCGAGCACCACCTCGGACAATGTGACGGGCGGGGGGGCGGGCTTGGATTGGTTCTCAGGCATGGAAAGGCGGGGCTGGGGATATGACAAAACGGGCGGCGGGCGGCGGAGCCGCTCTGCCAAGGGGAATCGCGCTCCCGCCGGGCGGCGGTCGTATTCGGCTTTCAAGGTGATACACCCGATGCATCCATTCCCCTGTGTTGGCGCGATATGAAGGCGTGCAAATCCAAACATGCCGAAGCCGCTCCCGCCGCAAACCCCTCAACGCTCGAAAGCTGACATGAGCGAAGCCCTTGCAATACGCCCAGGAACGCCCACGCCCCTGGGCCCCACGGTGCAGGCCGGGGGCGTGAACTTCGCGTTGTTTTCGGTCCACGCCACCAAAGTGGAGCTCTGCCTTTTCGATGCCGGTGAGAACGCTGTGGAGACGCGCCTCACACTGCCGGAATGCACGAACCAGGTATGGCATGGCTTTGTGCCCGGCCTGAAACCCGGCCAGCTTTACGGCTATCGCGTGCATGGGCCTTTCGAACCTGAAAAAGGGCACCGGTTCAACAATCACAAGCTGCTGCTTGATCCCTATGCCAAGGCGATCGGGAGGCCGCTGAAGGAGTGGAGGCCCGAACTTTTTGGCTACATCCAGGGCCACGAGGAGGGCGATCTCACCTTTGACGAACGTGATTCCGGCCAGTGTGCCCCCCTGGGCATGGTGATGGACACTGCGTTCGACTGGGGCGACGACGTGGCGCCGCGCACGCCTTGGTACCGCACCACCGTGTATGAGCTGCACGTGAAGGGCTTCACCAAGCTTCTGGACGCCCTGCCCGAGCATCTGCGCGGGACTTATGCAGGCCTCTCCTCCGATGAGGCGATGAGCTATTTCAAGAAGCTGGGCGTCACTGCCGTTGAACTGCTGCCGGTGCACTGCCATCTGGACGACTCACATCTTCTGGAGAAGAACCTGTCCAACTACTGGGGCTACAACACGCTGTCGTTCTTTGCCTTCGAGCCTGGGTACGCCTCTTCGACCGATCCGCATGAGGCGATGAGGGAATTCAAAGGCATGGTGAAACGGCTGCACACCGCAGGCATGGAGGTGATTCTGGATGTCGTGTACAATCACACGGCCGAGGGCAGTCAAATGGGCCCCACGCTGTCCTTCAGGGGCATCGACAACGCCGCCTACTATCGGCTGTCAAAGGAATCGGGCCGGTACTACGAGGACTTCAGCGGCTGCGGCAGCACGCTCAGCATGCAGCATCCGGCCGGGCTGAGGCTGCTCATGGACAGCCTGCGCTACTGGGTCACCGAAATGCACGTGGACGGCTTCCGCTTTGACCTGGCCAGCGCCCTGGCCCGGGAGCTGCAGGGCTGGGACAAGCTCGGCTCGTTCTTCGATGCGATCGGGCAGGACCCGGTGCTCTCCACCGTGAAGCTCATCGCGGAGCCCTGGGACGTGGGCGAGGGCGGCTACCAGGTGGGCAATTTCCCCACCGGCTGGGCGGAGTGGAACGGTCGCTACAGGGACGAGGTGCGACTGTTTTGGAAGGGCATGGGAACGGCGGGCGAACTCGCCGCGCGTCTTGCCGGAAGCGCCGACTTGTACGACCACAGCGGCCGCCATCCCCACGCCAGCATCAATTTCGTCACCTGTCATGACGGCTTCTGCCTGCGCGATCTGGTCAGCTACGATGAGAAGCACAACGAGGCCAACGGAGAGGACAACCGCGATGGCGACAACAACAACGCGAGCTGGAACTGCGGCGCCGAGGGGGAGACCGAAGACGCGG
>CAINXC010000323.1 GCA_903854655.1 uncultured Verrucomicrobiota bacterium | reverse complement strand
GGTTCTCTATGTACGTTACGAATAAGGGAGACAAAGTGTCATGCCAAGAGTTTCCTGCCATTGATGAATGCTTCTTCATATGCCAGAGCTGCGACCCTTATATTGATAGGTTTTTGTCTTATTTCCCAGGCGAAAACGCCGGTCCTTCCTCCTGGCGAAGTGATCCGCCTCACTTTCGAGGCGGCCAATGCAGGGCGCTATGAAGAGGCGGAAAAACACCTGTCCGCCGTGGCGCTCAAGCAGATCCATGGGCTGGTGGCCCGGCTGGCGGGCGGCCACATCAAGCTCTGGGACGGCTGGACAAAGAACCGGACGATCACCCAGATCGAGGTGTTGAAGGAGGAAACCGGGAAGGGGGGGGTGACGGTGTACTACCGCTTTCATTTCAAGGACGGGACGAGCAAAGAGGACGACGACAGCCTGGTGCTGGAGGATGGGGAGTGGAAAATTCTTCCCTGAGGCCGCCTGCCGCTCCTACTGGAAGTCGATAGCCGCTTGATCGGCAATGGAGATGTGCTTCGAGGTGTGGTAGCAGGCGTGGAGGTAGTCGGTGAAGCGCGGGGGCAGCGGCACGCCTTCCGCCAGCGCCCGCGAGTGGTCGAAAGTGGTGTTGAGCGAGGCGAAGCTGCCATACAGCCGCATGGCGCCCAGCATGAAGCGCTTGTTGCAACGCCCGAAGTACTGATAGAAGTCCGGCTGCAGCGCGGCAGCTTCCTGGAATTCCGCCTGGCGGAAGTGGTAGCCTTCACGGGGACCAATGGCGCGGCAGAAGGCCTCGCTGATTTCGCCGAAGGTGCAGCTCTGTTCCTCGCCGGAGCCGAGGTGGTAGCAGTTGTGCTTCAGGCTTTTCGCCAGCGCGAGGTGCAGCAGCGCCTGCGAAACATAGTCCACAGGCACGACATCGATCCGGGACGTCATGGGCGCGGTGACCATGCCGATTGCGTCCGACATGCGGAAAGCCCAGAAAATGCTGCCGGAAGGCGCGCAGCCGAGCTTGGAGTGACCAACGACGATGGTGGGGCGGACAACGACGAGCGGGCAGCCCTTGAGCTTGTCGCGAAGCTGGAATTCCGCCTCCGTTTTGCTCTCCGTGTAGGGAACAAAATGGCGCAGTCCATGGCGTGGGTTCATGTCCTCGGTGACGGCGGGCGGCGGCCTCGATCCGCAAATCATCGCCGTGCTCACGTGCAGAAACCGCTACAAATGCGGCAGCCCGGCCACCATCTGGCCAAACGCGACGGTGCCGTCCACGTTCGTTGTCCAGACCTCCGGATGGGGGCCAAAGGAGGTGATGCCGGCGCAGTTGATCACTTCGGTCACCTTTTGCAGCCGCGGATCATTGGCGTAGTCCGGCACGTTCGTGAGACCGCCGCAGATGATGTTCTCCACGCGGATGCGCTCGACCAGCAGTTCCGGCACCTGGAAGCGGCGCAACGATTTCCAGACCCGCTCAAGCCCTTCGCTGGGCGTGGGCGCACGCACCAGCAGGAGCAGGTGGGCGTGCGCGGTGGCAGGCGATTGCAAAAAATCCGAGAGCACTGCCCCGCCTAGAAATCCGGTTGAACCTGTGAGCAGGATAACGTGTTTTGAAGATGCCATACTTGATTGAGTCGCGCTAAAAGGGCATTTACGCCAGGGTGCAAGTACTTCCAAGGAATAGAGCTGGAAGCAAAAAACATGACAGTCTTGTCATTGGCCCATGGGTTGGGCAACAAGGACTTTTCGGTCAGGGCGGGGAGAAGAGCGCGTTTCTTCGCTCTGCTCAAGGAGTTTTCCCGCTCACCACCTGCCGCAGCCACTCGCGCGCCTGCGTCCGGATGGGAAGATCGCACAGGGTCCAGCGCGCGCTGTGATTGGCGAAGGGCAGTGTGACGAAGGTGAAGCGCCCGGCGACGCCGGTTTGTGCAATGGCGGCCTGGGTCTTCTGCGTACCGAGTTCCTGGCTGATGAACTGCGGGCGGCTTCCCAGCCGGTGCAGGCGCTCCGGCCAGGCGGCAAGATCCGGCGCGGGATGCTGGAACTCCCCATCGTAGTGGCTGTGACAGAGGAAGCCGCACCAGAGCCCGGCGATCTCGTCATCGTGCAGGCCGATGTAGTTGCAGGCGATGGCTCCCCGCGAGAACCCCATGAGCACCACGCGCTTCGGATCGCCGCCGTAGCGGCTGCACACATCCTTCACGGTCGCCAGGCAGTAGCGTTTTGTCTCCGACACGTCACCCCACCAGTGGATGGCGTTGC
Organism: uncultured Verrucomicrobiota bacterium; assembly: GCA_903854655.1. GTDB lineage: Bacteria > Verrucomicrobiota > Verrucomicrobiia > Verrucomicrobiales > Verrucomicrobiaceae > CAINXC01. Next base: position 13,798 of record CAINXC010000323.1, on the reverse strand, counting down.
GCTTCTGCTGCTTGTCGATCTCGATGAACGGCAGGCAGATCCAGAGGAAGCCGCGACCGGTGCTCAAGCCATAGCCCAGCATGCAGCCTTCCACCGTGCCTTCGCTGATGTCGCCGAGCTTGTTCGAATAGCCGCCGTTGCCCGCGTATTCCACGATCACAGGCAGTTGGGTCCCTGGCTTCCAGTCGGTGGGCAGGTACAGGGTGTGGTGCACCTCGGTGCCCTCCCAGCCGGCGCTGGTGGCCCGCACGCGCTTGCCAGCGGCTGGCATGCCGGATTCGGTGGCGGGCACCGTCAAATCGGTCGGCAGATCATTGAGGTTGGTGCTCTGCGCGAGAGCAGCCGTGGCACCAGAGAGCAGCAGGGTGAAGATACCCTGCCAACACCTGAATTTTGGGGTGACGGGCAAGGTGCCTGCTCTCAGTGTATTTTTGGCAAACGAATGGGGGCGGACGAATGCATGAATGAAGGTGATCCAATGCCGGGCTTTCATTCGTCTGCCCCCATTCGTTTGCCAAATCATCCTTGTCGCGTGCTTGAGGTTCGCTGGCAGAATCGATTTCATGAGGAGATAGGGCAGTACCACGTCACCACTTCCCCTCCCTTTTCACTTTTCACCTGCCCCTTTTCACTCCCTATTCCCCCATGTCACCGGAAGACGAACTCGCCCAGCGCATGGCCGCCGATCTCGCGGAGATCGAGCGCACCTGCATGCCGTTCGGCAAGTTCGGCCCGCAGTTTCATCCACCCGACGGCGTTCCCATCTACGACCTGCCTGCGGAGTACCTGAGCTGGTTCGCCCACAAGCCCGATGGTTTCCCCAAGGGCCGCCTGGGCAAGCTGCTGCAAATGGTCTATCAAATGAAGGCCGATGGCTCGGACATGGTGTTCGATCCCATGCGCCGGCGGGCGGGAGGACGTGTGTCGCTGCGGCCGGAGAAAAAAAGGTCGTATGAGGTGGAGGAGTGAGGGGACAGGTTCGATTCCTCCTTCAACTGCCTGCGTCAGCGCGGCGGAGTTCAAAATACAGACGCTCCAATGTCCGGTGTGTGAGCCGAAAGCCGCACTTCTCGGCGACACGCCTGGAGGCATGGTTCTGCGGCAAGCAAGACGCGGTCAGGCGTTCAAGTTGTCCGCTTCCAAAAGCCGAGGAGATCATGTGCTGGACCGCCTCACACGCGTAGCCGTTTCCCCAGAAGCGACGGCGCAGAAACCAGCCGCAATCAGCAGTCGCATCCGTCTTCGTGTAGCCGACGCTGCCGATCATTTCCGCCGTGGAGAGCAGTTCGACGGCAAAAAAGCAGCGGGTTCGTGGCGTGACCGCTTGCTGCTCAATCGCGTCGAGGAGTGCTGCTTCGCATTGCGTCCGCGTCCGGGGCAGCCACGAAACGTACTGCCCGACTGCGGGATCCATCTGCAAGTCACAGAACGACGCCGTATCGCCGAGGGCGTGCTCGCGAAGCCGAATACGAGGGCTGCTCATCAGACACTTAACGCCCCCGAGCTTCGACTCCTTTATCCTACTTTTCCGGCACGGCAATTCATCGAGACCGAGAGCGGCCATCGACGACCTGCCGGCGGCTGGTTTGCGCTCAAGGAACAAAGATGATGATAGGTGTGTACGCGGCAGCGTCGAGGAGTGCGGCGCGCAAGAGCGCCGCTTTGGCAGCATCCATCGCTGTGTTTGCGCCTTCGGGGGACGCGGCATGCATGAGCGCCCCCCTCCGCTGATCAACAAGGAAAAACAGAGGGCGTCAGCCTAACGAAAGCTCGGCTCACACGCCGAGCACCCCAAAACGCTTCGCGCTTCTCTTTAGTTTAGCGTGTGTTCTCCACGTCACGAAGCTTCAACAGCAAAGCCTCAACCGCCGCTTCACGCCGCTCATTGCGCAGCCTCGCCAGCACCTCCTCTTCTACTTCTTCAAACATTGGCGCGCGAGCGGGCTTCTTCTCGATGAGCTTGATCACATGCCAGCCAAGCCATGTGTGCACGGGCTGGCTCATCCGCCCGAGTTGCAGAGCAGTGACGGCGGCCATGAAATCCTTGGGCATTCGCTCGCGGCTGAACCAGCCCAGATCGCCGCCCTGCATCTTGGTGTGGTCATCCTCGGAGGCTTTGGCAATGAGCGCCTCGAAGGAAACTTCACCGGTGGTGATCTGGCGGTACAGTTCGCGAATCTCCGGCTCGCGATCTGTTTTTTTCGGCTCATGGCCTTCCAGGAACAGGTGGGCCGCGTGAAATCTCTCCGGCACGATGAGCTGCTCCCGATGGGCTTCAAACCAGGCGCGGGCCTCGGCTTCGGTGACGGCATTGAGCTGTGGTGCGATCTGCCTTTCGATCCAGGCCTGATCGTCCAAGGCCGCCTGCATGCGCGCCCGCAATCCCACTTCCGTTACCTGCTGGAGCGGCAGCCGTGCGGGGTAATCGGTGTCGAGAGGGAACTGCTTGATGAACAATTGCAACTCCTGCTCCACGCCCTTGGCGGGGTGGAGCGGCGTGGCTTCAGCGAGTGTGGCCGCCCGCACCAGCAAGCGATCGGTGAGCTGCTGGAGCACTTCTTTTCGTGCCTTGTCCTTTGCTTCGACGTCCAGCTTGCCCCAGTCCTCGCCGCGCCGGAACAGGACCTCCTGGGTGGCGTGGTCCAGGTCCTCATCTGAAATGGCCTGCCCGCCCACGCGCGCCACCACATGGTGGGCGGCATCCAGGCGGGCATTCACCCAGTGATCCAGCGGTCCATGCCAGACGCTCAGATCCACCACGAGGTAAGTGGCGACGACGAGGCAAAGGGCAAGCTTCATGGTTTTGAAGGGAGCGCCGACACTCCTGTCGGTCATTGTCGAAAACGTTGCGGCGGAGCCGCCACTCTGTCAAAGAAGCACGAGGTCACTCGTGGCTTTGTAAAATCATCGCGGCTGCGCCGCCATTGCTTGTGATGTCCGACAAGAGTGTCGGTGCTACTTTCAAACGCTAGGCGGTCAGCTCCGCCACGGCCTTGTCCAGCGAAGCGGCGTCCTCGATGCTGAGGACCTTGGCGGTCTTGTCGATGCGCCTCATCAGGCCGGCGAGGACACCTCCGGGGCCGCATTCGATGAACAGCGTGTGGCCTTGCGCTACAAGGGAAGCCATGGATTCGGACCAACGGACGGAGCCCGTCACCTGGCTTGTCAGCGTGCTGCGAATCTCCTCGGCATCGCTCACGGCGCGCGCTTCGAAATTGCACACCACCGGCACGCTGGGCGTGGCAATCGCGGTGTCTGCGAGCACGACCGCCAGCTTGTCCTGGGCCGATTTCATCAGGCGCGAATGATAGGCGCCCGCCACTGTCAGTTCCACTGCCTTCATGATGCCCTTTTCCCTGGCTCCGGCGACCGCGTCTTTGATGCCTTCGATGCCGCCGCTGAGAACAATCTGGCCGGGGGCGTTCAGGTTGGCCACGTCCACATCGCATTCCGCCGCCAGTTCGCGCACGGCAGCCTCCGTGCCGCCGATCATGGCGGCCATGCTGCCCTGTGTTTCGTTGCAGGCGTCTTCCATGAAGCTGCCACGCTGGAAGACCAGCTTCAGCCCGGTTTCAAAATCAAACGTGCCCGCCGCGGCATGGGCGGTGAATTCGCCCAGCGACAGGCCGGCGGTGGCGACGACTTCCAGATCCGGCAGCTTCTCCTGAAGCGCCTTCCAAACCGCCAGGCCGTGGGCATACAGTGCGGGCTGGCAGCGGGATGTTCGCGTCAGCTCATCAATCGGTCCTTCAAACATCACGTTTGACAGATGGAAACCGAGCGCTGCGTCCGCCTGATCAAACAGGGACCGCGCGGAGGGGAAGGCCTCGGCGAGGTCCTTGCCCATGCCGACTTTTTGCGCGCCTTGGCCCGAGAACAGCAGAACGACTTTTTTGCCCATGAAGATGTGTGATTGGTGAGTGTAGTGTGTCAGGTGGAATGTACGGAGGCCAGTTCTCTAAACCGCTGCATGTGCCGCACAACCGTTTCTTCAATCAGCTCCGCGCCGCGTCGCATTGCCTCCTCCAGGGGCATGGCGGCGGGCTTGATGGCGTAGGCCTCGGTGAAGCAGTCGCGCACCGCCTGCGCATCTTCCACCGCACCTGCCACCGCGACGACCGGCACGCCGTGCCGGCGGGCCATGGCCGCCACGCCCGCAGGTCCCTTGCCGCACAGGGTCTGGCTGTCCACCCGGCCTTCGCCCGTGATCACCAGCGTGGACCTGGCAATGCGCGCCTCCAGCCCGGACACCTCGGCGATGAGCTCGAAGCCTCCCACCAGTTTCGCGTTGCAGAAGCTCATCAAACCAAACCCCAGCCCGCCGGCCGCGCCTGCCCCCGGCACGTCACGATGATCCACTCCGAGATCGCGCCGCACCATGTCCGCCAGCTTGGTCAGCCGCGCCTCAAAAAAGTCCACGTCATTGACGCCCTTCTGGGCTCCGTAAACGCGGGTGGCGCCGCGTTCGCCGAGCAACGGATTGTCCACGTCGCTGGCCACCAGCACCTCTGGCATGGCTGCGGCGGGCCGTTCGATGCGTTGCACCTGTTCGAAATCTTGCGGCAGCCGCTCCACAGGCTTGTCCTGGGCATCCAGGAAGCGGTAGCCCAGCGCCTGGGCCATGCCCATGCCCCCATCATTGGTCGCGCTGCCGCCGATGCCAATGACAATGCGTCTGGCCCCGCGCTCCATCGCGTCGAGCATCATCAATCCCGTGCCATAGGTGCTGGCGGCGTGAGGATTGAGCGGCTCGTCTGAAACCTGCGCCAGGCCGGAGGCCGCGCTCATTTCCATCACTGCGTCGCCGTTGGGGGCCATGCCGTAGCGAATGAGGGAGGAGCGTCCGATGGCGTCCGTCACCTTCACTTCCATCCAATGGCCGCCAGTGGCCGCCACCATCGCCTCCGCCGTGCCCTCGCCGCCGTCGGCAATCGGGCAGACATCGGAGGGAAGGGGATGCAGGGCACGGGCCACCGCCTCGCCGGCCTGCGTGGCCGTGAGGCTGCCCTTGAACTTGTCCATCGCGATCAGGATTTTCATGGCACCTGGGGGGAAACGGTCGTCAGATAGGTCCTATGGGACCTATAGATCCCGTCTTGCTGAGCTAACACGCTCCCGCACAACTCGCCGGAACGCCCGCTTCTCCGTCGCAGCATGAATCGGCCGCGCACGCGGGATACAGCGGTCGGTCGGCATTGGCTTCGGGGGCTTCCATCGCCGGGTTTGGTGCCTGCGGGGCAAGACCTAGCTCGCGCAGGAGCTCCATGTCCTCGTTGGCGCGCGGGTTGGCGGCGGTGAGCAGCTTGTCGCCGTAGAAGATCGAATTCGCGCCGGCGAAGTAGGCCAGGGTCTGGGTCTCCCGGTTCATCTGCGTGCGACCGGCGCTCAGGCGGACCTTGGCGCGCGGAATCGCGATGCGGGTCACGGCGATCATGCGGACGAGCGAGAAGCTGTCCACCGGTGCTTCGCCTTCCAGCGGCGTGCCCTTCATGGCCATGAGCGAGTTGATCGGCACGCTCTCGGGCTGCGGGTTGAACTCGCTGAGCACCTCCAGCATTTTCAGGCGGTCATCAATGCCTTCGCCCAGGCCGAGGATGCCGCCGCAGCACACGCTCATGCCGGCGTCCTGCGCATGGCGGATGGTGCGCAGGCGGTCATCGAAGGTGTGGGAGGTGACCACGTTCGGGTAGTGCTCCGGCGAGGTGTCGATGTTGTGATTGTACGCGGTTACGCCGGCTTCCTTGAGCGCCACGGCCTCCTGCTGGCCCAGTTCGCCCAGCGTCACGCACACTTCCATGCCCAGGGTGCTCACGTCGCGCACGATGTCGAGCACCTGGTCAAACTTCTGGGTGCCCGCGCGCACGCCTTTCCAGGCCGCGCCCATGCAGAAGCGGGTGCTGCCGCTTGCTTTCGCCGCTTTTGCCTTCTCCATCACGTCGTCCACACCCATCAGGCGCTCGGCCTGCACGCCGGTGGTGTAGCGGGCGCTCTGCGCGCAGTAGCCGCAGTCCTCGCTGCAACCGCCGGTCTTGATGCTGAGCAGGGTGCAAAGCTGCACTTCGCGTTCCGGCCAGTTCTCCTCGTGCACGGCGCGGGCCTGCTTGAGAAGTTCGAAGAAGGGCTGGTGGTAAAGGCGGTGGAGTTCGGAGTATTTCACGGAACGCCACTCATAGCGGACGCCGGGCAAGGTTCAATCTGGAAACGCGAAGGCGGCCCCCGCTCATGCGCAGCGGGCGGTGGGCGGGCATCGTGCCGCCGATCCCACCGCATTTCGATTGACTACGCGCTCAAACCGCCCCCAGGTACTTGGACGCTGCCGCGCCGCTTCTTGAACCGTCTCCCGCTCTGGCCATCACCCATAGCCGCAGAAACGCATGAAACCGTTCATTCTCGCCTGCCTTGTGATCGTGTGCCTGCCCGCCCTGCGTGCTGCGGAGATTCATGACGCGGCGGACAAAGGGGACGCGGATGCGATCCTTGCTCTCCTGAAGAAGGATCCCGCCCTGGTGGATTTGAAGGACAAGGCTGGCGACCGCCCTCTGCATCACGCCATTCAAGGCCGCAACATTGGGGCGGCGCAGGTGCTTCTCGACAATGGTGCGGATGTCGATGCCAGGGGCTTCGATGAATGGACGCCTCTGCACTGGGCGGCCAAGGTCGGGTCAAAGCCGCTGTGTCAGCTTCTGCTGGAGCACGGGGCGAACCTCAACGCGCTCAACGGCGTGTTGCGGACCCCGTCGCAAACAGCCACCGGGCTGGCCGTCTCCTTCCTGCGCGATTGGAAGCCCCCGCTGCCCAAGGGTGCCCAGGCCTTCTTTCAGGCAGCCCTGGAAGGCAAGGTCCAGGAAGCCCGTCTGCTGCTCGCGAAGGAGCCAGGCCTTCTCAACCTCAGGGATGAGGATGGCGACACCGCGTTGTTGCATGCGACCAAGGCGGGCCACGCGGAGATCGTTGGCTTTCTGATCCAACAAGGGGCCGACATCAACGCCTTGGACAGCGACCGGCAGACAGCACTGTCGTGGGCCTGCCACAAAGGCGATTTGGAGGTCGTGAAACAGATTTTGCCCCGCGCCAAGGAGGAGGCGCACAGCGAAGCGGACCGGCAGGCACTGGTTAAACTCGCCGCCAATGCAGCCCCGGCGGTGGTAAAGGCTTTTGTCGCCGCCGGTCTCGAACTGCAAATGGCCCCGGCAAGACCGCCCGCGCTGCCAACACCGCCCGCCCCGCCGAAAGTGGTTGTTCAGACGGAGGCTCCGAAGCCTGCGGACAAAGCCCCCGCCCCAAATCCCGATGTCAATCGCCGCGACACCGCTGGTTCCACGCCCATGCACCATGCCGTGCAAGCCCGCAATCCTGCCGAAGTGGCATCCCTCCTCAAGCAAGGGGCGAAGCCGGACCTGCTCAACAAGGCAGGCGAGACCCCGCTCATGATCGCCGCCCAGCTTGGCGATGCCGAAAGTCTGGCGCTTTTGCTCCACGCGGGGGCCGCTCCGGGAACCCGGACCAAAGGCGGCGTCAACGCCCTGATGCTGGCCGTGACCTATGGAAGAGCTGCGGCCGCCCGGCTGCTGGTCGAGGCCGGGGCCGATGTTTCCCTGACCGCCACCGAGGCCCGGCTCACCCCGCTTCACATCGCTGCATCAAGTGGTGCGGCGCTGAGAGCATCGTCGGCAGATTCTGCTCCGGGCACGGACGCGGACTATCTCGCCATTGCCGGCGTGCTGTTGCAGCACCATGCCGATCCGAATGCTTCGAGCCCGAAGGGTTCTCCGCTCGTGATTGCCGCGCGCACCGCTCCTCCGGAAATGGCCGCCCTCCTGCTCGATCACGGTGCTGACATCGAAACCGTCTGGCCAAAGCTGGGGCACACGCCCATGCTGGCTGCGGTGGCCGCAGGGCGGGTGCCCACCCTCGAACTGCTGATCAAGCGCGGAGCGAATCTGAAGGCCCACACTCCGCAAGGGGCCGGAGCCCTGCACATTGCCGCCCAGTTCAACCAGCCCGCTGCCATCCTTAGCCTGTTGGGTGCAGGCATGAAGGTGGACGCCCTTGACCGCTCCAATGCCACCCCTCTGATCATCGCCTCCGCAACCGGGCACCTGGAGGCGGCCAAAGTTCTCCTGGAACACGGTGCCGACCCCAATGCAACGGCCAACCAGCTCATGACCCCGCTGAAAGTCGCCCGCATGAACCACCACGATGCCATCGCCACCTGTTTGCGCGAGCACGGGGCGAAGGAGTGAGAATTGTCTCGCTATTGGAGCTCCGCTCCCGCTTATGAGTGGATGATCGCCCTTCTCAACGACATGGACCAGTTTGGCTGGGCTGCGATGCCGGGGTGCATGGGCGATGCGGACTCCCTTCGATTGCGGCAGGAATGCGAGGAGGCGAGCGAGAGCGGCGGGTTTCGTCGCGCCGGGGTGGGGCGGGGGCTGAACCTGGAGGTGAGGGAAGACATTCGCCGGGACCAGGTGAGGTGGCTGGAGCCTGGGGACGGCTCGATTGAGCAAGGGGTGTACCTGGCCTGGCTGGAGGTGCTGCGCCTGGCACTGAACCAGCGCTTTTTCCTGGGCCTGTTCTCGTATGAAGGGCACTTCGCGATCTATCCGGAGGGCGCGTTCTACAAGGCGCATCTGGATCGCCACGCCGGGACCAGCGACCGGATCATCACGACGATCCTCTACCTGAATCCGGACTGGCAGCCGGGCGACGGCGGTGAGTTGAAGCTCTGGACGACTGCAGAAGGCAAAGCGGGGGCCTTCATCCTCATCGAGCCCAGGATGGGCACCCTCGTTTGCTTCCTGGCAGGCGACTTCTGGCACGAGGTGCTGCCTGCGACGAAGACGCGCATGAGCATCACGGGATGGTTTCGGCAGCGGTGAGCCGGTACCGTCACGGTGGCATTAGCTTGGACTTCGCGCGTTCCATCATGAGTTGCGCGGCCTCCTTTTGCGGCGCGGGGGCGGCGCTGGCGAGGATGCTTTGGCTCACGGACTGAGCGGCGATGTACTCGCCATACTGGAGCAGCGTTTCACAGAAGCGGGCGCGGGCGCGATGGACGCGAGGATGCGGCGCGGGCGGGAGGGCGGCGAGGGCGTCGGTATAGACGTTGTCACTGTCTCCCACCGGGAAAGTGGCGAGGACTTCGAGGGCGCGCAGGCGCACTTCGATGTCGGGGTCTTTGCGGGCGACGCCACGCACGACGGAAATCGTTTCACGCCAGCGCTGGACGACGAGGGCATCCAGGATCGCGATGCGCAGGGCGGGATCGGTTTCCTTCTTGAGCCGTGCCGTCAGCTCGTCGGTGGCGATGGGGCTGGCGAAGGTGCCGAGCACCCGGCAGACGGCCTCGCGCACCTCGATGTCTTCGCGGAGCGCGGTGAGCAAGGCCGGAAGCTGCTTGCGCGTGGCGAGGGTCGTCAGGTGTTCGCAGAGCCAGACGCGCACCTGTTGTGGATGCGCGTATTCGCCATTGGCAGCCCTCGCGATGAGGGCGGCGCCGAGAGCATCGGCGATGCTGTGGCGGGCGGCCTCGTCTTTGGCCTGATCGGCGAGCGCCTGAAGCTGCTGTCGGGCGTCCTTGACCTTGGCGGCGTCGGCTTCAGCAAGTTGGGCGATGAGAGCGGCAATGTCTGGCATGGGGATGGCCGGGTGTCAGGTTCAAAGCAGCCACGGTGCGCGCATGGGGCGGGAGAGATGGCGCGAGGCGGCCGCATCATTGACGAAGTCCTCGGCCACGGGGTCCCATTGCAAAGGTCGTCCGAGGCGCACGGCGATGTTCGTGAGGTGGCAGAGCGTCACTGCGCGATGGCCGGCCTCGACGTCGGCTGCAGGGCGCTCGCGGCTCTTGATGCAGTCGATCCAGTTGTCGTAGTGAGCGCGGTAACTGCCGAGGAACAGCTCTTTCTGATCGCCCTGGGGAGGGGTGATGAGCGATGGATCACTGGCGAGGATCGTGGTGCGCGAGGCGGCCACCCAGCCATCGCTGCCTTCCACCTGGATGCCCCAACTGGTGTGTTCGGCGACGGGCTTGGAGGTGAAGATCACCTCGATATCCTTGTGATGGCCGAAACGGAAGCGCGCCTCGAATTCGCCCACGCAATCATAAGGCCCGCCTGTTAGCAGGCTGCCTGTGGCCTCGACATGCGTGGGGCCGGAATCATCGGCGCCAATGACACGCAGGGCAACGGTGGTGTTGTGCGCGCCAGCGTCGGTGATCTTGCCGCCAGAGTACGCGCTGAACCAGCGGAAGTTGTAGCCGCTGCGCTCCTTGTCATAGTCCGCCCAGGGCGCGGGGCCGAGCCAGAAGTTCCAGTCCAGATCCGCGGGCGGAGCTTCAGCGGGAACCCAGGCGCATTGCTTCATCCCGCCGTTGATCGGCAGGATGATCCGCTTCACGCTGCCGATTTTGCCGCTGCGCGCGACGCTTTCCACCTGCCCGAAGTAGTGAGCATCGGAGCGCTGCTGGCTGCCGGTTTGAAACACCGTGCCATAGTTGCGCGCGGTGCGGACAAGCTGCTTGCCTTCATCAATGGCAAAGGTGAGCGGCTTCTCGCAGTACACGTCCTTGCCGGCCTCCATCGCCGCCCGCGCCATGAGGGCATGCCAGTGGTCTGGCACGACAATGGCCACGGCGTCCAGGTCTTTGCGTGCCAGCAGCTCGCGGAAGTCCCTGTAGCCATCGCACGAAGGGCGCTTGCCATAGCGCATGACGTACTGCCGCGCGTACTCGACATGCTGCCCGTTCACATCGCACACGGCGGCGACATCCAGCCGTGCGTTAGGCAGTTGCAGCTTCATGAGGTGCTGGTTGCGGCCAAAATCGCCACAGCCGATGAGGCCCAGCGTCACCCGTTCGCTCGGCGGCAGATGGCCGTCACGGCCCAGCGCGCGCGCTGGAATGATGGTGGGGAAGGCAAGCGCTGCCGCAGCCTGCTGAAGAAAACGACGGCGTGGGACGGGATTCGTTTCCATCATCCAAAGTAAGAGCTGAAGGGCGCGGCGGAATCGCCGGCCACGTGGATGTAAATGTGCGCATGCGGCGCGCCGCGGAACCACCACGCGAAGCTGGGGCCTTCGAGACGCCAGTTGTCGAGGACATCGTCGTCGCCCATGTCGAGCACCTGGTAGTAGGCCAGGTGCAGCGCCGCGATGCCTCCCTGCTTTTGCAGGCAGTCCAGCACCTGCTGTTGCAGCGCGGGCTGATACGGATCAATCAGGCTCCGCACCACCGTCCGCACCGCCTCCTGCTGGGCGCTGCTGAGTTCACCCACCGGAATGCCGAGACGCGCCGATTTGTCAGGCCGGAAGCGGATGTCCGCCTCGCGCCGGATGCCGTCGAGCGGCACGCCATCGCGGATCACCGCGCGGTCCACCTGCCCGTTCGCCTCAAAGCGCGGCACATCGCCCAGGAGCAGCGCCCGCTTCCGCTGCGCGGAATCCAACCCGTGATACACCCGTGCCGCCTCCTGCGCCTGATACCAGAAGAAGTTCCCTGGGTGCCCCACCTTCTCGTAGAATCCACTCGGCTGATGCCCATGTGAGACCGGCCCGCCAAACGCTGCTGCCGAAGCTCCCGCCGCCGCCGCGCGAACGGTGAGATGAAAGCCGGTGATCACGCACTGGAACTGCGCGCGGCCCGGCTGCCCGAAAAAGGCCACGCTCTGATCTCCACCCCACGGCAGCCCCAGGTCATCCTCCGCCTGCGTGACAAGCTTCGCCACCCAGCCCTTGCTCATCGTCGCGCCCAGCACATCGAGCACCAAGTCCCGCTGCGCCTGCGTGTAAAAGTCACCGCCCAGTGCCGGCGGCGTGATGCGCCATGCGTTGGAAATGTGCGAGCGCAGCAGGATGCCCTTCGGGTCGGGAATCGTCAGCGGCTTGCGCCCATACTGGATGTCGCAGCGATGGTCCCAGTCAAAGCAGATCACCCGTCGCTGCTCCGCCGTCAGTGATTCAAACAGGGCCGCCGCTGCCTTCAGGTCCATCTCCCCGCCCGCCGCGCGGGCGCTGGCGATCGAGCTCGCGATGGCTGTGGAACTCAGGGTGCGGAGGAACCGGCGGCGTGTGGTCATGGCAAACTCCTTGGTTTCGAACCGTGGGCCACAGTTTCCCGCAAGACAAGCCGCGCGAATGATAATCTTCCTATGCCGCGTTAAGCTCCGTCTAATGGCGGAAGAAAAGCGGCTTTATTACAAGGAGGTGCGCCTGCGGCAGGTCCGGGCGCTGATGCAGATCGCCCGGCAGGGGAGCTTCGCCGCGGCGGCCCGCGAGCTGGGGCTCTCCGCGCCGTCCGTGTGGCAGCAGATCCGCTCCTTGGAGCGCGAGTTCGGTGCATCGTTGGCACAGGCGCGGGACGGCGAAGTCATGCTCACCGCTGATGGTGAACTGCTCGTGCGTCTTGCCTCGCCGCTCGTCGAGGGCTTTGACTCGTTGCGCTCGCTCTTTGCGGAGCGTCGCGGTGATCTCAGCCGCAGCCTCACACTCGCGACGACCACCAGCCTGCTCACTTATGAACTGGCCGCCACCATCGCCCGCTACAGGAAATCGCATCCTGAAGTGGAGCTTCGCCTCATCGACAGGCCGTCGTTGGAGGCGCTCAAGATCTTCGGGCAAAGCCGCGCCGATGTGGCGATCATCGGTCACGCCGAGGGCAATGTGTTGCCTGCCCGCTGTCAGGTGGATGACCTTGCACCTCATGTTTTCCACCTCGTCTGCCTTCCCGGGCATCCCTTGCTGACCAAGAGAAGGCTCACCCTGGAGGACATCGCCAGACACCCGCTGATTCTGCCAGGCGAGGGGGCGGCTGTTCGCGAGCGTCTGCTCAAGATCCTCGCCCAACTCCGTCCCTTGGAAGCCAATGTGGCGGTTTCGTCCTCCAATCTCGGCCTGGCGACCAGTTATGTGGAGATGGGCTACGGTGTAGGCGTCCTGGCGCTGGGACCCCGCATGATCAAGCATTGGGGCGCCTACAGCGGCGGTCGGCTGGCGGTTCGGGAGGTGAGCAAGATCTTCGGCCGCGAGCGTGTCATCATGCTGCACCGCACCGACAGCCATGAACCGCAGCACGTAACACAGTTCCGCGAGACCGTGATGAAGGCGATGATGCCGCGCCGGGCAGCCTCTTAACGGGCGCGAGGCCGGAAAGCGCAGGGCGGGTGACCTTAGGCCGTGTTTGAAAACCTCAATAGTTGCCAACGAGGGAAGCAAGACACGCGGAGGCCGTAACACCAAGATCATGGCCGCCACTGATGGGCGCGGACTGCCTGTGAGCCTGCTGCTTGTTGAAGGCCAGGCGTATGAAGGCCATCATGTTCTTGCTCTGCTGCCAGCCCCCTGGGGGCTGAAGGTGGTCGGCGACAAAGGTTTCGACAGCGACAAGTTGCGAGCGCAGCTCCAGCAGTTGGGAGCAACCACCTATATTCCCCGCAGGGCCAGGTGTGGAATCCAGCGCAAAGTGAACCCGAAGCTCTACCGGCAGCGCTACCGAATCGAGAACTATTTCTGCCGTCTGAAGCGATGGGCCTCAGCGAGCACTCGAAGAGACAAACTTGCCTCCCATTTCCTTGCCCTCATCCAATTTGCTTCGGTCATCGACTGGCTCAGATATGGCATTTGATGGTTTTCAAACACGGCCTAGCAAATGCTCAGCACCTTTGCCACGATCACATCCGGATACGGGAGCTGGATCTTCTCCAGCGGCGGGCTGTAGATGGCCGGGGCGTCGAGGGAGTTCACGCGAAGCACCGGGGCGTCCAGCTCATCGAAAATGCGCTCCTGGATCATGTAGGCCACCTGG
>CAINXC010000322.1 GCA_903854655.1 uncultured Verrucomicrobiota bacterium | reverse complement strand
TACTGAGCACTGGGCACTACGCACTCAGCACTGAATCTTCTTCGAGAAACGGACTTCGATTTCCCTGCGGCCTAGAGCACACGCTTCGGCACGACCTTGTTCTGGTCGTCGAGCAGCAGCCGCTGCGGCTTCACGGGCTCGGCGCTCAGGCCCCAGGCCATGATGGTGACGATGTGGCCGGTGTTGATCAGGTGCGCGGCGGCACCGTTGATGACGATGCTGCCGGAGCCGGCGGGGCCGGGGATCACGTACGTTTCCAGCCGGGCGCCCGTGGTGACAGAAGTCACCAGCACCTTCTCACCGTCCCAGATGTTGGCGGCCTCCATGAGGTCCGTGGGAATGGTGATGCTGCCTTCGTAGTTCACGTTGGCATCGGTGACGTGGGCGCGGTGGAGCTTGGATTTGAGAACGGTGCGGAGCACGGTGAGGGCGTGGGTCGGGGGTGAAGGCGGAACCGAAGAGAATGCCTTGAAATGGCTGGCGCGCAACTGCTAGCATGATGGGAGACTGCGCCGGGCTGTGGCGCGGAAGTTTCGTTTTATCATCTGACATTTCCCTTGCCAACCGAGGGTTCTGTGGTTCACTCGCCACCTCCAAAAACAAGACCAACACTTGCCCGCCAAGTAGGCAGGCCAGCCAAATCCAGAACATGAGCCAAGTTACTTTTCAAGATACCAAGCCCTTCCAGTTGCATGACAAAGACACCGGTGGATCCGATGTCCAGATTGTGCGCCTGACGGACCGTATCAACTACCTCACGCAGCATCTCGCCACGCACACGGCAGATCACAGCACCCGCCGCGGCCTTCTGAAGATGGTCGCCCGCCGCCGGAAGCTCCTTGATTATCTCAAGCGCACGTCCGAAGAGCGTTACAAGGGGCTCCTGAGCAGCCTGCAACTGCGCCGCTAGTCATGAATTTCGAAGGGTGATGGTTCTCCATCACCCTTTGGTCTTTTTGGGCCGGGCCAGTTTCCAAGCGGGCAGGGCTTTTTCCGAGTTCAAGGTCCGTGCTCGTCCCGAAGGGACCCTCAAGCACCAGCTTTATCGTGCTCCCTCGTGCCTCGATTCGAGGTCGGAGCCAGCGGTCTTGCGACTGCTTTTCTCGTTCTTCCAAATTGAATGAACTGAGCACCGGGTGCTTTCATTCCACCACTTCCCATAAACCAAAACACAAACACAAGCCAACCTATGGCCATACACAAAGTAACTGCAGCTCTCGGACAGGGCACTATCGAAATCGAAACCGGCAAGCTCGCGAAGCTCGCTGACGGAGCTGTGACCGTGCGTCTCGGCGACACCATGGTGATCGTCACCGCCGTCTCCGCCACCAAGGTGAAGGACGGCCAGGACTGGTTCCCCCTGAGCGTTGAATACAAGGAAAAGGCGTCCGCCGCAGGCCGCTTCCCGGGAGGCTACTTCAAGCGCGAAGGCCGCCCCACGGAAAAGGAAATCCTCACCTGCCGCATGACGGACCGCCCTCTGCGTCCGTTGTTCCCCAAGGGTTACCTCTATGAAACCCAGGTCGTCGCCATCCTGCTCAGCGCGGACGGTGAAAACGATCCTGACATCCTTGCCATCAATGGCGCTTCCGCCGCGCTCTGCGTTTCGGATATTCCCTTCGCCGGTCCCGTCGGGGCTGTGCGCGTGGGCCGCGTCAATGGCGAGTTCATCATCAATCCCACCCAGAGCCAGCGCCTCGACAGCGATCTCGACCTCGTTTACGTGGGCAATGCCACCGACGTCATCATGATCGAAGGCGCGGCCAATGAACTGCCCGAAGCCGAGTTCATCAAGTCCCTCCACGTTGCTCAGGCAGAAGTGACGAAGATCGTCGCCGCCCAGGTGGAGCTCGCGAAGCTGGCCGGCAAGGCCAAGCGCGAAGTGCCGCTCATGCTGGTGAAGGATGAGTTGCTGGAAATCGCCTACCAGATCGCGGGCGACCGCATCGAAGGCGCTCTCTATCAGCCTTCCAAGGTCGCCCGTGGCAAGGCCGTCGGCGCTCTCAAGGATGAAGTGGAAGCGGCCATCAAGGAAAAGTTCCCCACCGCCACCGGCTTCGAAATCAGCCAGGCTTTCGACTACCTTCAGAAGAAGGCGTTCCGCATCAGCATCCTGGACAAGAAGAACCGTTGCGACGGCCGCGGCCTCGACCAGTTGCGCGAGCTTTCCGGCGAAGCCGGCGTGCTGCCCCGCACCCATGGTTCCGCCCTCTTCGCCCGTGGCGAAACCCAGGCCCTGGCGATCGCCACCCTGGCTCCCGCTGACGAAGCCCAGGAGATGGACACCTATGCGGGTGGCCCGGAATCCAAGCGCTTCATCCTGCATTACAACTTCCCTCCCTTCAGCGTCGGCGAATGCGGCCGCTTTGGCGGGCAGAACCGTCGCGAAATCGGTCACGGCGCGCTCGCTGAGCGCTCCATCGAGCCGGTGATCCCGACGAAGGAAAAGTTCCCTTACGCCATCCGCGTGAGCAGCGAAGTGATGGAATCCAACGGCTCCACCTCCATGGCCTCGGTTTGCTCCGGCGTCATGGCGCTCATGGATGCCGGCGTGCCTCTGACCCGCCCGGTGGGCGGCATCAGCGTGGGCCTGGTTTCCGAGTTCGATGCGAGCGACAAGATGTCCCGCTACGTGACGATGATCGACATCCTGGGCTCCGAAGACCACTTCGGCGACATGGACTTCAAGCTTTGCGGCACCAGCGAAGGCGTCACCGGCTACCAGCTTGACCTCAAGCTCCCCGGCATTCCTCTGGCCATTCTTGAGGAAGCCGTCGCCAAGGCCAAGATCGGCCGCACGGAAATCCTCACCGCCATGGCTTCCGCCATCAGCGAAATCCGTCCGCTGAGCAAGTACGCCCCGCGCATTGAAGTCGTCAAAATCAACCCTGACAAGATCGGTGAGCTCATCGGTCCTGGCGGCAAGAACATCAAGGGCATCCAGGCCGAGTCCGGCGCTGACATCAGCATTGAAGACGACGGCACGGTGTACATCTACGCGAACCGCAAGGAATCGCTGGATCGCGCCATCGAGATGATCAGCGGCATCTCCGTTGAAATCGAAGTGGGCAAGATCTACACCGGCAAGATCGTCAGCACGACGAACTTCGGCGCCTTCATGAACCTTGGCGGCAAGAAAGACGGCCTGATCCACATCAGTGAACTGGCCGACTTCCGCGTCAACCGCACCGAAGACGTGGTCAAGGTGGGCGACATCGTCACCGCCAAGTGCCTCGGCATTGATGACAAGGGCCGTGTCAAGATGAGCCGCAAGGCCGCGATGAAGGAAAAGGACGCCGCGGCTTCCACCGAAGGCTAAGCCTATCTGACAGCAGTGAATTGAGAACGGCGGCCGGGCAACTGGCCGCCGTTTTACTTTCCGTTGACTATAATATGACAGTCAATATACAGATTGACGCCTGACGAATAGAAGTGGAGATGTCTAACCATGTTTGCAGAAACACCTCATCAACAACCGGCCGAGTTCGGTGGCTTGTTTGCAGGCATTGATGCGAAGCCCTCGATGTATCGAGGGAGCGCGCGATGGCGAGGCAAAGGGCATTGGCGCGTCAAGGGCGCTGCCAACGCCGAGTCGCATTGCTATCACGTCATGTCGCGCACTTGTGGAGGAGCCGTCCGGTTTGATGATGCGGAGTGCGAGGCCTTTCAGCGGCTGATGTGGAAGATGAGCGATTTCCTGGGGGTGCAGATCCTCACCCATTGCGTGATGGGGAACCATTTCCACATCCTGGCGCAAATCCCCAACCAGGCGATGTGGTTGCAGCGCTTTGAAGGTGCGAACGGTGAAGAGGCGCTGATGAAACACCTTGCCACCTTCTACAGCCGCATCTTCATGCATGAGTTGAAGACTGATCTGCAAGACATGCGCCGCCTGGGCAACGAACAGCAGGCGCAGGAACGGCTGGCCACGTTCAAACGGCGGTTCTGCGACTTGTCGATCTGGGTCAAGGAGATCAAGGAGCGCTTTGGGCGCTGGTACAACCAGCGCCACGAGCGCAAAGGCACGCTGTGGATGGAGCGGTTCAAATCGGTGCTGGTGGAGGACGGCGAGGCTTTGAAAACCATGGCGGCCTACATCGACCTGAACCCGGTGCGGGCGAAGCTGGTGAGCGACCCGAAGGACTACCGCTGGTGTGGATATGCGGAGGCGCTGAGCGGCAACCCCAGGGCCCGGCAGGGAGTGTGCCGGATCGCGGGCGCGGGAGACGGCTCGATATCGTGGGACAAGCCGGTGGCGCAGGGTTACGGCAGCGCGGCGGACTTGTATCGCATGTGGCTGTTTGATGAAGGGCGCGAGCGCACAGACCGCGCCGGGGCGCTGGCCAAACCGGGCCTCAGCGAGGAAACCTCGCGCAACGTGACCGATCACGAGCAGGGCAGGCTGAGCGCAGCCCAACTGCTGAGGCACCGGGTGCGACACTTCACCCAGGGCCTGGCGCTAGGCAGCCGGGAGTGGGTGGAAACCCTTTTTCAATCCCACCGGGAGTGCTTTGGAGCGAGGCGCAAGAACGGAGCACGACGATTACGCGAGGCCGCGTCGCCGTTGTTTGCCCTTCGTGACCTGAAGAACAGTTCATGACCAGGGCGGATGACGGAACTTGAGACGCGAAGAAGGCTGCTGCGCTCAGGAGGCGCGGCGTGCCATTGCCTGTCATTGCACTGCACGCGCTGGGAATTGGGTTGAACCCCTTCCCGGAGTGCGGCTTATTAGCACTTTTGGTGCCAGCAAGGCCAGGGCTGAGGAGCCAGATCTTGCACAGCATGTTTCAATCCAACAATTTCCCAGAGGACTTCACGAATGAGTTTGCCCGAGATTGCCGGCCATGAGCTTCAGGACCTGATCGGCGGTGGCAGCGTGGGGGCGGTGTATCGTGCCGCCGGCACGGGTGGCAGGGCCTGCGCCGTGAAGGTGTTCAGCTCCATGGCGATCAATCGCAAGGGGCTGGGGCTGACGTTGCGGGCCTTGCAGTACATGCCTCCCCACCGGGGTGTGCTGCCGGTGCTGGGGTTCGAAATGGACCGCAGCCCGTACTACTTCGCCACGCCGCTGGTCGGCGTGATGACGAAGGATTCGGTGGGCCGCAAGATCTGGCAGAGCCCGACGCTGGAGACGATGTGTGGCAGGCTCTCCGGCGACCAGGCCTGGCAGTACATCTACGAACTGGCGGACGCCCTGGCGTGGATGCACAAGCACAGCATTCCACATGGCAACCTGAAGTGCGGCAACGTGCTGGTGGAGGATGATCCCGAAAGCGCCACGCGCATCACGGATGCGGGCCAGGGCTGGGTGGGCGGGGTGCATCACCTGGAACTGTATGATCATTTCATGTACCTGTGCCCGGAGCAGGCGGAGCAGCCGGAAGGATTCTTCAGCGGCTATGGCCAGAGCTGGGACGTGTACAGCTTTGGGGTGGTGGCGTACCGGCTGATCACCGGACAGTTTCCGCGCGGGGCGCAGGCCTGGTCACAGGAATCGGCCATGCGCCAGCAAAAGGTGGCGCAGGGGCTGGGCTACAGCATCAACAGCGTGGCGCTGCTCAGCGCGATCAAGTCCCAGCCGCATGTCACCTGGCCTTCGCCTGCGCAGACGAAATGGGAGGAGCGGCGGCGGCAGATCATCGAGCGCGCGATGGACTTCGATCCCAACATGCGGTGGAAGGACGTCCGCGAGATCACGCGCGAATTTGAGATCCTGGAATCCGACTACCTGCTGGAGGAGAGCCGGGAGCAGACGCAGTTCGAAAGGCGCAGGCAGCTCCGCAAGATCGCCGGCCTGCACACGCTGTGGCTCAGCCTGTTTGTGCTTCTGGGGCTGGCGGTGGCTTACGGGTTGATGACGTTGACCCGGGCCAAAACCGCGGAGGAAACGATCACCAGGAACCTGGCCTCGGCAAAGGTGGAGATCGACACGCGGGACATGAAGATCGGCGGCCTTTCGACCGAACTCAGCAAGACCGAGGAGGCCAAGAAAGGGAGCGATTCGAACCTGCAGCGGGCGCAGGCGATGGTGGATCAGCTCATCACCCAGCTCATGCAGCTGCCGCAGGGCAACAACCTGGAAATCGCGTTCTCCAAGCAGCAGCTTGCGGATGCCGCCGCCTTTGTGGCGGCGAGCCTGCCTGCGATGGAGAAGGATGCGGCGATGGCCCCGGAGCGTGCGCGTGCCTATGGCAACCTGGGCATGATCGCTCTCAAGCAGCGCCGGTCACTGGAGGCCGCCCAGCAGCTGGACAAGGCGCGCAATGAACTGCACGCCTTGATCAGCCGCGATCCAGACAGCCCGCATGCCAGCCTGTACCACCAGTGGCTGGGCAGGTATTGCCTGCTGCTGGCGAACATGAGATCGGCCCGCGGCGACGGGGTCACGGCGATGCTGCTCCTGAAGGAGGCCACGGCCAACCTGGAGCCGGGCATCCAGGCCAACCCCAAGGACCGCAACGCGCGTTACGAGGCGGCGCAGGCGTGGTTCGACTATGGCGTGCGCAACCGCCTGGAAGGCAACGCCGAGGAGAGTTCAAAGGCGCTGGAGCGGGTTTCGGCCGCCCTTGATGAAAAAGACGTGGGCGGGCAGTTGATGCCGGAGGAGGCGTTCCTTCTTGCGCGTGCCGAGATGGAGCGCGGCCTCGCTCTGCGCGACGGCGGCAAGCTGCAGGATTCCGTCACCATTCTCATCGCCTCGGTGGAAAAGATGGCGACGCTGGTGGCGGGCAGCTCCCCGCGCAATCAGGAGCAGGCCATTGTCACGGCGGCGGCTTATACCGAGCTTGCTGACGTGGTGGGCAAGGCATTCACTCCGAAGGAGGCCATCGACGCGCATACCGAGGCCCTGAAGCTGATCTATGAACTGACCCGCATCGACCCTGAATGGACGGAGGCCAAGTACCTGCTGGCGCGCAACCTGGGCGAGATCGCCAGCCTCGAGCGTGACACCGGCAATGGAGGAGAGGCCTACAAGAAAAAGGCCGATGCGATCCAGCAGATCAACGAGGTGGTGGCCGATGACAAGGACAACCCGAGGTATCTGTTCGAACAGGCGAAACTGGTGGGCGAACTTGCCGAGATCATGGGCGAACTGGGCAAGGCCAAGGAAGGGGTGGTGAAGGCAAACGAAGCCATCGCCACCCTGGAAGACCTGGTCAAGACGCTGCCTGAGGCCATGACCGCCGAACGCAAGGAATGGGAGATCCAGCTTGCGCTGGTGTATGGCATTCACGGGCAGTTGAGCGAGACTGCGAAGCAGCGTGATGCTGCACGCAAATCCTTCTCAACCGCCGAGAAACGCTGGGAGCGGCTGGCCGCGCTGGACAAGGACAACGAGATCGTGAAGCGCGGCCTGGACTGGACCCAGAACCGGCTTCAGAAGCTGCGCTAGGCTTACCAGAACCTCAGGCTGCCGCCCACGCGGCGAAGCTGATCCGTCACCGAATCGGCGACGCGTGCGCCATTGAAGTGGTGAACCTTGTCCAACGCGTGCTCAGCGCTGTCGCGGGCGTTTTCATAGCTGCCGCGGAGACGGTGGGCCACCGGGGCCAGCACGGCGTAGAAGGCCTCGCGGGCGGCGTCCACAGGATCTTCCGCGAAATGCTCGCGAAACGTTGGCTGGCGGCGTCGGGCGGAGAGGGCCAGCAGGCAGCCCAGACCGACACCGATGGCGACCGCCCCCAGCACGCTGGGCATGGGGTGCTGGCGCACATATTGGTTCGTGGCCACCGCAGTCTCGCTGGCTTTGGCGCGGACGGTGCGATAGGTTTCGTCGGCCTTGGTCCGGACGTTTTGGATGGTGTCCTTGGCGGTGTCTGACACGGTGTGCAGCGCCTGTCTGGCTGTCTGGGACGCGTGGTTGGCGGCGCCTATGGCGGTCTCGGTCGCTGTTTGCACAGCTTCCCTGGCGTCGTCTTGGAGCCGGTTGGTGAAAGGCTGGAGGGGTGTGTTTGTGTTCATATCACTTTTCATTCGAAACGGGGTGCTGGATTGGATGTGCAGATCACCGGCAAATCCCCGCAGGGTGCAAAACAGCCTCCTGTTCATACAGCCACTCCCCCTGCTTTCCGCGATCTTCCATGAAGAGCCCGGCGCGTCGCATGAACATCGTGCGCCGGAGCTAACATCGAAGAGCCGCACAATATGAGCGCAAAGAAAGCGAGGGCGCAGACCATGGGGAAAGGGAAGGCTGCACAGCATGAATGACTGCTACAGAGACGCAACGGTGCGCCGGCGCCTCATTGAGTTTCTGGGTGGTGACAGCCTGGAACGAGCCTCCGCAGTCTATCTGACCCATTCGGACGGCTGTGCCTTTGACCGGCGGGAACTGCGCCCGCCGCAGGAGCTGGACTGGTTTCTTCAACGCAATCTGGACATCGCCCGTTCCCTGGCCGATTCGGAATCCCTGCTGCTGCATCTGGATGTGGAGTATGTGAACTTTGATTCGGCGGCGGAGGCTTATATGGATCCCTGGCGGGCCTTTGACCTCCAGGACCCGGTGGTTTCCGCCATCGAATCGGTGCTGCTGGGGTGGGGGATCGAGCCCCTGCACATCATCACCGGCCAGGGGCATCACTTTATCTGGAGGATAGCCCGGGACACCGCCCTTGCCCGCCGCATCAGCGCGCTGGGGCCCGCGCCTGAACTGTTGCACCAGCATTCGGAGCGTATGCCGCCGATCGTGCAAGGGCGCATCGACGCAGAGTCGCAGAATGCCTTTGGGGGGCTTGGCCTCCTGATGGAATTCCTGGCGCACAGGGTGAAGAGCGAGGCGGTGCCGCACTGCGAGCTGCCCGTCGAAATCACCGCCGTGCATGTGGGGCCCGGAAGGACGCGCCGCCGCGAAATCGTGTCGATTGACATCTCCGAGTACGGCGACCCGCTGCATACGCGCATGGTGCGGATGCCTTTCACCTACTATCTCAAACCCTGGCTCACCGGCCTGGCACGGTCGCTGGGGATCGAGGGCGAACTTTCGCGCGTGCGGGTGATTCCGCTGCACGAAATGGATGTGCGTGTGGCGCTGAAGGTGCGCCAGGTGGAAGGCGAGGTGAGGGAGTTGGCGAAACGCGCCTGCGTCCGCATTCCCGAGCAGGCGGCGGGCACGGAGCGGTTGCTGGCGGAGTACCTCAATTCGCGCTTGCGGCGTTTTCACGAGTTCTATTACTCGACCCGGCACGACCCTCCCGAGCGCTGGCCGCTGACCTACCACCAGGCGCCGCTCGGGCACCTGCCACCCTGCGTGCGCAATGTGGTGGAACGGCCCAACGACTGGCTGCTGAAACCCGCAGGCATGCAATTGATCACCCGCTGCCTGCTGGCTGATGGCTGGCATCCCCGCCATATCGCGGGCTTCATTCGCTCCCGCCTTGAGGATCCCGCCTTTGGCTGGGGCACGCGCTGGGACGACTACGATGCCGCGCTGCGGGCGGACTTCTACGTGCGCATCTTCGCCGGTCTGTACGAAACGGGCCTGGACAGGCTGGTGGATTTCAACTGCACCTCCACGCAGGAGAAGGGCTTCTGCTGCCCCCATTCGGAGGGCTGCAGCCTCGAACCCTTTCAAACCAACCTCTTAACCCGGCAATGCGCATGACACAATGGCCCATAGGTTTGTCCACGGGATGCTTCTATCGCCGCAGCATCTTTGATGTCCTTCAGGAGATCCGCTCCAGCGGTTTTCATGAGATCGAGGTCTGCTCGTTTCCCCTGCACCTCGACTACCATCGCGAGGAGGATGTCCACAGGGCGGGGGCGATGATGAGGTCCCTGGATTTGCAGCCGTTTTCATTCCACGCGCCCTTTGCCGATCGCATCGACATCACCTCCCTTGATCCCCATGCCCGCGAGGCGGCGGTCAATGAACTGCTCAAGGCCTGCCATGCCGCGGCGGTGATGGGCGTGCGCCACATCGTGCTGCATCCCGGGCCGGAACGATCCGGACGACCGCCGCCGGAGGAGTTTCTGCAGCGGCTGGAGAACGCAGCGGAATCTCTCAACAAGGTGGCCGGCTCATGCGGCGACCTGGGGCTGGAGCTGCTGCTGGAGAACATGCTGCCGCACCTGATGTTCGGCCATACCGGTGACATGATGCATCTGCTGGGCGAGATCAAGAGCTGCACCGTGGGGACCTGCCTGGACACCGGCCATGCGTTTCTGGCAGGGGAGATCAACCTGGTGATACACAAGCTTTCCGGGCATCTGAAGATGGTGCACGTCAATGACAACAAGGGGGATCGTGACTCCCACCTCGCGCCAGGTGATGGCGCCATCGACTGGCCGTCAGTGGTGAAAGAGTTGCGAAGGTGCGAATTTCACGGCTCGCTCATCCTGGAGCTGTCCAGTGGCGAGCATGAATCGGTGCCAGACACGCTGGCGCGCGCCACGCGCGCCCGGGATTACCTTGAAAGGCTGTGCCGCGAGGCTGCTTGATGAACGTCAGCGAAACAGCGGCCTGCACCTCATGCAATGCACGAAGTGAAGCTTGCGTGCCACGGGCGGGGCCAGCACGAAAGGATAGAACCTGCCTTGTCCCAAACTGCTGCTCATCTCGTTGAGCGGCAGCGAGATGCGCATCCATTCGTTGAGCATGTCCAGGAACGGCGCGGGATCGACCTTGTCGAAGGGCGCGGGCAGCGCCCATGAGTCAGCCTTGTATTCGCTTCCGGGCCTGGCCGCCGTTGTCACCACCACGCCAAACGAGCGGGCGGTCTCCACACCATCGGTCATGTGAAGGTAGTGCGCCCAGGTTTCGGCCCAGTCCTCCCAGGGGTGCGCGGTGGCGTAATCTGTGACAAAAGAGTTCTGCCAGTTCGGGGGAGGTCCCGACTGATAGTGTTGATTCAATGCCTGATCATAATCCGCCCGCTCATCGCCGAACACGGCTCTGAAGGCGGGCAGCACCTCGTCGCGCTTGGAGTCATGCTCAAACCATTGATCCCAGAAGTAGTGCCCGAGCTCATGGCGGAAGTGGCCCAGCAGCGTGCGGTAGGGCTCGCGGAGCCGGCTGCGATTCTTCTCGCGGGTTGCGTCATCGGCCTCCTCAAGATTGAGGGTGATCACACCGAATTCATGGCCCGTGACGACGGGAGCGCCTGCCCGGGACACAAGAAAGCGGAAGGAAAGGCCGTGCGGGCGCCGGTCACTTTTGCGCTCCAGCGGAAGGCCAAACTGGAGCAGCGAATAAACCGCCCGCTTCTTGGCCGCCTCCATTTTCGCCCAGAGCACATCATTGCCGGGCACCTGGAGATCAGGAATGGTTTCGTTCAACTGGCAGGCAGGGCACAGTTGCTCTGCAGCACCGGCCGGCAGAAGCCAGTTGCAAACCCCATAGGTCGCACCATTGGCGCAGCGCCGGAATTGAGCGCCGACGGTTTGCATGCGGCCGGACAAGGGATCAAATCCCACCTCTGCATGGCATTGCAGGCAGTGGCTGTTCTCAAAGGACAGGATGTTTGAGCACTGGCAGAGGAATGCTTGCATGAATCGCTTTCTTATTTTTCGTCGGGTTCGACGAGGACTTGCAATCACCGGGGCGTGGCAGCGGCACGTTGAAGAACGCCCCGTCTCAACCAGCCGGCGTCAGGGAATCACAGATGCGCCATTCCAAGGGTGAACAGCGTGCCGTGGGCGAACTCCATGAGCGCCAGTTCACCCTGCATTTCCTGGGCCAGAATGTCTTCCAGGAGCTGGGCCATGGCAGTGTGCCTGCCTTTCTCCGCCAGTGAGCGCGCAGTGCTGTAGGCGGCAATTTTCAGCGCCTTGATTCGCAGGCAGCTGCTGATGAGCAGCAGGTCCGTGGTGGACAGGTTTCCGCCTTCGACGCCGGCCAGGAGCTGTTCGGTTTCCGCGATGGTGGCGCGCATTCCCTGCCAGGGGCGTTCGGGAGCGCTTTCGCCCAGGGTTTCGATCATTCCCGAAACCATGACCGCCTGCCGGGTGCTTTCGTGCAGGAATTCGCGCAGGGTTTCCGCGAGGACTTGTTGTTGCGCCATCGCCCAGAGGCGGGGCAGGATTCCCTGCAGCTGGATCTCCGCGTCGTGCAGGTCCGTCAATACGTGGGCCAGCACGCCGTCGAGTGCAGCAAGTCTTGTCTTCATGCTCACTGGATCGCCAGTGCGCAGGGGAATGGCCGTGTTTATTGACAAAACTGCGCCGCAGCTTCAGGCGACTTTGTCGCGCAGGGGGGTGAGGGCGCTGGTGAGCTTGCGCACGCCGAGCTCGATGCGCGTCTTCACAGTGCCCAAAGGCAGCCCCAGATGCGCTGCGATCTGGCGCTGGCTCATGTCCTCGAAGTAGGTGAGCATCACCACCTGCTGCTGGGCGGCGGGGAGATGGCGGATCAGGGTGAACATCAGGCTGCGCAGGTCGTTGCTGCACACGTCCTGCTCCACCACGCAGTCGTCCACGCCCTCGTCGGCACGGCGTTCATGCTCCGCTTCAAAACGGTCCGTGGCCCGCTGGTAGGCGCAGCGCTGGCGCAGCCGGTCGAGGGTGCGGCGGCGTGCCAGGATGATGAGCCAGCCGAGCACCTGGCCCTTTTCGGCCGAGTAGTGGTTGCTTTGGTTCCACACCTGGATGAAGACGTCCTGCAGCACGTCGTCCACTTCCGCATCATCATGCATGATGCGCATGACGACGCTGCGCAGCACCGAACGATGGCGCCGGTAGAGTTGTTCCAGCGATTGTGCTGATTTGTTGCTGGCGATGTCTTCGAGCAGGGCTTCGTCTGAGCGCCCGGCTGCTTCTTCTGCTTCTGGATATGTGTTCATGGCAAGGTGGGTGGGCGTTGGTTTTCGCGACAGACCGAGTGTGCCGGGTGGTCGTATCCTCCTCAATGGGGTGAAGCCCTACCATTGACGAACAGCACCAAAACCCGTTTCAGCCACAGGGATGGAGGCATTTGAAGCAGGTGCCGCCCTGCTGGATCCGGGAAATCGCGTTGACGATGTCGTCTGGTGAGGAGCTTTTTGGCAGGTAGCCCCTGGCCCCGCAGTCAAGGGCGCGCCTGGCATGTTCTTCTCCCTCACGGCTTGACACCACGAGCACTCGCAGATCCGGCAGCCGCGCGAGTGTTTCAGTGATCAACTCGTAGCCCTCGCCGTCTGGCAGGGTGATGTCCACGATCAGCAGGTCAGGAATGGAGCGGTGGAGATTCGAGCGTGCTTCGGTGAGCGAGGAGGCGCTCCACAGGAACTCCAGCGCCGGGTCGTCTTCACCAGGCTCTTGAACACCGCCCTGATGATGGCGTAGTCATCCACGACCGCGATCCGCCAGGCCTTGCCTGGAGGAGGGGGTGGGGTCGGTGAATCATCCATTGCAGCGCATTCGTCCCACTCATTCGCGCACAAGGGCCATGTTGCGCTTGTTCCGGCCTGCAAGGGCATCACTTTGCAATGCATCAAACTCATGTGTTGCCTGCGCGACCCTTGTCGGGTTATCCCTGGTCTCATGATTGTCACCTGTTCCCAGATGCAGCAGATCGAAGCCGCCGCGTTTGCGCGGGGTGTCAGCGCGGCGGATCTCATGGAAGCGGCGGGGCGGGGGATCGCCGGGGTGGTCCGGCAGTTCTTCCCGAAGCCGGGTCTGCTGGTGCTCTTCCTGGGCAAGGGCAACAACGCCGGGGATGCGCTGGTGGCAGGGCGGGAACTGCAACGCCTGGGCTGGCGGCTGGTGGCGCGCCTGACCTGTGAGCCCGGGCAGATGAAAACGCTCCCGGAGGAGCATTGGTTCGCCCTGGGCAGCGATGTGGAGCCCTGCCCGGCCGTGCCGGAGTTTCAGGGGCCGGTGGTGCTGCTTGACGGCCTGCTGGGCATTGGCGCCACCGGGCCGCTGACCGGTGTGATGAGAGGGCTGGCGGCGGAGATGAACGACCTGCGCCGCACCCGCCACGCCAGCACCGTGGCGATGGACATCCCTTCCGGCCTGAACGGAGACACTGGCGAACCCTGCGCCGATGCCGTGGAGGCGGACATCACCGCGACGGTGGGGCAGGTCAAAGCCGGCCTGCTCGCCGATCAGGCCCTGGACCACGTGGGCAGGCTGGCGCTGGTGCCCCTGCCTGAATTGCAGCCCGGAGGAGAAGCCTGCGGGCGTGAAATCATCAGCCCGGCTCTGCTCCGTCCATTGCTGCCGTGCCGGCGCTTTGGCATGCACAAGGGGCAGGCCGGGCGGGTGGCCGTGATTGCGGGTTCGCGCGGCTATCTGGGCGCGGCGGTGCTTTCCAGTCTGGGGGCTTTGCGCGGCGGTGCGGGGCTGATCACGCTGTTTGCCAAGCCGGGTGCCTACGACCTGCTGGCGATGAAGCTGCCGCCGGAGATCATGGTCAGGCCGGTGGCGGAATACACCGAGGCGCTGGAGGGCTTTGATGTGCTGGCGATGGGCCCGGGTCTCGGTTTCGCCCACGAGGACGAGGTCCTCGCCATTCTGCGCCAGGCGACCCAGCCGGTGGTGGTCGATGCCGATGCGCTGACGATTCTGGCCAGGCATGACCTTGGCGAGATGCCGGGTCCGCGCCTGCTCACCCCGCATCCTGGCGAAATGGCAAGACTCATCGCCAATCAGCCCGGCTGGTCGGCGCTGGACCGCGCCACCCTCGCGGAAACCTTTGTGCAGGCGCATCCAGGCACGACCCTGCTTTACAAGGGCTCTCGCAGCGTGATCGCCACCGCCCACCTGCCCTCTCGTTTCAACACCACCGGCCATCCTGGCATGGCCACCGGTGGCATCGGCGATGTGCTCACCGGCCTGTGCGCCGCGCTGGTTGCGCAAGGCATGAGCCCCCACGACGCGGCAAGCCTGGGGAGCTGGCTTGTCGGTCGCTCGGCTGAGCTTTGCCTCGCAGGCGGCTGGCGCTCGCCCGAGGCCCTTTCCTCAGGCGATCTGGCCGAAATGCTGGGCGCTGCTTTCAACGAGCTGCGCGCGGGCTGCTGGTAGGATCCGGGCGGTTTTCGCATGAATGACGGTTCATTCGTTTCGCGTATCCCTGCCCATGATCATTCGCCCGTTTCTGCTCCTCCTTTCTTTGGCCGTTGCGGGCAACGCCCTGGCTGGGCCGGCGTTTCAGTACCAGAGCGGCGACATCCAGATCCCCGTGCCCACCGCCGGGGAGCCGAAGGTCAAGGCTTTCAGCGCAGACAGCGTGCGTGCCGCCGCGAAGTACCTGGATGACGGGGCGGTGGCCTGGACACGCGAAAAATCCTGCGTCGCCTGCCATACCACGGGTGTTTACATGCTGGAACGGCCCTTCCTCACCCCGCAGCTCGGCAAGCCCAGCGGGGAACTGCTTGCGGACTTCATCAAGACCATCCCTGACAAGCTGCCGGAGCCCAAGACCAGCCCCGGCGGCATCGCCTATTATGCCCAGGCCGACCGCTCCATCTGGCGTGCCGCCGGCCTGGCCGAATGGGACAAGCATGTGACCGGCAAGCTTTCGGAGCCCACGCAGCGAGCCTTGCGCGACATGCTGCTGCATCAGTCCGGCCACGGCGGCTATCTCCAGCCTGGCGAGGTGGAGATTCCCTATGTGACCACCGATTTCGAACTGACCCTGCACGCGGCGCGGGCGCTGGTCGATGCGCCGGGCTGGCTCGCCGCGCTGAAGGACGAGGACTTGCTCCATCGCGTGGACAGGATGAAGGCCTTCCTGCGCGACACCCCGCCGCGCAACGACTATGAGCGCGCCCTGCGTCTGGACCTCGCGGCGCTCATGCCGGAACTTGCGCCCCAGGAGCAGCGCGATTCCGCCATCGCCATGCTCTGGCAGAAGCAGCTTCCCGACGGCGGATGGTCCACCCGCCGGATGTCCGACATCCGCAACTGGAGCGACCACATGACGGACAAGGTGATACAGCTTGTCGAGAGCCAGCCCGACGCCGCCAGCCCGGGAAGCGATCCGTACATGACCGGTCTCGCCATCGTCCTGCTGCGCGAGAGCGGAGTGCCTGCCGAAGACGGCCGCATCCAGCGCGGCATTGCCTGGCTCAAGGGTGAGCAGCGCGCCAGCGGCCGCTGGTGGATGCAGTCCCTGTATCGCGGCAACTACCAGTTCAGCACCTACATTGCCACCTGCCAGGCGCTGAAAGCGCTGGCCATGTGCGGGCAGCTCGGGCAATAGCGAAGCCCTTCGTCCGGCTTCAGATGCTGGCGGCGTTCGCGGAATACACCGGGTCCTGGCCCATGAGCCAGTGCGTGGCCTGGCGGCGTTCCTGCAGGATGCCGGTCGTGATGCGAATCGCCTTCTCAGCGCATTCGGAGACGGGTTTGCCGCCCACCTCCAGGTCATTGTTCTGCAAGCGCGCCAGGGTCAGGTCCATGGGGCCGCACCAGGCCTTGGGCGCATAGGCGGCGAAGTCCATCGGCTTGTGCCCGCCCCGAAGCTGGCTGAGCCGCCAATGAATGGCGAGCATCTGGAAATCGAGCGCCTGGATTTCGGATGGCTCCCGCAACGAGACCGTCTCCTGGCCGGCGCGGAGCACGTGTCTGTAGAGGTTCTCAGGATCCACCTGCACATCATACGGGGGCAGTTGCGCCAGATTCAGCGCCCAGGCCAGAACCATGGCGCCCTCGCTGAGCCCCTGCAGCTTCGCCACCGTGCCCTCGTCCAGCTTGCCCACGGGCGTTTCCAGGGCTCTGATTTCCCACTCCTCACCTTCCAGCCGGGCGGCCGAGCCACGACGGCTGCGCATCTGTTTCAAGGTCTCCTCCTTGGCCACCCTGTCCGTCTCGGTTTCAGACTCAGCAAACCCGCGCCACACCATCGCCGCCATCCATTGAAAGCGCAGAGCCACGCGCTCGACGCTTGGCGGCTCCCATGGCCGGTCCTTGGAATCAGGGGCTGGCGGGCCGCTCCTGACGGTGCGCTCCACCACTGTGTGCGGGGGCAGTTCGGCGTTCTCATCTGTCTCGCCGTCCGTTGCCGCGATGGTCCGGCCCTGGCCATCAAGCAGGCAGCCCGGCAGGAAGATCACCCCGCCCAGGGTTTGGGCCATCTCAAAGATCACCGCCTGCCGCGGGTCGTCATCGACAGGATCGGGATCAAGCGTGAAGTTGATCGCGAACGTCAGGCCGGGCACGTACTCAAACAAATCCGGCCGGCGCGACGCCTCGCTGAAGCGCATGAAGTAGCTTGCCATGCCGGCAAGCAGGGTTTCCCACTCCGCGCCCCTGTAGTAGTCGGGATCGTGGTTCACCGTCATGGTCAGGGCCTTCTTGAGCCAGCCGCGCTTCCAGACGCCCCTGACGCGCGACCACTGGCCGTCCGCATGGAATTCCACTTCGGTTTCGGGCATCAGGGCCCTGAGTCTTGCCAGCGCACCCTCCGGGTCGCGGTTCTGGGTGAAGATGTTGAAGGGGGGATGGGCCATGCGGGCCGACGATTCAACACAAAAGACCCGGCCTTGGAAATGCTAAAATGGGCGGAGCTGTGCCTGCGCCCCGCCAAGACTCAAACAAAGGCGGGCGACACCCCCATCGTGCCCGGGTCCGCTATGGGGCGCCCAGGATCGGGGACCGGCGCCGGTTCTTTGGGAATGAGCAGCACCGGGCAGGGGGCCTGCCTGATGACTCCAGCGGTGACGCTGCCGACGATGAGATTGTACAGGGAGCCGTGAGCGTGCGAGCCCATGATGATCATGTCCGGCTTCAGGAGATCCACCTGATCCAGCAGGCAGTCCAGCACCGAGCCCTCAAACTCCAGCGCGGTTACCTTCACATCACGCTCCGAAAGAGAATCACGCAGTGCGAACAACTGGCGCTGGCGCTCATGGAATGGATCCGGGTCAGGCAGAGGGGACAGGTCCACAGCAACCGGCCACGGGGGCATCACGTTCATGAGAACGACATCACTGCCGAACGCCTTGGCAAGCGCATGGGTCCGGTCGATGATCTGCGCGGTGGCGTCCGAGAAATCGATGAGGGCGAGGAGGGTTTTCATAGGGTTGGAGGAACGAGCAGGAGCGCTTTCACCTTCTCCTACTCTGGATTCGCCTTTGGATCTGCCGTTGGATTGGTTTGTATCGCTTCATTTTTGCGCCCGCTTTGAACAGTCGAAGACAAAGCCTCACTCAACAGGGGCCGCTGGCGCGGCGATGCGACCACCATGCTTCCTCAATCACGCCCCTGGCTCAATGCATTGCGGCTCGGCCTGCTGTTCAGCGCAGCAGGCTGGGGCGTTTCCTTTTCCTTCACCTTTGCCTCCTGGAACGCCGCCGCAGGCCAGTTGGATGTGATGGGCGCGGGCTGGATCGAATACCGCCCCTTGCTTGACTACTGGCTCCGAATGGCATCGTCCGTCTTCGGCTGCATTGGGCTTGGGTCGGCCCTGGCCTGCCTGCGCCCGCATGTTTTCGTGAGCTTTATACAGCTCCTCGGCCCCTTTCATTTTATCATCGGGACCACGCTGACGATTGCAGCCTGGCGCAATCACCTCACGCCGGGCCTGCATCCGACCTTCATTCCGGACATCGTCTTTTGCTTTCTGACCGGAATGCTGATTCAACTGCCTCTTCTTCGAGCCTGGAGCACAAATGGCGATTGCTGATCTGTGCTTTCTCAGCAGGACTTCGGGTGGAAGGAGAACATGTGGAAGAACGTGCGGAAGATGATCGAGAGGTCCAGGAACACCGTCCACTTCGCGCAGTACTCAAGGTCTGAGGAAACCCGGGCGCGCACTTCGTGGCTGTCATCAATGGGGCCGCGCAGACCACGCACCTGGGCCAGGCCGGTGATGCCGGGCTTCACCGCGTGGCGCAGCAGGTACTGCTCGCAGTCACGGGCAAACAGCTCGTCATGTTCGGGCATGTGCGGGCGCGGGCCCACCACGGACATGTCGCCTGTCAGCACGTTCAGGAACTGCGGCAGCTCATCGATGCTGAGCTTGCGCAGCAGCGCTCCGCCCGGGAAGATGCGGCTGTCGTTGTGGCGCGCCTGCACGGTCTCCTGCCCGTGGTTGCAGTGCATGGTGCGGAACTTGCGCACCCAGAACACCGAGCCGTTTACACCGGAGCGCTTCTGTTTGAAAAACAGGGGGCCGGGGGACACCATGCGGTGCAGCAGCCAGACGCCGGCGCACATGACCGGCAGAACAAACAGGATCACGGGCAGGCTCACGGCCAGATCCAGCGCGCTCTTGGCAAAGTTGTTTGCAGGATTGATCAGCGGCTGGTTGTGGAAGCACACCAGGCTGAAGGGAGGGTAGTTGGCCAGCACGACGTCGGCCTGCCGCCCTGTGATCGCGCCCAGATCCACGCCGAGGTGCGCCCCGTGCTTCTCCACCAGGCGGCGAAGGCGGGTTGTTCTGCGGGCGTTGGTTTCAAGCGCCCAGATCACCAGGTCGGGGCGATGCGAGGAGACGGATTCTTCCAGCCGCTGCTCGATGATTTCGATCTTGTCGCCCCAGTTGGGCAGCACCAGCGTGCCGCACAGCTCGATGCCCAGGGCGCGGTTGACCTCGAACCAGTTGTCCAGCAGGGCCTTGTCATCGTCGTCCACCACCGCCAGCACGCGCAGCCGGGGCCTTCTGCTGCGGGACAGGGCGGAGATCCAGTTTCTGAGCAGGATCTTGCTCAAATAGAGGACCGGCGCGCCGAGCATCAGAAAGAAAATGACCACAAAGCGGGAAACCCAATAATCCCGCCACATGGAGATGTAGAAAAGCAGGGGCACCGTGATCACCAGGATTTGCTTCGCCGCCGCCTGGAGGCAGCGCCCGTTGAAGATGCAAAGCACATCCTCCCCCTGGCGTTCGGAAAGCAGATGATGCACCGCTATAGCCGCCAGGGCTATTGCAAGCACCACTAAATCCTTCGCCGGAGGCAGGAGGCTGACCTCGCCCTTGAAGCTCCAAACAAAATTGCTGATGAGAAAGCAAATGGTGAGAGCTATGGTATCGGAGATCGTGAAGAACACGCTCCATCCCTTGATTCGCTGACTAATGCTATCGGACATGGATATTATAGTCAGCCTAAAAAATGCCGAAACCATGGCGCATTGATTTACGACCTTGCCAGAAAACAGGAAGGGTAGGGCACCCTTTCCAAACCAAACGGGCCGCACAGTGACAGCCCTTGGCCCTACGCGCCAGGACCGGGACGGGGAAACACCGGTCGTGCCTCATGCCCAGGGCCGTGCAGGAATTCAGGGCGAAGGAACCGCCGGCTTTTGTCTGAGACAAGTCCCAGCACGAACCCAGAAATAATGGCGGCCTGGATGAGAATGGCGGGGATTTGGAAGGGGAAGTCCATCATGGCGTGAAGGCCAATCCCAGCCAGCGCGATCATCCCTGCCCACAGGCCGGCCCCACGTTCAAACGAGGCGGTGGCGCGGTCGCTCCGCAGGTCCTTGACGAGCGTGACCAGCAGAAGGACACCGCCAGTGGCGATGCCGGCAAAAATGAGGCCGAAACCCATCCCCCCCCACTCGACCAGCACCTCGGCATAATCATCGTGGGCGTGCCGCCAGCGGTTTTCCCCGATCACCGGGTCATGCTGCGTGTAGTGGGCGAACACCCACTCGAAAGTGCCGGGCCCGAAGCCCGTCCAGCCTCCGTCGCCGGCCGCCCTGATGGCGGTGGTGGTGGCCTGGCGCCTGCCTCCGTCCACCCAGCCCCGCGCCGCCAGGTGCTGCCAGCGCTGCCAGCCATCGGCTGAGCCGGAGGCCCCGGCCGCCAGCGCCACCAAGCCCACAAGGGCGGCAAACATGAGCGCGAGGTGCCATGCACGCCAGGGAGAGCCCGATGTGTCGCGATCCGCGAGGCGGCGGGCGCATGGGATGAAGGCCAGCGCCTCGACGATTGCCAGTGCGTGCCCGGCTTTGGAAATATTGACGAACACCGCCACGAGCTGCACCAGCACGAAAAACAGCACCCCTGCCTTGGCGAGCTGGGACTTGGGCTTGCGCAGCACACACAGCGCCACCCACATGCTCACCGGCCAGGTGACGTTGAGATAGGCGGCGGCGTTGCCGTGATACCAGAAAAACCCAAACACTGTCGGTGTCAGTTTGGCGCCCGCCCAAAGATTGAGCATGTCACCGGCGGCATGGGTCCACAGCCCGGCCAGCGCCACCATGGTGCCGCCCACGCTGAGCACGGTGCCCAGCCCCAGGCGCACGCCGCGCCGTGTCGCCACGTCAAATGCCGCCATCAGGGCCAGAAGGGCGACCGTGACATTCGTCATGTACGCCACCGAGCTTTGCTGATCGACGGTGCCCATGCCGAAAAAGCCGCCCGTGTTCAGCGGCAGAATGCTGCCAGACTCGCGATCCACCACCGCCAGCGGGAACCAGGCGGCCAGCCAGCCGTAGGCAGCAACGGCCACGCTCCAGGCGAGCACCAGCCATTTCAGCCGGGGCACAGGCTTACGCTCGACGAGGCTGGCGGCCAGCCCGGCGGCAAAGGCCGTGCCGGACAGCCAGGGCAGCAGGGGGCTCGACGACCAGTGGAGCCCCGGAGTGGAAAAAGGCAGGACCAGGACCAGTGCAACCAACGCCGAAAGCGAACAGGCACGGAGGAAGGTCATGGTGAAAGTCATGGTGTGTATGGTTGGGTTAACAAACCGTGGGCAGTCAACAGGGGAGCGAAGCGGTAATCATCTAAATATATGCTTACTATCATGTGAGCCTCAGGAGTGTGGCTTTAGAATTATCAGAGCGTACCACAGGTAAGCTATAAAAACTATGAGTGGTGACTGCTTCGTTCGACCAAGGGCGGCAGCGTGCCCGAATCTGGAAAGCGCTTAGCCTTATATCAAGTATGAAAATCGCATTGATTACCGGAATTACAGGTCAGGATGGGTCCTACCTGTGTGAGCAGCTCCTCGCCAAAGGCTACGTGGTTCATGGCATGATCCGCCGGGCCTCCAACTTCAACACCCAGCGCCTCGATCATTTGGTCAGCGATCCGGAGGTTTACAACCAGCGTCTGTTTCTGCACCACGGCGACCTGACGGACTCCAGCAACCTCAACCGCCTGCTGGAGCGCATCGGCCCCACGGAGATCTACAACCTCGCCGCCCAGAGCCACGTGAAGGTGTCTTTCGAGGTGCCGGAGTACACGGCCGAGGTGGACGGGGTGGGGACGCTGCGTTTCCTGGATGCGATCAAGGAGGCAGGGCTGCAGAAGCGCGCCCGCTTCTACCAAGCCTCCACCAGCGAGCTGTTCGGCCTGGTGCAGGAGGTGCCGCAAACGGAGAAGACGCCGTTTTATCCCCGCTCGCCTTATGGGGTGGCCAAACTCTACGCCTACTGGATCGTGGTGAACTATCGCGAGTCCTACGGCCTGCACGCCAGCAACGGCATCCTCTTCAACCATGAGTCGCCGCGCCGGGGCGAAACCTTCGTCACTCGCAAGATCACCCGTGCGGCGGGCCGCATCCGCGAAGGCCTGCAGGAGTGCGTGGAACTGGGCAACCTGGACGCGCAGCGCGACTGGGGCTACGCCCCGGAGTACACGGAGATGATGTGGCGCATCCTCCAGCAGGAGCAGCCCGGCGACTACGTGTGCGCCACCAACGAAATGCACACGGTGCGGGACTTCTGCCAGAACGCTTTCACGACAGTTGAGATGCCGCTGACCTTTGAAGGGGAAGGGGTGGACGAGGTGGGCCGCGACGCGTCGGGCAACATCCGGGTCAAGGTGAACCCACAGTACTTCCGCCCCTCCGAGGTGGAGCTGCTCATCGGCAATCCCGAGAAGGCACGTCGTGAACTGGGCTGGGAACCAAAGGTCACCTTCAATGACCTGGTGGGCATCATGGCCCAGGCCGACTGGCAGCTCGCCCGCCAGGAGAAGGCCGCGCGCGCCCTGCAGCAGGCGGTGCTTCAAAGCCTCAACCTGGCAGGCATGGGAACCACGACCAAAATGTTTGAGCCATGAACCCTGAACTCACCGTCCGCACCTACACTCCGGAACCGCTGCTGGGCCACCCGGCAAAGCTCGTTGGCGCGCTGCTGGCCGACATCATGGCCGGGCGCGGCCTGGCCTGGCGGCTGTTTGTGCGCGATCTCAGCGCCCAGTACCGCCAGACGCTCCTCGGTTATGTCTGGGCCTTCCTGCCGCCGCTGGTGGGCGCCGCGACCTTCATCTTCCTCAACGCGCAGGGCATTGTGAACATCGACACCGGAGCGCTGCCTTACGCGGCCTTCGCGATGATAGGCACCCTGCTCTGGCAGGTGTTTGTGGATGCGCTCACCGCACCTTCGCAGTCGCTGATGGCGGCGAAATCCATGCTCGCGAAGATCAATTTCCCGCGCGAGGCGCTGCTGCTCTCCGGCCTGTACATGGTGATCTTCAATTTCCTGGTGCGCCTCGTGCTGGTCGCACTGGTGATGCTGTACTGGGGCATCGCACCCTCCGCCAGCATCGTCTTGTTCCCGCTGGCGGTGACGGTGCTCATCCTCACAGGCTTCTGTTTCGGCCTGGCCGTGACACCGCTTTCAGGATTGTATGGCGATGTGGGCAAGGCCATCCCCATGGTGGCGCAGTTCTGGATGCTGCTGACGCCGGTCGTCTATCCCGCGCGCTCCAGCGGCCTTGCGGGCATGCTGGCCACCTGGAACCCCGTTTCGCCGCTGATTGTGACGGCCCGCGAAACCCTGACCGGCCAGATGCCTTCCCTGCTGCTGCCGTTCGGCATCGTGGCGGTGCTGGCGGTGCTGGCCCTGTTCGCCGGTCTGATCGCCTTCCGGATCGCTCTCCCGCACCTCATCGCCCGGATGGGCGGCTAGTTTTTGGCCGCTGGCGACAACCTAACCCGAATGATGGAAAACATGAAGTCTGAATCTGACGGCTCCGACGTTCTCGTGCGTGTCGAAGGCGTGGCGAAGAAATTCTGCCGCGATCTGAAAAAGTCCCTCTGGTACGGCCTCAAGGACGTGGCCTGCGAGTTCAATCCCTTCGCCAAAGCCAGACCTGCCGAAAAGTCTGGCGAGCTGCGGCCCGGCGAGTTCTGGGCGGTGAACGGCGTCTCCTTCGAGCTGCGCCGGGGCGAGTGCCTGGGGCTTGTGGGCCACAACGGCGCGGGCAAGACCACGCTCCTCAAAATGCTCAACGGGCTGATCAAGCCGGACTCCGGCTCCATCACGATGCGCGGCAGAGTGGGGGCCTTGATCGCTCTGGGCGCCGGCTTCAACCCGATCCTCAGCGGTCGCGAGAACATCTATGTCAACGGCTCCATCCTGGGCCTCACGCGCCAGGAGATCGATGACAAGGTGGAGGCGATCATCGACTTCGCGGAGATCCGCGAGTTCATCGACGCCCCGGTGCAAAGCTACAGCTCCGGAATGCAGGTGCGCCTGGGCTTTGCCGTGGCCACCGCGATGAAGCCCGACGTGCTGATCCTCGATGAAGTGCTGGCCGTGGGCGACGCCGCCTTCCGTGCCAAGTGCTTCAAGCGCATCGGCTCCCTGGCCCGCGACTGCGCCATCATCTTTGTCTCCCATGACCAGAGCCAGGTGTCGCGCATCTGCACGCGCTCGCTGCTGATGGCGCGCGGAACACCTCTTTATCTGGGAGCCACCGCGAGGGCGCTGGAGCTGTATCACGAGCAGCAGTTCAGCAGCGCCACCACCGCCGCCACCGTGCAGACGCATGACTGCGTTGAGGCGTTCGAGGTGGTTCAGTCCGAGATGCCTGAATCGGTGCAGGCCGGCGAGGCGCTGGAACTGCAACTGCGCTTCTCCTGCACGGAGGCCCTCGCCACCGGCATCGGGCTGATCAACTTCGTCGATCCCTCGGGCAACACCGTGGGTCAGGCGGACTTCTCAAGCCAGCTTGGTCCCATCCCCGCCGGGGTTTCGCTCCTGCGCATCAATCTGGAAAGGGTGGATCTCGCGCACGCCACCTACACGCTGAACATCGCCATTTTCGCCGACAACCGCCGTGAGACCATCGTTCATGCGGTCGCTTGCGCCCGGTTGAAGGTCGAAGGCGCCCCCTATCTCTGGTGCGCCTACAAGATGCCGGTCAGGGAGGTTGCGTTCAGCCCCTCACACACTCTGTCCAATGCCGTTATTCTGTGAGACAACGATGCCTGCTCATGGGGCCATGCCGGATCCGTGGTTTCGGGGAAGCCTGGCGTCCCCGCCGGCCGGCAGTTTCGTCTTTGTGATGCTGGCCTTGCTGCTGATGGGAATGGGTGGGAGCTCCTGCAGCAAGTTTGGGCGTCACGAGAGGCCGAGCGCCGCTGATCTTGCCGCCAGCCGTGCCGCCGTGACGGGCGTTCCCGGGCTCGTCGCCTTTTGGACCTTCGACGAGAAGCCGGGGCAGGCCAGGGAATCCACCGGCACGGCTGACAAGCATCCTCTCATGGAGGTCGGAAAGCCTGTGGCCCGCGAGGAGGGCGGTCCCTACTCAGGCTATCACGCGCACTTTGATGGCAGGCAGTACATGAGCATCGATCATCCGGCGCTGGGCGGGCTTGATATCAGCGGCAAGGAGGCCCAGGTGAGCATGTTCGCCGTGGTGAAGATGGATGACATGAGCCGGGGCGTGTCCATTGCCGGCATCTGGAACGAGGGCAAGGGCGAGAACGACGACACCGGCACCCGCCAGTATGCCCTGCTTTTGAACATGCCGATGTATGGCGGAGTGAAGGCCGTCGCGCCTTGCATTTCCAGCGAAGGTGGTGTCTCCCGCCGCGCTGATGGCACGGGCATGCCCTGGTGTGTGGACTATGCAGCCAGCGTTTCGATTGTGCCGGAACACCGCTGGGTCACGCTCGGCTTCACTTATGACGGGCGCTATATTCGCGCCTATTTCAACGGTGTCATGGAGGCGCGCCAGGTGGACCCGGCGAAGGACAATCGCACCGATCCCTATTTTGCCAAGGAAGGTCCCGATGGCGGCCACCGGGGGATCAACCCCTACTTCCACGGGCGTGGCATCTTCAAGTACAACCCGGCCCGGGATGGCAAAAGCAAAATGGAGCAGTCCCCCTTCCTGGTGGGCGCCCGCTATGCCGTGGGCTCCATGCTGAGCGAGGCGATGAAGGGCAGCCTGGCCGGTCTCGCTGTGTTTGATCGGGCGCTGACGGACCAGGAAATGCTGAAGCTCCACGCGTCCGCCCATCTCGAAGCCCTTGAGTAGATCCCACCCTCAACCAGCCGCTCCGATGTCCATACCGTTTGAAACTGCCAGGCTTGGAACGAAGGCCTGCACCTTTCCCCCGCCGCCCGCCATCCGTGAGACCTTTCGGTCCAGGAGCGCGCGCAGTGTTGTCTCCGCCATGCTGGCGGTCGCCATGGGGACGAGTTCCTGTGTCCACTATGCGAATCCTGAAAAGCCTGGAGCCGCCGATCTTGCCGCCAACCGTGCCGCCGTTGAGAGCGTCCCCGGGCTGGTCGCCTTTTGGACCTTTGGCGAGGAGCCCGGACAGGCAAGA
This sequence comes from uncultured Verrucomicrobiota bacterium, assembly GCA_903854655.1. GTDB lineage: Bacteria > Verrucomicrobiota > Verrucomicrobiia > Verrucomicrobiales > Verrucomicrobiaceae > CAINXC01. The sequence continues at coordinate 16,466 of CAINXC010000322.1, read as the reverse complement.
AGATCTGCCGGCACGGCTGACAAGCACCCTCTCATGGAGGTCGGAAAGCCTGTGGCCCGCGAGGAGGGCGGCCCCTACTCCGGCTATCATGCACACTTCGACGGCCAGCAGTTCATGGGCATTGAACACAATGCGCTGGGCGGCCTTGATATCAGCGGCAGGGAGGCGCAGGTGAGCATGTTCGCCGTGGCGGAAGTGGATGACATGAGCCGGGGCGTGTCCATTGCCGGCATCTGGAGCGAGGGCAAGGGCGAGAACGATGACACCGGCACCCGCCAGTACGCGCTGCTATTGAACATGCCAATGTACGGCGGGCCGAGAAACGTCACCCCGCATGTTTCCAGCGAAGGTGGAGTCTCACGTCGTGCCAGCGGCACGGGCATGCCTTGGTGCGTGGACTATGCCGCCAGTGTCTCGGTCGTGCCGGAACACCGCTGGGTCACTCTCGGCTTCACTTATGACGGGCGCTACATCCGCGCCTATTTCAATGGTGTCATGGAGGCGCGCCAGGTGGATCCGGTGAAGGACAACCGCACCGACCCCTATTTTGCCAAGGAAGGCCCGTTTGGCGGCCATCGAGGCATCAACCCCTACTTCCACGGGCGAGGCATCTTCAAGTACGACCCGGCCCGGGATGGCGGCGCCAAGATGAAGCCGTCGCCCTTCCTGGTGGGGGCCCGTTACGCGGTGGGCTCCATGTTTGGCGAGGCGATGAAGGGCAGCCTGGCCGGCCTCGCGGTGTTCAATCGTGCGCTTACCGAAAAGGAAATGCAGAAGCTTCATGCCTCCGCGCACCTGCAGGCTCTTCAATGAAGCCTGCGCAGACACCCTCTAACAAGCCAATGAACATTGTCATCACAGGAGTAACAGGTTTTCGCAATCGTGGCGTCGAGGCGCTCGTCCGGCCGACGATCCTGCAACTGGCCGCACGGCACCCGCAGGCAAGGATCACGGTGGTGACCTGGTCGCCGGAGTATGATGCGCTGCGCCTGCCGCATCCCCAGGTGTCCTACGTTTTGGATCCCTACCTGAAATGCGGCCGGTGGGTGCAGCCGAACGGCGCCGCCCATCATTCCCTCTGGAAGCGGGCGCTCAACAAGGCGGCGAAAAAACTGGGGAGGAGCAATGGCTCCCACGTGCCCCTGGCCATGCCCTTTGAGACTCCCGATCTGATCGTGGTGACCGGCGGCGACCTCTACAGCTCGGACTACGGCACCACCTCCCTGGGGCACTTCACCGCGCCGGTGCACTGGGCCAGGGAACGCAAGGTGCCCGTCGCGCTGATCGGCCAGTCCGTGGGCAAGTTCAAATGCGAGCAGGACATCAAACTGTGGAAGCACGCGGAGGAAGAAGCCTCGCTGGTCACGCTGCGCGAGCCGTTGTCACAGGATTACTTGTGCCAGGAGCTGAAGTCCCCCGCCGAACGCCTGCCGGTCACGGCAGACACCGCCTTCTTGCTGGAGCCGGAAACGGAAGTGGCGGCCGGGCAGTTGCGCTTCACGGACAACCCGGTGGTGGCTTTGTCCATCAGCGAATCCATCAGCGGCTGGACCGGCTCGAACTACGAGCGCCATGCGGCCGCCTGGGTGCGGCTGATCCGCCTGATGCTGGACAAGTGGCAGGTGAGCGTGGCGATCATCCCGCACGTGCAGGAAGTGTACGCCGATGACCGCGTGATCTCGACGCGCATCCTGCGCGAACTGGGCTTCGATCACAGGGTGCGTGTTTTTGCGGAAGACCTGGGCGCCGGCGAGTTCAAGGGCCTGATTTCAAAATGCGACCTGGTCGTGGCGGAACGAATGCACGCGGCCATCGCGGGGCTTTCCACCGGCCGCTGCACGGTGCCGGTGGGCTACTCGATCAAGGCGGAAGGCATCACGGCCGCCGTGCTGCAGGCCTCCGGCATCCGCGCCAACGACCTGGTGACGCCGGTGGCAGACCTGATGGAGGCTGACACTTTCTTCAAAAAACTCGACGCGATCTGGAATGATCGCCAGCGCTTCGCCGAGGCCATCCGCCTGGGCGTTCCGCGCATGGCGGCGGAAGCAAAGCGCAACTTCGAACTGGTTGACGGACTCCTATGAGCAGGCCTTTGGTTCTCATCGTCTCACCGGTGCCGACTCATCCGACCAATGAAGGCAACCGGGAACGGGTGCTGCAAATGGCCGAGGGCCTGCGCGAGATCGGCTGTGATGTCGAGGCCTGCTTTGTGGGCATCCCGCCCTTTGGCGAGTGGACCCTGGAAAATGAAGCCATGGAATACTGGAAGGACAAGGCCACGTTCCATCACGTGCAGTGGCGCAGGCGGCCCGGCTGCTGGACGCTGCCCCTGGCCAGCCTCCTCACGGTGAAGCTGCAGGCGCTGCTGAAGGGGGTCTTCAACTGGTTCCCCTCCGGCGGCTGGTGCCCGGTCGAGCTGGGGCCCTGGCTGCAATCCTACTGCGATTCGCGGCAGCCACAGTGCGTGCTTTTTGAATATGCCTTTCTGGCGCCGGCGGCGGACCCCATCAAAGACAAAACCAAGGTGGTGATCGACACCCACGACGTGTTCACCGAACGCAACCAGCGGCTCACGGCGCTCGGTCTCAGGACGGCGTGGCTCAATTTGTCCGGCGGCCAGGAGAAGAAGCTGCTGGAGCGGGCGCAGATGGTCGTCGCCATCCAGGAGGAGGAGGAGGCCGTTTTCCGTGCGATGCTGAATCCGCGCGTGCAGGTGAGAACCATGGACATTCTGGCACCTGCGCAACCTCTGCCGCCCCCTTCCGAGTGCGGGCCCACGGTCGGCTTTCTCGGCTCGTCGAACCCGTTGAACATCCTGGGCTTGCAGTGGTTTGGCGACCACGCCTGGCCGCTCATCAAGGCAAAGGTTCCAGGGGCGCGGCTGCAGGTGGGCGGAAAGGTCTCTGCGCATGTGAACGCAAAGCTGGGCGCGGACACGGTCGGACACGTCGCGGATCGCAGCGAGTTCTACGGCCAGTGCCGGCTGGTGATCAATCCCTGCCCCGGCGGCACCGGTCTGAAGATCAAGTCGATCGAGGCGCTGCAGCACCGGCGCCCGCTGGTCACGACCACGGAGGGCGCCTCCGGGCTGCCCCTGGGCACAGGCGCGGGCATGTTCATCACGGATGATCCTGGTGATTTCGCGGACCGCTGTGTGAGGCTGCTTCTTGATCCGGCGCTTGCCGATTCCATGGCCGCCGAGGCCGGGCAGTTCTATGCCGGGAGGAGAGCCTGCAGCCTGGGGGTGATGCGCGAAGCGGTCACCGGACGCTCGTCCTCCTCGCCCCAACCCTCTCCCGCCGGGCTGGGAAGCCTGGTTGGATCCCAAATCACCGTTTCCTGATCTCCTTTGCATGAACGCCCAGCCACGAGTCAGCATCTGCATTCCGGCCTACAACGCGGGCCGCTTCATTGGCGAAACCCTGGCGAGCGTTCGCAGGCAGGAGTTTCAGGACTGGGAGCTCATCGTCACCGAGGACGGTTCCGACGATGGCACGGCGGAGATCGTGAACACCTTTGCCGGGACGGTGTCGCAAGGTGTGCGCTACGAGTGCCACACGAAGAACATGGGCCTGCCCGCCACCCGCAACACCGGCATCGGCTCCGCTGGCGGCGAGTGGATCGCCCTGCTCGACAGCGACGATCTCTGGATGCCCACCCACCTGGGCGATCTCCTCGGCACGGCCCTGCGCACAGGGGCCGACATTGTTCATGCGGGCTCCATCCTGTTCGACAGCGACACCGGCACCCCGATTGAAACCCGCGCCCCCTCACCCGAGGTGGTGGCCGACTTTCCGAGGTCGCTGTTTGTGGCCCGCTACATCATCCAGCCCGCCTCGGTGCTGATGCGCCGCAGCGCCTGGGAGAAGGTGGGCGGCTTCAACCCCGACTTCCGTTATGTCGAGGACCGCGAGATGTGGATGCGCTGCGCGCGTGCCGGCCTGAAGTTCGCTTACACCGGACGCGAGACCTGCCTGTACCGCAAGCACAGCGGCGCCTTGTCGGCCCGGGCTGCAGAAATGGCGGAAGCTGCCGCTGCGGTGTTCGACCAGCACCTGGACTGGGAGCTGATTCCTCGCGAGCTGCGCCATCAGCAGGCGGCCGATGCATGGACGGCGGCCGCGATGCTGCGCCAGCGCACGCTGCCCCGCGTGGCGGCCAGTCACTACCTTCGCGCCTGCTCGATTCGCTGGAGCCTCGAAGGCTGGCTGCGCGGCAAGGCCTGCTCGGTGCTTGGCCTGGTGTGCCGTTGAAGACTGTTCGATTTCTTTTACCAATGGACTCCTCCACCGCTGTCTGCACTTTCTTTGAAGGGCACTACCACCATGGCGTGGCCGCTCTTGCCAATTCGCTCCACAGGGCCGGTTTTCGCGGCACGATCTGGGTCGGCTTTCGCGGTGCTCTTCCTTCCTGGGTGCCGGATGCGACGGATGCCGAGCCGGTGGTGACGATCGCGGGCGATGTCACTCTTCGCTTTGTGCGGCTGACAACCCAGGCCCACCTGACCAACTACAAGCCGGACTTCATGCTGACCGTCGCCGAGCGTGCGCCGGAATGCCAGCGGCTGCTGTTTCTTGATCCCGACATTGTGGTGCGCGCCCCCTGGAGCTTCATGGAAGAGTGGATCGATTCCGGGGTTGCCGCTGTCGAGGATGTCAACTCCCCCCTGGATGACTCGCATCCGCGCCGTGCCGCCTGGCGTCGCTTTTTCGCCTCCCACGGGCTGGTTTTGAAGACCCGCACACCGATGTACGTCAACGGAGGCTGCCTCGGCGTGCGCCGCGAGGCCCTTGGTTTTGTGAAGCTGTGGCAGACCATCCTAAGTCACATGTCCGCTGCCATAGGCGGGCTCGAGGCCGCGCCGTCAAGCATTGCGGGCGGCCAGATGCGGGCGGGCCAGGATCATCCAGGCTTCTGCTTCAACAAGACGGATCAGGACGCGCTCAACGTCTGCTTCATGGCCTGGGAAGGGGCGATCAGCGTGATGGGCGGTGATGCCATGGATTTTCGCGAGGGCGGCTACGTGATGTCCCATGCCCTGGGCGCCCCCAAACCCTGGGCCAAGGCCTTTCTTCGGGATGCGTTGCGCGGCTGCCCGCCCTCCCGTGCGGACAAGGAGTTTTGGGTGCATGCCTCCGGACCTCTGCGCACCCAGTCCACAAACCGCATCTGGGCGCGGCGCAAGGCCGTTGCCGTGGCCTCCCTTGTCGGGCGTTTCTACCGCAGGCGCTGACCATGAAAATCGCTTTCATATGCAGCAGCCTGGCACCCGGCAAGGACGGCGTGGGCGACTACGCGCGGCGGCTGGCGGGTGAGTGCGTCCGCCAGGGCCATGCCTGCCAGATCCTGGCCCTGCACGACCGTGAGGAAAACGGACGAGGGCCGGTGATGGAGCATCAGATGGATCAGGACACTGAGATACCGTGCTGCCGGCTGTCCGCCTCCCTGCCCTGGGAACTCAGGGGGCGCGAGGCCCGGCGGTGGATCAGGGATTTCAATGCGGACTGGCTCAGCCTGCAATTCGTGCCCTTTGGCTTCCAGGACAAGGGCCTGCCGGTGTCGCTGACACGGCAACTGAAGCTTTTCGACGACGTGCCCATGCAGGTGATGATCCATGAACTGTGGGTGAACTGGAGGGAGAGGCCCAATCTCAAATGGATCGTTTGGGCGGCCATGCAGCAGCATCTCATCCACCGTCTGCTGAAGCAGTTGAAGCCCAGGGTCATCCATTCGCATCTGCCCGACTACCTTCGCCGCCTGGCGCCGCTGGGCCGGCGTTGCCGCCCCACCCGGTTGTTCTCGAACATCCCGGTGCAGAAACGCCCAAGCCCCGGCCCGTCGCGCGGAACAAGTTTCACAGTGGGCATGTTCGGCCAGTTCTCCGCCGCAGACGACGTTTGCGCCTGCCTTGAGGACGTGGCCGGCCACGTCAAACGGGCGGGCGGCGCGGCCTCGCTCAGCCTGATTGGCGGGCGGGCAGGGTCGAGCGCCGCCCTGGTGGATGAGCTTCGCCGCAAGCTGCCGGCCGGCATGGAGGTGCGGCACACAGGTTTTCTGGCGGAGCAGGACGTGTCTGCGGAACTGGCCCTTTGCGACCTGGGGCTGACTCCTGTGCCGCGCCATCTGGTGGGCAAGAGCGGCGGCGTGGCCGCCTTTTTGTCTCACGGTGTGCCGGTCGCCACGCCCGTGGTCGCACGCGGCCGCAGTCCGGCGGAACTGGGTTTCACCGATGAAGCCGCCAGCCGGGGCATGATCACCAGCACCTCGATGGAGGCCATTCACACGGCACGGCAGGCCATCAGCACCGGGCTTCCCAGCCTGGGGCTCCGGCAGGTGACGATGGACTGGCTGGGCGATCTGGAACAAACCGCATGAGCACGCCCCCCAATTTCCTTGCCGGCCCCCGTGGCCCCATCCTTGACCTCATGCGGCTCGCCGCTGCTGGCACGGTGTTCTGGAGCCATGTGGTGGACCGGTTTGATTCCGCCGCCATCCATCGTCCCGATCTGCCTGGAAACTGGGCGCACGCTGCGGTGGTGGTCTTTTTCGTGCTCTCGGGCTACGTGGTCGCCGGTTCGCAGCGCGCCCGGCACTCGCAGGCCGGGGACTACGTCCGGGCGCGTCTCACACGGCTTTGCTCGATCGTCCTGCCCGCCATCGCCCTCACGGTTCTGGTGGATGTTTTGGTCGCCTGGCTTGATCCCGTCCTGCACGCGGAATATGCCCGCCCGCAGGCCTCTATGCGCTATCTCCTGACGGCCGGTTTCCTCAATGAGTCGTGGTGGTTGAGCGCGGCGCCGCAAATCAACGTGCCGCTGTGGTCGCTGAGCTTCGAGTTCTTCTACTATGCGATCTATGGCCTGTGGGCCTTCAAGCCCGCAGGGCGCGCGGGCTGGCTGTGGCCCGTGCTCGGCTGCCTGGTGGCGGGCCCGAAAATCCTCATTTTGATGCCCATCTGGCTGGCCGGTGTGGTCGTGTGCCGCATGGAACGGCCTGCGCTGGGCGTTCAGGCTTCCTGGCTGCTGTCAGGCTCGGCGGCGCTCGTGGCGCTGGCATTGATTGCGCTGGTGCCGCCCTTTCCAGGATACATCGGTGGGGCCCCCTGGTTCTTTGCAGCCCAGTTCGGAACGGACTGGCTGGTGGGAATTGCCATCGCGCTTGCGGTGTGGCTGATTCCTGCGGCTGATCCCTCCGCTGCAACCAAGCCCGTAACCCGGCCCGGCGCCAAGGTGCTGCGCAAGGCGGGCGATCTGACTTTCTCGCTCTACGTGGTGCACTACCCCTTGTTGATCCTTTATCGGGCTTTGACCGCTGGCTGGGCATTGAAGCCAGCGGCAAACATGGCTCTGGGTGCGGTGGTGGTGTTGACGGCGTGCGTGACCATCGGGCTCTGGCTGGAAGCCCGGAGGCCGTTCTGGCTGATGATGTTTGACCGCATCGCGGGCGTGGCCGGCGCCCTGCGCTGCTGGCATGGGAGGAAAGATGCAAAAGCCTAGCAAGAGCGTGCTGATCGTTGCCACCCAGTTCATGCGAACGGGCGGCATCGAGAGCCACCTGGCCGAGTTCGCCAGGCAGTTCACCCGTGCGGGCATCGCCACCGACGTGGTGATCCTCAATGCGCCTGACCTGAAGGCGGTGCGGGAAGCCTTCGCGGGCATGAACGGCAGGCTGTTCGCCTTTGAATCGACCAGCTCCGTGCGACGCATGCTGGCGATGGCGCGGCTGGCCTTGCGCATTGCTGCGGGCGGCTACAGCGCGATCTATTCGAACGGGCAGGGGAGGAGCATTCAGCTCATCAAACGCTGCAATCTCCGCGGCCTGCCCTGGACCCATCACCACCACACCGCCGGTGACGCCGAGGATCAGAGCACCTGGCCGGTCAGCTATCGCGAGGCGATGACCGAGTGCGATCACCTCATCTGCTGCTCGCAAAGGAACGGGCGGTCGATCCAGCAGGCCATTGCCAGAGAGCCCGCCGTGGTCGCGTGCTTCTCCAGGGCGGTTGACGCGCCGTCGCGACAGCTTGGCAGCCGCGAGGCCCTGCGCTTCGGCTATTTCGGGCGGTTGATTCCGGAGAAGGGGATTGACGTGCTCAAACGCCTCGCCTCTGATCCCGACACCGCCGGCATCGAATTTGACCTGTGGGGCTTTGGCGACGCCTATTCGCCTGCGGATTTCGAGGGCCTGCCACGGCTTCACTTTCATGGCGGCTTTTCAGGCCGGCAGGAGCTGGAAACCGTGGTGGCCGGGCTCGACGCCTACCTCTTGATTTCACGGCATCCTGAGGGGCTGCCCATCGCGCTGCTCGAAGTGATGAGCGCCGGGGTGCCCTGGATCGCCACGGATCGCGGCGGCATCAGCGACATCGCCTGCGGCGGGCGCGCGACCAGGCTGCTGCGTGCGGACCCTGACTACGCCGAGGTGAAGGGGGCGGTGCTGGAGCTGGCGAAAGACATCCGCGAGGGCGGTGTGAACCGCGAATCCCAGCGGGCGCACTACCAAAAGCATTTCAGCGCCGATGTGGTCGTCGCCCAATGGCGTCAAGTTCTGGGGGTGGCCGCATGAATCTGAACAAGCGAGCCGTCCTTTCCCATTCCACGGGCAACGCCAACGTGCGGCACGCGGCGCTCGCGCTGGCCGAGGCGGGGCTGCTGGGACAGTTTGATACGACGGTGGCGGTGTTTGAAGGAAGTGTTGCCTGGCGTTTCGCCGGCTCGCCTGGGCTGGGCGAGCTGCGGCGGCGCAGCTATCCGGCGGCCCTGCGGTCCGTCTCGCGCTGCCATCCGTGGCGCGAGGCGGCGCGGCTGCTGGCCTCGCGCGTGGGCCTGCCGCATCTGGTGGCGCACGAGCAGGGTTTCGCCTGCATCGACGCGGTGATCCGCGGGCTGGACGGCCGCGTGGCCAGGGCGGTGCGGCGCGGCGGTTTTGACGGGGTGTACGGCTATGAAGACGGCGCCCTGCTCTCGTTCCAGGCGGCCAAAGACCGGCGCCTGCGCTGCCTCTACGATCTCCCGATCGGCTACTGGCGTGCGGGCCGGGAAATCCAGCAGGAGGAGTGCGAGCGGCGCCCCGAATGGGCGTGCACCATGCCGGCCATGATTGACTCCGCCGGGAAGCTTGAGCGCAAGGACGCCGAGCTGCGCATGGCCGATGCGATTGTGGTGGCCACCTCCTTCACCAAGCAGACATTGACTCACGCGCCTTTTCCTGTCGCGCCCGTCACCGTGATTCCCTATGGCGCGCCCGCCCCGTCGGCTCTGGCGTTGCCGAAAAAGAGGCGCGATCCGTCGCAGCCGTTGAAGGTGCTGTTCGTGGGCAGCCTGGGCCAGCGCAAAGGCGTGGCCGATCTGCTCGACGCCATGACCGCCCTGGGATCGGGGGCGACGCTGACCCTCATCGGCCAAAAGCCTGCGCAAAGCTGCCGGCCTCTGGAGGAGGCGCTGCAAAAGCATCGCTGGATCGCCTCCCTGCCTCATCAAGGAATACTGCGTGAGATGGCGGAGCACGATGTCCTGGTGTTTCCCTCGCTGTTCGAGGGTTTCGGTCTGGTCATTCTGGAGGCGATGGCCCAGGGCCTGCCGGTGATCACCACGCCCAACACCGCCGGGCCGGACATTCTCACCGAAGGCGAGGACGGCTTTATTGTGCCAATCCGCTCGCCGGACTTCATTCGTGACCGGCTGGAGCTGCTGCGGAGCGATTCCGCGCGACTGGAGGCCATGTCTGCGGCCGCCCGCGTCAAAGCCGGTCAATTCGCCTGGGAGACGTACCGGGAGCGCCTGGCCGCCTGGGTGCGCCAGCATTTGGCCTGATGTCACCCCACCCTCGCCGCCCATGAACTCCACCCGCATTCTCAAGGCGCTGATCTGGCTCTATTTCTGGCTGCTGATCTTCGAGGGAGCCCTGCGCAAATGGGTGCTGCCGGGGCTCGCCACGCCGCTGCTCATTGTGCGCGATCCCATTGTCATCCTGGCGCTGCTTGTCGCTCTGTCCTCCGGCAAATTGAAGGTGAACGTCACCCTTGGCGCCATGGCTTTTGTGGCCCTTCTTGCCCCCTTGATGGCCATGGTGGCCGGGCATGGCAATCTTGCGGTGACCATTTTTGGCTGGCGCTGCAACTTCCTGCACCTGCCCTTCCTGTTTGTGATGGGATCGGTGCTGGATGCGGAGGACGTGAAAAAGATGGCGCGCTGGCTGCTGCTGGTAAGCATTCCAATGGTCCTGCTGATGGCCGACCAGTTCCATTCGCCGCCGGGCTCGTTTGTGAACATTGGCCTGGGAGGGGATGGAGACTCGGGCTTCGACGGTGCCATGGGCTACCGCCGCCCCTCCGCCACCTTCAGCTTCACCAACGGGGTTTCGGCCTTCTTCCCCCTGGTCGCGGCCTTTGTTCTGCACCGGATGATCCAGCCCGAAGTCAAAGGCAAGTGGCTGGCCATTGCCGCCGGACTCGCCACCCTGGCCGCGATTCCCCTGTCCATCAGCCGCGCCTTGTTCATGGGCGAGGGCCTGGCGGTTGTGGGGGCGGTGGTGGCCTTGTTTGCCTCCGGTCGCAGCATCAGCAGGCTCCTCACCGCCGGGGTTACGGTGGCGTTTGTGGCGGTCGCTGCGAGCTTTCTTCCGGGGATGGAAAAACCCCGCGAGGCGTTCCTCTCCCGCTGGGATGAATCCACCACCGCGAAGGGCGGGTTCCAGGAGGCGATTGTGAACCGGGCCGTCAGTGAGCCGCTCAGCAGCATCCTTCCTTCCAACGGCAACTTCCTTGCCGGTGCGGGGCTTGGCAGCGGCACCAACGCCGGGGCCCAGCTCCTCGTGGGTTCGAACAAGGCATTCCTGGTTTCGGAAGGCGAGTGGGGCCGCCTCACGGGCGAGATGGGGCTGCCTCTGGGCCTGCTGTTCATCCTCATTCGCGTGGCGCTTGTCCTGACGTTGTTCGTGGTTGCCTGGAAAGCTGCGCGGCGCGGCGAGTCGCTGGCATTGATCGTCTGGTTCACGGGAGCGATGGGCCTGGCCATGGGGCAATGGGGCCAGCCCACCTCGCTGGGTTTTGCCATCTTCCAAGGCGGGCTGGTGCTGGCGCTCAGCCGTCCCAGGGTGCGGCTGCCGGTGATGCGGCAGGTCGCTCAGCCGGTCCGCGTGATGGGAGTGCAGCCCCGGACCGCCCAGCCAACCCACCATTACCGAAACGCATGAAAGTCGTCGTCATCGGCAACTACGAGCCTGACGGGCAGCGCAGCATGAAGGCGTTCGCGCTGCTGCTGGAGCAGGGCTTGAAATCCCGGGGCATGGCTGCGGAGATCATCGTTCCGTCGGTCCTGCTTGGCCGCCTGTCCTGCCCTGAGGGACTGAAAAAGTGGGTGGGTTATGTGGACAAGTTTGCGCTGTTTCCACGGCGGTTGCGCCGGCTTGCCCGGGCCGCCCGTGGCACGGATTGTGTCTTCCACATTGCCGATCATTCGAACGCCATGTACCTGCGCTCACTTCTGCGGCTGCCCTCGGTGATCACCTGTCACGACATGCTCGCCGTTCGTGGCGGGCTGGGCGATGCCTCAGCCTGCTGCCAGGCCAGCCGAATGGGCTCGCTGCTGCAAAAGTGGATTCTTGCGGGACTGAAGAGCGCGCGTCACGTCGCCTGCGTCTCGGACACCACGCGAGGCGATCTGGAGCGGCTTGCAGGGCGCGAAGGAGACGCGGGAATTCAGACCGTTCCCAACGCAGGCAACGCCCCTTTTCGCCCGCTGTCACCGCAGCAGATCACCCGGCAGCTTCCCTCTTCGATGCGCCATCTGCCCCAGGGCGGTTACCTTCTCATGGTCGGCTCCGCCCTGGTCCGCAAGAACCGCGACACGGCGCTGCGCACGCTGGCGGCGTTGAAGGATCGCTGGGACGGCTTCATGGTGATCGCCGGTGAACCTCTCAATGCCGGGCAGCGCATCCTCGCCACGCACCTTGGAATCCGCGACCGTGTTCTGGAAGTGGAAGGTCCGGGCCACGAGCAGCTCAATGCCTTGTATGCAGGTGCGCACGCCCTGCTGTTTCCTTCGCTTGCGGAAGGATTTGGCTGGCCGGTCACCGAGGCCCAGGCCTGTGACTGCCCGGTCATTTGCAGCGACCGCACCTCGGTCCCTGAAGTGGCTGGTGACGCGGCCATTGTCTGCGGGGCGGAGAATGCCGGGGCCATGGCGGCGGCGGTGCTGAGGCTGCGTGACGAACCCGGCCTGCGCCAGAGCCTCATCGAACGGGGCCGCGCCAACCTTGAGCGCTTCTCCATGGAGAAGATGCTCGACGGCTACATCAACCTCTACCGCCAGGCCCTGGCAGGCCGCTCATGAAACGCGCCTTTCTGCTTGCCTGCCAGGTTCTCGTGACCCTGCTGCCCTGGCCGCTGCGCCGCTGGTGCCTGCAACGCTTCTGGGGTTTCCGGCTGGACCCGGGCTCCCGTATTGGTTTGTCCTGGATCTTCCCCAATCATCTCACGATGGGGCCCGGGGCGGCCATCGGCCACCTGAACGTGGCGGTGCACCTGGAGAGCATCACGCTGGATGCTCACAGCTACATCGGGCGCGGCAACTGGATCACCGGCTTTCCCAAGGGCGCCCCGCGTCATTTCACGCATCAGCCGGACCGCGATCCCTCGCTGCACCTGGGGGAGCACGCGGCGGTGACCAAAAATCATCACCTCGACTGCACGAGCCGGATCGAGATCGGCGCCTTCACCACGATCGCCGGCTACGCCTCGCAGTTCCTCACCCATTCGATCGACGTGCATGAGTGCCGGCAGGATTCCTCGCCCATTGTCATCGGCGGGCACTGCTTCGTGGGAACGAATGTGGTGGTCCTGGGCGGAGCGCGCCTGCCGGACCGCTCGGTGCTGGGCGCCAAGGCGCTTTTGAACAAGGCCTTTGAGATTCCTGATCAGCTCTATGGCGGGGTGCCCGCCAAATGTCTCGGCCCGCTGACGGGCGCCCGCAAGTATTTCACCCGCTCAACGGGGTTTGTTGACTGACCAAGCACGATTATGCGCATTCTATCCATCATCGCCACCTTGAACCCCTCCGGGGGCGGCACCACGCAGGCCGTTCGTCTGCTTCATGAAACGCTTCTGGCGGAGGGGCACGAATCGGAGGTCGTCTGCTGCGATGATCCCGAAAGCACCTGGCTGACCGATTGGAACGGGGCCACGGGTGTCGGTCGCGGCAGCCCTGGCTGGTCCTATCACCCGAAGCTGGTCCCGTGGCTGCGGGCCAACGGCCTGCGGTTCGATGCCGTGATCGTCCACGGTCTCTGGATCTATCCGAGCCTGGCCGCCTGGCGGGTGCTGGGCAACGTGCCGGACATGCCGCCCTACTGGGTCTTTCCCCACGGCATGCTTGATCCCTGGTTCCAGAAGGTGCCGGAGCGCCGCATCAAGGCCGTGCGCAACTGGGTGTACTGGAAGCTCATTGAGCACCGGGTGATCCGCGATGCCGCCGGGCTGCTGTTCACCTGCGATGAGGAGAAGCGGCTGGCTCGCACCACGTTCGTCCCGTATCAGCCCCGCCGGGAGAAAAGCGTGGGTTACGGCATTGTCGAGCCGCCCGCATTTACCGCCGCGATGGCCGAGGCCTTTGCAGACCGCTGCCCCGGCCTGGGCAGCCGGCCCTACCTGCTGTTCCTTGGCCGCATTCATCCCAAGAAGGGCGTGGACCTGCTGATTCAGGCCTATGCCTGCCTCTGCCATGAGAACGGAGCGCACACGCTGCCCGCCCTCGTGGTGGCAGGCCCCGGCCTCGACTCCTCCCATGGCCGGGCGATGCAGCGGCTGGCTGAAACGCTGGGGGTGGTCGATGAGATCTTCTGGCCGGGAATGCTAGCAGGGGATGCGAAGTGGGGGGGCTTTCACGGCTGCGAGGCCTTCGTCCTGCCCAGCCACCAGGAGAATTTTGGCATCGTCGTGGCCGAGTCCCTGGCCTGCTCCAAGCCGGTGCTGATCTCCTACCAGGTCAACATCTGGCGCGAGATCGCTGCGGAGGGCGCAGGCTTCATCGACTCTGATGACATGGACGGAACGTTGCGGGCGCTGCGCCGCTGGCTGGCGGCCGATGAACAGGACCGCGCCGCCACAGCCCTCCACGCCAGGCGCTGTTACGAGAGCCACTTCCAGGTGAAGCAGACCGCGCAGCGGCTGCTGGATGTGCTCACGCCAAAAGTCGAGCGCCCGGAATTGACAGAACTGCTTGCACGGAGCCAGCACACATGAAGATCACCATCGTACAAGGCGCCTTCTTTCCCGTTCCCACCCTGCTGGGCGGGGCGGTGGAAAAAATCTGGTTCAGGCTCGCGCAGGAGTTCGCGGCCCTCGGCCACGATGTCACCCACGTCTCGCGCTCTCATCCCCGGCTTCCGGCAGGGGAGGTGATCGCCGGCGTGAGACACCATCGTGTGACCGGCTACAACCAGCCCACCAACGGGCTCAAGCTCAAGGCGCTCGACCTGCTCTACAGCCGCCGCGCCTGCAGGGCGGTGCCGCTGGACAGCGACATCGTGGTGACCAACACCTTCTGGAGCCCGTTCCTGCTGCCCAGGGCGCTGCGGCCCCGTGCCTACGTGAGCGTGGAGCGCTTTCCCAAGGGCCAGATGAAGTGGTACAAGACTGCGGCGCGTCTCCGGGGGTGTTCACTGACCATTGCCAAAGCGGTGCAAAAGGAACTGCCGCCAGACCGCCACTCGCAGGTGGCGTGCATTCCCAATCCCTTTCCCTTTGATCCGCCAAAGCCCGAGGAGCGCACCGCGAAGATTGATCAGATCTTGTACTGTGGCAGAGTTCACCCGGAGAAGGGCCTGGAGATCCTCATCGACGCCGCCGCTGGTTTGAAGTGGCCGGTGCTGGTGGTGGGACCGCAGGAAATCAGGCACGGTGGCGGAGGGCCGGAGTACATTCAAAGCATGATGGCGCGGGCGAAGCAGGCGGGCGCCGATGTCACCTTCATGCCGCCGGTGTTTGACATTGCCGAACTGGGCAGGTTGTACAATCAGGCCGCCATATTTGTCTATCCCTCGATAGCGGAGGCCGGTGAAGCGGGGCCGGTCGCACCCAGGGAGGCCATGTCCTGGGGCTGTGTCCCGGTGGTGTCCGCCCTCGACTGCTTCAGTGATTTCATCGAGCCCGGGCGCAACGGGCTTGTCTTCGATCATCGCGCCGCGAATCCGGCAGGGGAGCTGCATGCGGCGCTTGAGCGCCTGATTGCGGATCAAACGTTGCGCCAGCACCTCGCAGCAGAAGCTGTGAAGGTGTGCCAGACGCACTCGCCGGAGCACATCGCCCATCTCATGCTTGCTGATTTCCAGGCGGCCCTCGGCTGAACCCACCATGTCCCTGCACACCCACCAAGCCTCGGCCGAGCAGTTCGGAGCGTCCCCCTGGACGTTCCGGCAGCGCATCAAAATGCTGATGTGGGACTATGTGTGGATGCTGTTCTGCCAGTGGACGCCCAAGCCCCTGAACGCCTGGCGGCTCTTCTGGCTGCGCGCCTTCGGGGCGAAGATCCTCGGCCGGCCCTTCGTCCACCAGCGCGCCCGGATCGCCGTGCCGTGGAATCTCACACTCCATCACCTGGCCTGCCTGGGCGACAGGGCCAACGCCTACACGCTGGGTGAAATCGAGCTGCTGGAAGGGGCCACCGTGGCCCAGGAGGCCTATCTGTGCACCGGCACTCATCAGTTTGACCATCCGGCGCTGCCCCTCCAGACGGCCAAAATCACCATTGGCGCGGGTGCCTTCGTGGGCGCCAGGGCCTTCATCATGCCAGGAGTCACCATCGGCGCGAAGGCCATTGTCGGCGCCTGCAGCGTGGCGACCCGCGATGTGGCGCCGGGCGCCCTGGTGGCGGGCAATCCCGCCAGACTTCTCCGCTCGTGAGCCTTTTCAGGAAACCAACGACTCCCCACTCACCTCCTATGAACACCGCCCTGCTTCTGCCATCAAGGCTGCTTACCGCCAAGACCCATCAGGAGCTTCGGAGCAAGCTCGACACCTTTTATGCGAACGCCTCCAGCTACACGGCGTTTCAGGAGCCCAGCGACCAGGTTCATTGCTGGTCGCACGTGGTGGGGCAGATCCGGCATCTGCTGGCGGGCGGAAAGACGGGCAAGGCGCATGTTCTGGAAGTGGGGGCGGGCAGGACGGGATTCGCCAGGTATCTGGAGAGCGAGGGCCTGCGGGATTCCGTGGTGTTTTATGCCCAGGATGTGACGCGGTTCAACGAGGACTGGCTGGCAGAGCAGGCGGATGTCACTTATTTTGGGGACGCCGCGAGCTGTGACAAGCGCGGGGAGATGGACATCGTCTTTTCCACCTACGTCTTCGAGCATGTCACTGATCCGGTGCAGCATCTGGAGGTCCTGTGGAACCTGGTTTCGGCAAAGCCCGGCGCGGAGGGAGCCTTGTTTTTGTTTGGTCCCCGCTACGATCTGCCGGGCTATTTGTG
>CAINXC010000321.1 GCA_903854655.1 uncultured Verrucomicrobiota bacterium | reverse complement strand
GGCGCAGCGCGCTGAATTGACTTCGAGTTGGCTTGGGTGTTGTTGTTTTCACACCAGCCGAGTGGCTGCTACGACCGCCCTTGCCAACTCCCTTCTCCTCCTCCTATGGGATGGCTGTGAAGACAACTGAAGAAAGTGGCGCTTCGCGCAGGGTTTTCGATTCACGTCGGGGGCGACGTGAGCCACTTTGTGAGCCACTTCAGCCCGCCACCTGCGCCAGCCAGTCCTGAAGATTGTAATAATTGGTCACACGGGCCACGAGGCCGTCCTCGATTTCGAAGAAGGCGCCCACGCGCAGGCGGTAGGTCTGGCCGGTGGCGGGCGGCAAGCCGTCATCGGTGGCAAGATAGGCGCCTTCGATGAAGAATTCAGCCGCGCCGCGCGCGCCGTCTTCGCCGGCCATCACCACCAGATCCCGCACCTGCTCCCGGTAGCAGCGGTCCATGCGCTGAAGGAAGGCGCGAAAGGCGGGCCTGCCGTGCTCGCTGCCGCCTTGGTTGATGTCATGCACCACGTCCTCTGCCAGCAGGGCGAGGAAGGCCTCGCGATCGCCGCTGTTGAAGGCGTGATAGTAGCGTTCGATCAGGGCTGTGGCGGCGAGACGGGCTTCACTCATGAGGATGGCGGCACCTGTGGCGGGGAGGCCCGTGTTTGCAATGAAAAGCGAGGATCGCGACACCGTTGATTTCGCGGTTGCCACCGGGGGGCGCGTGACTAGACTGCGCGCCCTTATGATTTTCAGCAGTTTGCGCTCAACGATGCTTCCCCGCTGCCTCCGTGCCATCGTGATGACGGCCGCCATCGTCGCCTCTCTCGGCACGGTGCGGCAGGTGCGGGCGCAGTCCGCCATCATCGCGATCGACACGGCAAACCGCAAAGTGCACGTGGCGGGCAACGCCAACCAAAAGCGCGCGGTGGGCGGCCTCGCCAAGATCGCCACCACCATGGTGGTGCTCGACTGGTCCGAAGCCTCCCGCGTGAGCCTGAACGTGCTGGCCACCGTGCCGGACTACGCCGAGCGCATCGCCGGCCAGACCTCCCTGGGCCTGCAGGCGGGCGACCGGCTCACGCTGCGCGACCTGATTTATGCGACCATGATGGGCTCCGACAACGTGGCCGCCATCACCCTGGGCCACTTCGTGGGCGGCGACCTGCTGGCGCGCAAGGCCAAGGCAGGTGATCCGCTGGAAGAATTCGTGCGCAACATGAACGCCCTGGCCGACCGCGAGGGCTGCACCAACACCCGCTTCATGAATCCGCACGGCTTCGAGAACACCCACCCGCAGCCGCATTCCACGGCGGCCGACATCGCGCGCATCGCCCTCTACGCCACCGGTCGCGCCCCCTTCCACTTCTACACCAACCAGGGTACGCGCAGCATCACCATCTATCGCGGCGGCAGCCAGCTCACGCAAAACGTGAGCAACACCAATTCCCTGCTGGGCATCGACCGCATCGACGGCATCAAGACCGGCAACACCCCGGCGTCCGGCGGCTGCGTCGCCATCACCGCCGACCGCCCCTCCACGGTGATCAAGCAGAACGACACCACCAACATCATCTACCGGCACCGCATGATCGTGGTGGTGCTGGGCTCCGCCGATCCCTTCGGCGAAGCCCGTGGCGTCCTGCGCCAGGCATGGAGCCTCTACGATGTCTGGATGAATGCGGGCCGCCCGGTCACCGACCAGAAGCAGCTCCTCACGTACTTTTAGTTCCCCCTCTCACAACGGGCTTTCGCGCCCGGCAATGGCACCTCACCTCCCATGCCTTCCTCCAAACCCAAAAGATCCCATCCTCATCGTATGCGCATCGGCATTCTCAACAGCGGCGGCGACTGCCCCGGACTCAACGCAGTGATCCATGGCGTCGTCAGCGCCGCAAGCAATCTCGGCTGGGATGTGATCGGCTTCCGCGATGGTTTTGAAGGCCTGCTGCCCCCCGGAGATTACATGCTGCTGGAGCCCGCGCGCACCATCGGCATCATGAAGCTGGGCGGCACCATCCTGGGCACCACCAACAAGGGCCACTTCGTCGCCAAGGTCGGCGCGGGCAACGTCGCTGAAGTGCCGCAGGAAATCGTGGACAAGGCGAAGACCACGCTGCGCCACCTGGAAATCGGCGCCCTCATCGTCGTCGGCGGCGACGGCAGCCTCACCACCGCCCTGCAGCTCTACCGCCAGGGCGTGCCCTCCATCGGCGTGCCCAAGACCATCGACAATGACTTGCAGGCCACGGCCATGACCTTCGGATTCGACTCCGCCTACGCCACCGTGGTGGACGCGCTCGACCGCCTGCACACCACCGCCGAAAGCCACAAGCGCGTGATCGTGCTGGAAGTGATGGGCCGCAACGCAGGCTGGATCGCCCTCTATGGCGGCATGGCCGGCGGCGCGGACGTGATCCTGCTGCCGGAAATCCCCTTCCGCATGGACGTGATCGCCAATTACATCAATCAACGCGACGCCCAGGGCCATCACAGCACCCTGGTCGTGGTCGCGGAAGGCGCCAAGCTTGAGAGCGGCGAACTGGTCACTAAGGAAAAGGTCGGCAACAAGGGCGAGGACCGCCTCGGCGGCATCGGCGAGCGCGTGGCCGCTGAAATCGAAAAGATGACCGGCAAGGAAACCCGTGCCTGCACCCTGGGCCACCTCCAGCGCGGCGGCGCCCCCACCGCTCTGGACCGCATCCTGGGCCTGCGCTTTGGCGTGAAGGCCGTGGACCTGATCAAGGACGGCAAGTTTGGCCGCATGGTGAGCTACCAGCAGTACCATGTGGGTGATGTGCCGATCGAAGACGCCGTCATGAAGCTGCGCACCGTGGCCAAGGACAGCGAAATCGTCGCCGCCGCTCGCAGCGTGGGCACCTGCTTTGGCGACGTACAGTAGCACCCTGCCACCGGGGTCTGCGCGAAATGGACTGTATTCATGCGCTCACCAATGAGTGCATGGTCAGCGCCGTGAGCAGAACAAAGCGCAGCCCCTCCGCGTGAGCGCGGTACACCAGCCGCGCCATCCAGGCGCTGGGTGGCTTGCAGGGTGTGGGGCTTCGCTTGGCCTGCCCTCTCGCGGATCAAAACCGCCGGTGGCTCCGCACAGCGGCTGGTGTACCGCGTTCACGCGGAGGGGCTGCGCTTGGCATCATCGTTGACAGACTCGTTGACGATTTCGGCTCTGGACGATTGAGCACTTCAGCCTATAAACCGAAATGAAAGACAGGGGAAT
>CAINXC010000320.1 GCA_903854655.1 uncultured Verrucomicrobiota bacterium | reverse complement strand
TCACCTGGCGGTCGTCGCGGCGGAAGGCAAGATGACGGTCTATGTGGACGGGGCGCCCTATGGCACGCTGGCGGCGGCATTGCCTGCGCTCAAGGGGCCCTCGCTTGTGGGCAAGGACACCACCGCCGGATCGGTCGGCTATATCGGTGAGTTTGATGAGCTCCAGATCGCCAGGACGGCGCGCAGCCCCGGCTATCTGAAGTTTGAAACGATCAACGAAGGCACTTCCGCTGACGCCGCAAAACTGGTTGCCGTGGGTGCCGACGAAGCCTCGGGCGAAAGCGGTGGCGGGGAGATTGTGAAGCAGCTCTCGATGATCAGGGACATCTCGACACAGCTCTCTTTTGACGGCTGGGTTGTGATCGGCCTCTGTTCCTTGCTCGCGGTGGTTGGCTGGGGCGTGGCCATCGCCAAGCTCTTTTACTTGAACAAAATCACCAAGGCGACGGCGGTCTTCGTCGAACGGTGGAAGAAAATTTCGAGCGATCTGACCGCGCTGGACGCAGGCGATGAGGAAAGCATCAAGAGCCTGGGCGGGACGGTGAACGCGAAAGCGCAGAGGCTCATGCGCCACTCGCCCTTGTATCACATCTATCGCCTCGGTTCGGATGAGATCCGGCAGCGTTTGCAGACGGTCAAAGGCATCTCGCTGAGCAAGAACGAGAGGACTTCCACCGGGCTCTCCGGTCGTTCCATTCAAGCCATCAAGGCCACGCTTCACGGAGGCCTCATGCGCGAGGTGCAGAAGCTCAACAGCCAGCTCGTGTTCCTCACCATCGGCATTGCCGGCGGCCCTTATCTCGGTCTGCTGGGGACGGTTATCGGGGTGATGATCACCTTCGCCACCATCGCCAAGTCCGGCCAGGTGGAGGTGAACTCGATCGCTCCCGGCATCGCCGGCGCCCTGCTTGCCACCGTGGCCGGTCTTGCCGTCGCCATCCCGGCGCTGTTCGCCTACAGTTATCTCAGCTCGCGCATCAAGGATTCGGTGACCGACATGGAAACCTTCATCGACGAGTTCATCGCCAAGATGGCCGAGCACCACAAGGAAGTAGGAGGCTGATATGCAGGCTGATTCCAAATCATACGACGACATCAACGTCACCCCCATGGTGGACCTCTACCTGGTGCTGCTGCTGATTTTCATCATCATGACCACCGCCGGCGTGCAGGGCGTGAAGGTGAATCTGCCCAAGGCGAGCGCCGCAGCGGCCAAGAAGATGGACGCGCCGAAGATCCAGGCGATCACGGTGGATAATCAGGGCACCATCAAGCTCGGTGCCACCCAAATGGCCTCGCTGGCCGACCTTGAGTCGAAGCTCGCTGCCGTCAAAGCCCAGACGCCGGATTTTCCTGCCATCGTGCGGGGCGACAGCCAGACCCAGTACCAGGTCATCATGGACGTCCTTGACGTGCTGGGCCGCCTCGGCGTGACCCAGGTGGGCCTCGCCACCAAAGGGCCGAAATAACCTGCTTTCCCACCACTCCAGACACACGCTTATGAGCACGAACGACTTTCACGATGACGATGATGATCCAGGCCTGTTCCAGCGCCATCGCTGGCTGCTGCCGCTGATCGTTGTAGGCCTTGGCGGCGGAGTGTATTATGCCGCAACTCATTTCGACGGGCACAGCAGCGGACCCGCGAGAGCGCCGGAGCGCATGGTGTCCATCACCTTGCCCCCACCGCCGCCCCCACCGCCCCCGCCCCCACCGCCGCCTCCTCCTCCCAAAGAGGAGCCGCCGAAACAGGAAATGGTCGCCCAGGAGGAAGTGAAGCCGGATGAGGCCAAGCCTGAGGATCCCAAGCCCGACGAGCCGCCGGCGATCGGCACCAACAACGTGGGCAACGGCCCGCCGGATGGTTTTGGCCTGGGCGCCAACAAGGGCGGCAGTGGCAATGGCATCGGCGGCAGCGGCAGGCGCACCGGTGGCAGCAAGTTTGGCTGGTATGCGGCCAAGGTGCAGAGCTCCATCGCTGAGGCGATGCGCAAGAACAGCACCACCCGCAAGGCGAACCTGGCCCTCCAGGTGAGCATCTGGGCGGACGGCACCGGGCGCGTGACGCGTGCCAAGCTTGTTGGCTCCTCGGGTGATCCCACAGTGGACGATGCCCTCAGGAATTCAGTGCTCACCGGTCTCCAGCTCGCCGAACCCCCGCCTGCTGACATGCCGATGCCTATCGTCATGAGACTCTCGGCTCGGAAGCCGGAGCAATTGGTGTCGAAGTGACCGTGCCTGCCTGATTTTTCCCTTTCCATGTCTCATACTCCGCCCGTCTCCCTCCGTCCGTTCGCATTGTTGCTTGCCTCAGGCTGCATTGTTGCGTCGGGCCTTGCCGCCGAGCCTGCCAAAACTGAGCCGCCGCTGCCCGCAGCGGGTCAGGACAACGCCGCTGCGTCGCCCAATCCCTTGCTGGACGGGCCGCCCACGGCATCGCTTCCCGTGGCCGCTCCGGCCGCCCCTTCGCCGAACGCCACGGTCAACCTGATCCGCCTGCTGGTGGCCAAGAAGATCCTGACCGCCGAGGAAGCCCAGCAAATGACGGCGCAGGCCGAGGCCGAAGCAGCCGCAGCACAGGCCCAGGCCGAGGAGAACAAGGCCGCCGCTTCCAGCCCTGATGATGTGCGGGTGACCTATGTGCCCGAGGTGGTGAAGAAAGAGATGCGCGATCAGATCAAGGCCGATGTGATGGCCGAGGCGCGCGAGCAAAAATGGACGGCTCCCGACCAGGCGGCGGAGTGGGCGGAACGCATCAAGATGTTTGGTGACTTCCGCCTGCGGGCCCAGGCAAACATGTTCCCTTCCGGCAACGACAACACGGGCGCCTTCCCCAACTTCAACGCCATCAACACCGGCGCGCCGTTCGATGTCAGCGGAACGAATTTCTCCCCCCAGTACAACACGGACAAAAACCGCGACCTCATCAAGCTGCGGGTGCGGCTGGGCTTTGATGTGGAAATGAGCGACGGCTGGTCCGGCGGGTTCCGCCTGGCGACCGGCCAGGATAACAGCCCGGTGACGGCCAACCAGGCCCTGGGTGCGGCCAATGGCGGGCAGGGGGGCAATTTCAGCAAGTATCAGATCTGGCTGGACCGCGCGTTCATCAAGTATGAGCAAGGCAGCCAGTTGGGCGACGATTTCAGCCTGAGCTTTGGCCGTTTTGACAACCCCTTCATGAGCACCAGCCTGATCTGGGAGGACAACATTGGCTTTGACGGCGTTGCGTTCAAAGGCAGGAAGACGGTCACGGATGGAATCACAGGCTTCCTGACCGGCGGCGCTTTCCCGATCTTCAACACCGACCTCAATTTCGCCTCGAACCAGCCTTCCAAATTTGCCAGCACCGACAAGTACCTGCTTGCGGTGCAGCTCGGGGCGGATTTCAAGATCACCAAGGACATAACCGCGAAGGTTGCAGCCGCCTTCTATGATTTTGACGGTGTGCAAGGCAAGATGTCCACGCCGTTCATCCCGCTCACGGCGCAGGACCAGGGCAACACGGACGACACCCGGCCCGCGTTCGCGCAGAAGGGCAACACCTACATGCCGCTGCGCGACATCATTCCCAGCGCCATCAACAACTTTGGCACAATCGACCAGTTCCAGTACTTCGGTCTGGCATCCAAATTCCAGGTGGCGACCGTTGACGGGAGGGTGGACTTTAACAACTGGGAGCCCTACCAGCTCTCGCTGATCGGCCAGTACATCAACAACACCGCGTTCGACAAGAACGCCATCAACACCGTGGCGGTGAACAACCGCGGGGCGAACACCGCCGCCGGCCAGACCGGAGCATTTGCGGGAAGCGACACGGCCTGGATGATGAGGGTGCAGTTCGGCAAGCAGGCCTTCGAGAAGCTTGGGGACTGGAATGTCTCCGTGGACTACCGCTATGTGGGTTCCGATGCGGTGATCGACGGCTTTAACGACTCTGACTTTGGCGGTGGCGGCACCAATGTCGAAGGTTTCACCCTGGGCGGCTCGGTGGCTTTGTCCAAGGACGTCCGGCTCGGGCTGCGCTGGTTGAGCGCCACGCAGATCGCCGGCCCGCAGTTCAAGAGCGATGTCATCTGGCTGGACATCAACGCGAAATTCTGACCTGACCATGAAACGACATTTGATTGCCCTTCTCGTCCTCCTGTCGGCGACGACTCTCAACGCCCAGCAGGGCGCTCCCTCGGCTGAATCGCGCATGCGCGACGCCTTGAAAAAGATCATGCTGCAGCTTCGCGACTCCGAAGCCGCACGTGCCACCGCGCAGGCCGCGCAACTCGATGCCGAGGCGAAGAACAAGGAACTGACCACCAAGACGGATGATCTGACCAAGAAAGTCGCCACGCTGATCAAGGACAGCATCAAGGCCAAGGACATTGCCGACAAGCTTGAGGCCGATCTGAACGGCAAGGTTGCGTCGCGTGACAAGGAAATCGCGCAGCTCAAGGAAGCACTGGGCAAATGGAAGGACGGATACCAGAAAGCTTCTGATGTGGCCAACGCCAAGGAAAAGGAGCGCGCCGACATGGCGGGCAAGGTGATCATCATGGAGCGCAAGGTCGCTGACTATGAGCGGAAGAACGTCGCGATGTACCAGGCAGGCAGCGAGATCCTCGACCGCTATCAGAAATTCGGCCTCGGCACGGCGCTGCTGGCGCGTGAACCGTTTGTGGGAACCATGCGGGTGAAGTTCCAAAACTGGATGCAGGACTACGGTGACAAACTTGAAGCACAACGGATCAAACCTTCTGAAGGTGGCGCTGTCCAAGCCAAGACCGCTCCCGCAAAGGCCGACAAACCGAAGGCAGGGAGCGAAAACGCAGCCGCCCCTCCATCCAAGTCGTGAACCCGGCAATCCACCTCAGTTCCAAATCCTCGCGCACCGGATTTCTGGGCGCCCTGCGCCATCTGCGCAGGCCTGTGGCCTTCGGCATGGTGCTCCTCACCTGCTGCAATGCGGTCGCCGGCGACATCCTGCGCGGCGGCGTGCCTGCCAACCAGCAGCACGCTGCGGGCACCAGCGGGCTCACCTCGGCGGCGGCGGACCAGGCGCGCGCCAACGCCCGTGATGCGCTCGCACGCACGACCACCGCGATTCAGTCTGTGCAGGCGATGCAGAATGCCGCCCGCAATCTGGCGGTCAAAGGTGTGAACAATCTGGGGCCGCATCTCCCGGTGGTGCAGGATGGCCTCACGACCGGCGGTTTGAGCATTCAAGGCACCCCCGTTGGGGCCAAAGCTCCCACCCAGAAGGTCGTCAACAATCAGGACCAGGTGACGGTGAAGCAAACCGCCCAGCAGGCGTTCCTGACGTGGAACACGTTCAACGTGGGGCGCAACACCTCGGTCACCTTCGATCAGACTGCTGGTGGTGCCAGCGCGGGGGAATGGATTGCCTTCAACACCATCAAGGATCCCAGCGGCCTGCCCTCGCAGATCCTCGGCCAGATCAAGGCTGAAGGGCAGGTCTATTTGATGAATCAGAACGGCATCATCTTTGGCGGCTCCAGCCAGGTGAACGCCCATACTTTTGTGGCTTCGGCGCTGCCGATCGACGGCAACCTTACCAGCAACGGCCTGCTGAACAATCCAGACGTGCAGTTCCTGTTTTCCTCGCTGCCTCAGGCTTCGGGCACCAATGGCACACCCGCCTTTGCGCCGCTGGGCAATGACGGCAAGCCGCTGTCCCCTGACGTGCAGATCGGTGACGTGACGGTGCAGGCAGGCGCGCAACTGAGCTCGCCCACCACGGCCGATCATGTGGGCGGGCGCATCGCCCTCATCGGAGCGAATGTGAGCAACGCCGGCACGATCAGCACGCCTGACGGCCAGACGATCCTGGCCGCCGGGCTTCAGGTGGGCCTCATGGCGCACGCCAGCGTCGACCCCAGCCTGCGCGGCCTGGATGTGTATGTGGGCGCCGTGGCTGATCCTGCCTCCAAGCTCCCGGCTTACGCGGGAACGTTGACGAACACGGGCTTTGTCGAAGCACAGCGTGCTGACGTGACGATGACGGGTAAGACCGTCAACCAGATGGGCGTGATCGACAGCTCCACCTCGGTGTCCCTGAACGGCCGCATTGATCTCGACGCAAGCTATGGTGCGGTGAGCAACACCGTGTACAACCCCTCCAACTCCAGCTTCGGGCTGCCGTTCCTTTACAAGACCGCAGGAGTGGTGACGCTGGGTGCCGGGAGCGTGACGGAAATCCTGCCCGAACTGACGAGCACGGAGAGCGTGGTGGGCACCGTCCTGGCCCTGCCATCGCAGGTCAACATCCAGGGCTATGTGGTGCACATGGGAACTGACGCCACCTTGCTCGCCCCCAACGCGAACGTCAGCATCAACGTCGGTGCCTGGAATCAGGCGGTGACGGGCAATGCATCGACACCGCTGGTGAGCACGTTTGTCCATTCAGGCGGGCAGGTTTACTGGACTCGGGCGCGCTGATCAATGTTGCTGGCTCGACGGATGTGTCCGCACCCATCTCAGAAAACATCCTCACGCTGCAGTTGCGAGGGACGGAATTTGCCGATTCGCCGCTGAACCGCAACAACTTCACGGTGCGCGGTGTCAACCTGACGCTGGATGTGCGCCAGCAGGGCGTGTACAACGGCCTGTCC
Organism: uncultured Verrucomicrobiota bacterium; assembly: GCA_903854655.1. GTDB lineage: Bacteria > Verrucomicrobiota > Verrucomicrobiia > Verrucomicrobiales > Verrucomicrobiaceae > CAINXC01. The sequence goes on along the minus strand of CAINXC010000320.1, from coordinate 5,833 downwards.
TGGGTGGGCACGCCGCTGGCGAACGCCTCCGGCTTTGTGGGGCTGATTGAGCGCAGCGTGGGCGAGCTGACCACGGCCGGGGGCACTGTGAACGTGGTCTCGGGCGGCTCCGTGATCATGCAGCAAGGTTCCAAGATCGATGTGTCCGGAGGCTGGATCAACTATGGCGGGGGCATGGTGCAGACCACGCGGCTGGTGTATGCCGACCATATCATCGACATCGCCCAGGCCACCCCCAATGTCGTCTACAACGGGATCTACACAGGCCTGTTCACACAGGCCAGCGCGAAGTGGGGTGTATCATCCACCTACACCGTGCCCTTTCTTCTGGGCGCGCACTATGAGCACGGCTATGTCTACGGGATGAGCGGCGGTTCGATTTCCATCATCGCGCCCTCGGTCGCCCTGGACGGCACGCTGACAGGAAACACCGTGTCCGGCCCTCGTCAGCTCAGCCTGCCCGCCACGCCAAGTTCCCTGTCGCTGAATTTCCGGGCGGAGTTGCAGGTGTCGTCCCAGACCACCATCACCAATTCTCCCACTCCGCCCACCATTGTCATTGAGTCCGGGGCCACACAAGCCGCCGCAGGCGCCTTTTCTCTCGATTCGTCGGGCAATCCTCTGGCATTGAGCGCTGCGCGCCTGGACAAGGTGATTCTCTCGCCTTCGTTGGTGAGCACCGGCGGGTTTGGCTCGCTGGACATTGAAAATACTGACGGCAAAATCATCCTTCCTGCCGGGCAGGCGTTGACGGCTGAAGCAAGGGGGGCAATTACATTCAGCGGCTCCAACATCGAAATCCTCGGCAGTATTACGGCACCCGGAGGCAGCGTGACTCTGAACGCCTACGACATCTCGCCCGCAGCGATCACGCAATTGCAGCTTTCCGGCAGCGTGACGGTCCCGGCCGCTGACCCCACCCGCGGCAGTATCACGCTTGGGAGCGCTGGCTCGATCAGCACCGCCGGCCTGCTGGTGGATGACCGGCTCAGCGCACCAGATCCCCTCAGCCTGTCTCCGGCGATAACCGGCGGGACGGTGAGCATCAACGCCTACTCGGCAAATCTCTCGCCAGGCAGCATCATTGATGTGAGCGGTGGCGTGCAGGTCAGTTCCTTTGGCAAACGCACGTATGGCAACGGAGGCAGGATCGGGATCAAGACGGGCCAGGACTTAAACCTGCCTTCGGTGATCGGCGGTCACCTGGTTCTTGGCTCCACCTTGAAGGGTTTCTCCGGGGCCGCCGGTGGTGCTTTGGCGATTCAGGCGTCGCTTGTCCAAGTCGGCGGCAGCGCCAGTGCAAGCAACACTCTGCTGCTGGAACCGGATTTTTTCAATCAGGGCGGTTTTGCCAGTTTCTCCCTCACCGGCATTGGTGCGTCCGCTCCGAAGGGCGGCACCGTGCCAGGTGTTCTCATAGCGCCGGGAGTGACCATTGACCCGGTTGTGACAAGTCTTGTCGCGGCGATCAACGGCCCGGGAGCCGGCAGTGTTGCAATGGAGGAGGTTCTGCTTCCCGCAAGTCTGCGTTCACCAGTGAACCTGAGTTTTGCAGCGCTGGGGGTCACCAATTCTTTCACCCATGATTTGGAGGTGCTTGCGGAGACAGTGGTGGGCCGGGGCGCCACCATCCAGGCAGGGCCCCAGGGACAGGTGTCATTCAAGGGCGACATGGTGTCGCTGCAGGGTTCGGTGCTGGCTCCCGGGGGGACTATCAGTGTTTCAGGAGCCGGCATTCTCCCTCAGCTCAGCCCAAGCCAGACGCAGGCGTTCACGACCGTTTACATTGGTTCGCAAGCGCGGCTTTCCACTGCCGGAGCGGTGGAGTTTACTCCGGACGCCTATGGCCGGCAAACCGGTTATGTGCTTCCGGGCGGGAGCATCAGCGTTTCGGGCAACATCGTTGCGGAAGCCGGCGCCGTACTGGATGTTTCGGGCAGCACCGGCTCGCTTGACCTTGCCAATGCATCCCTGGGGCTTGCAAGCAATCTTGAGGCGCTCAACACGTCCCCGGTGGTGCCTCTCAGCAGCGGGCTCACGACCCCGCTTTACAGTCGCGCGGTGCTGCGCACGCAGGTGGACAGCAGCGGCGGCGGCATTGCCCTCAAGGGCGGACAGGAGCTTTTCAGTCATGCCACGCTTTTGGGTGACGCCGGTGGACCCACGGCGACGGGAGGCAGCCTTTCCATCTCGTCGGGCCGGTTTTATGCTCCGGGTTTTGCCGCTCCCCCCAGTGATTTCACCCTGGCCGTGACGCAGACCGGTGCGAATTTGCCTGCGCATTTCTTTGGTGAGGCCCAGCCTGGGGTTGGTCAGGTGGTGCAGGATGCCGGCGGCCACGATGTCGTGCCCATGGGATATTTTGCGGCAAACGACTTCATGCACGGTGGCTTCGACTCATTGACGCTGTCCGGCAACGTCAGTTTCTTGGGGGCCGTGGCCATCTCTGCTCGCTCAAGCATCAGCGTCGCGAACGGCGGGTTTCTGTCGGCGGACGGGGCGGTGAACCTGGCGGCGTCATATGTGGCGCTGGGTACGGCTTTTCAGGCGCCGCTTCTGGCCACCCAGGTGCAGAATCCCATCACGTTTCAAGGATCTCCTTACTTCTTCAAACCGACTTTTGGCTCAGGCAGCCTCACTGTTGAGGCTTCCCTGATCGACGTTGGAAACTTGTCGTTGCAAGACATCGGCAGCGCCAGGCTGATTGCCGACCATGGTGACATTCGGGGCGACGGGACGCTGGATATTGCAGGGGACCTCTACCTGCGCGCGGGTCAGATTTATCCCGCAACGGCCACCAGCTTCACCATTGCCGCGTATGACTACACGGCGGGCGGCGTCGCCACCCAGGGCAGCGTGACCATTGCCCGCTCAGGCACCGAGGCGCTGCCGCTCTCGGCCGGCGGGACTTTGAGCATTTACGCCTCCAACATCATTCAAGGCGGCGTGTTGCGAGCACCGTTTGGCGTCATCAATCTGGGATGGAACGGTACCGGCACGGCTCCGCAGGATTTGCTCGTGGGCACCAAGGAGCCTTTGCCGACGACGCAGCAAATCACGCTCAAGGGTGGCAGCGTGACCTCGGTTTCAGCGATTGACCCCATCACCGGTCTGGGCATCACCATCCCCTATGGAACCAGTCCGAACGGCACGTCCTGGATCGATCCGGCGGGCAATGACATCACGGTGTCGGGGCCGCCGCAAAAACAGGTCAATCTCTCGGCACAGGGCATCCAGACGGATGCGGGTTCGGTCATCGACATTCGTGGAGGTGGCGACCTGTATGCCTACCGATGGGTGCAGGGGCCGGGCGGATCAACGGACATCCTCGCCCCTTCCTCGGTGTTCGCCGTGCTGCCTAGCTATGGGCAGAGCTATTCGGCATACGGGGCGTTCAATCCGGCGAGTTCCGCCGTCAACCTTGCTGGCGACCCGGGTTACGTGAACAGCAGCCTCAGCGTGGGTGATCGCATCTACCTTGCCGGCGGCGGCGATATTGCGGCGGGTGTGTACACCCTCCTGCCTGCGCGCTACGCCTTGCTGCCTGGGGCGTTTCTTGTCACGCCTTCCACAGGCGCGCCGATTGGCAGTTTTCAGGAACCCCTGGGAGCGAGTTTTGTGGAAGGCTTTCGTTACAACGGCCTCGACAGCACCCGCACCGTGCCAGCGATCTACACGCGCTTTGAGGTGGCTTCCGCCGAGACGATCAACGCCCGGGCGCAATACACCAGCCTCTTCGCCAACAGCTTCCTGAGCGCTTACGCGTTGAAGCACAACCAGACGGTGGAGCGGCTGCCTCAGGATTCGGGCCAGATCGTGGTGGGGGCGACCAATGCGCTGGTCGTCAACGGTTCGGTGGAGTCACGCTCGATCGAAGGCGGCCGGGGCGGGCTGGTGGACATCAGCAGCCCGGAGAACATCTTGATTGCTTCGGCCGCGTTGATCAACCAGATCGGCGTGGGCGGACTTTCGGGCACCCTGGTGCTGGATGCCGCGCAGCTCAGCAGTTTTGGTGCCGAGAGCCTGCTGATAGGCGGCGTGCGCACCGTTGGGCCGGGGGGAACCAGCATTGCGGTGCAGACTGGCAATATTGAGGTGAACAACAACTTCGAGGGCAACAGTCAAGGGGAGGCGTTGACCGGCCCTGAGATTATCCTGGTGGCAAACAAGGGTTTGACGGTGGACTCCAACGCGATCATCCGGCAGTCAGGCTCCCTCTCCGACCCCGCAGCCAACCTGCTGCTGGGCACCGCAGGCGTTGCCGGCAGCGGCGATGGTGCATTGCTCCGCGTCAGCAGCGATCCTGGAGCAACGATCAGCCGCACCGGCGTGAGCAGCACGCCGACACAGGCCAGCATGACCATTGGCGGGGGGGCGGTCATCAGCGGCAACAGCGTGATTCTTGATTCCACCTACGCCAGCACGCTTGACCCGAGCGCGACCGTCACGGGCCGCTCCCTGTCGCTCGACAGCGGGCAGATCAGCATTCAGTCGGTCCCGGCAACCTTGCCTGGCACCAAGGGGCTGGTGCTCACCGGCGGCGCCCTGCAAGGCTTGCTGGAGGCCAGCTCGCTGTCGCTGCTCAGCTACTCCAGCATCGACGTGTATGGTTCGCTGACGGTCGGCAGTTCCTCTCTGGTGAACCTCTCGCTTCACGCCGGGCAGATTCGCGGGTTTAGCGACGCCTCTGGGAACTACGGCATATTTGCCGCGCAGAACATCCTTGTGGACAACAGTGCCAGCGGCGCTCCGATTGACGTGAAGCCCCTGCCGACCAGCGGCACGCTCGAGTTTGATGCGGAAACCATCCACCTCGGCCTCAACCAGTTGAGCATCAGCCGGTATGCCAATCTGGTCATGAACGCCTCGAACGGCCTCTATTTGCAGGGCTCGGGTGGCATCAGCACGCAAGGTTCGATTGCGGCCAGCACCCCCTTCATCGTTGCCACCCAGGCGGCCACCCAGTCCATCACGGCTGCCGGGTCATTGACGTTCAACTCGCCCGGGGGCGGCTCCCTGGCAGGCGTTTCCAGCGGCCTGGGCGCGAGCATCTCTCTTCAAGGCACCAGCGTTGCGGCAAACAGCGACATCATCCTGCCCAGCGGCCAGATTATGATCACGGCGACGGCGGGCTCCGTCACCGTCGGCGGCAGGCTGGACGTGGCGGGAACGTCGAAGAGTTTTTATGATCTGACCAAGTACACCAATGCAGGCAGCATCGCCCTGTCATCGGCCACCAACGATGTTGTGGTGGGTGGCAGCCTGGACGTTTCCGCGCAGAGCGGCGGTGGCAATGCGGGGAGTGTCACGGTGAGTGCTCCTGGAGGGGCTTTTACGCTGACAGGCACTCTGGCCGGGCAGGCTGGAGCGAATGGCACGCAGGGTTCCTTCTCTCTGGATGTGGGCGCCTTGCCGGCTCTTTCGGGCATCGAGACGTCGCTGAACAGTGCTGGCTTCACGCAATCGCAGTCGTTCCGTGTGCGCTCAGGGAACGTCGAGATTGACGGCCAGACCCTCGCGAACCAGGTCAATGCGCGTGTCTTCAACTTGTCCGCCGATGAAGGCTCGATTGATGTGACCGGGACAATCAACGCTTCCGGCACGACCGGCGGCACGATCAATCTGACGGCCTTCCAGGGGCTGACCCTGGCTTCCACCGCCAAGCTGGATGCTTCGGGAACCAACTATGACAGTGCCGGCAAAGGCGGTGCCATCACGCTTGAAACCCGTGGAGGCAGCGGGGGAATCATTGATATCGCGTCCAGTTCCACCATTGACCTGGGTGTCGCCCAGTCTGCTGTTCTCGGTGTCGCCCAATCTGAAAACCTTGGCC
>CAINXC010000319.1 GCA_903854655.1 uncultured Verrucomicrobiota bacterium | reverse complement strand
TCAGGCTCCCCCGCCCGCCCCTGCCCCCGCCGGAGGTGCTGCTGGCCCCCGTGGACGACAACTTCGACAGCTTCCCCCCCGCCCCGCCCGCACCAGAACGCAAGCCGCTGGGCGAATCCTTGTTCGACGAGGCCTCCCTCACCTCCTTCCCGCCGGAGGCGCCCAGCCTCGAAGACGCGCGTGAAACCCTGCGGCGGCTGAAGCAGGAGCTGGAGGAGAAGGACCAGGTCGTCGCCTCCTTCGCCGAGGAACTCGCACGGCAGCGCGAGGCGGTGGACAAGGCCCGCCTGGCGGGGCCGGATGCAGAGATCTCCCTGCGCACCGCCGAAAAAAGCGAGCACGCCGCCGCCACCCGCCTCACTGATGCCACGGCGGACCGCGACCGCAGCAACCGTCAGGTGCGCGCCCTCACCCGCTCGCTTGCCGCCGCCGGCGACGAGGTTCCGCGCGCCGACGACCTCACACGCATCAAAGGCATCAAGGGCGTCATCAACAACCAGCTTCACGCCTTCGGCATCTTCAACTACCTGCAAATCGTCCAGTGGGACGAGGAGGACATGCTCGCCTTCAGCGAGCTGCTCGCCTTCCGCAACCGCATCCACCGCGACAACTGGCAGGGCCAGGCCCGCACGCTCATGGAGGCGAAGTACGGCAAGCAGGCGTAGCCCGGAAAAGCCTCACCCTTTCGTCGCAAAGTGATCCCATCCTTTGCTGGCAAAGGGTGGCAATGTCCCCTCTCCCAGCGCCACCAGACGGCCGATCACTGTAAGCGGCACCTGTGGAAACACCCGAAGCCAGTCCGCCATCAGGCCCGCCACCTGGTCCTGGCCCGCCGTGAAGAGCAGCTCATAGTCCTCGCCGTCGCCCCAGGCCTGTTCGGGGCTGCATCCAGGAGTGCAGGGCAGCAATGCGGGGTCGATCACGAACGCCGTGCCGCTCGCCGCGGCCAGTCGCGGCAGATCGGCCCCAAGCCCGTCGCTGATGTCCATCATCGCATGCGGCCGGTGATGGCGCACCAGCCACTGCGCCTCCTTCACGCGCGGCTGGAAAGTGAAGTGCCGGCCCCCGATTGAACCGCCCAGGGTGCCGCTGACCAGGATCGCATCACCCACACAGCCGGTGGACCGCGCCACGAAAACTTCCGCCTGACCGCTGAGGGCGACGGAGATCACAATCTGCGAGCCACGTGTGGTTTCACCGCCCACGATGCTGATGCCGAACTCGCGGGCCAGTTCCGCCATGCCCTGGTAGATTTCTTCCACGAAGCCCACCTCCAGGTCCTGCGGCAGCACCACCGTGATCAAGGCGTGGCGCGGCGTGCCTCCCATCGCTCCTATGTCGCTCACAGCACGTGCCAGCGCCTTGCGCCCGATAAGATGCGGCGGCGCATCGCGCGTGAAGTGCACGCCCTCCACCACCGCATCCGCCTTCAGCAGCAGATGCCCGCCGCCCGGCACCGCCTCCACCACCGCGCAATCGTCCCCCGGTCCCACCAGCACCCCGCGCCCCTGCGGCAGGTTGCGCACCAGCCGGTGTATCAATTCGTCTTCTCCGATGTCAGCAAGGGTGGGCATGACAGGAATCAAACGTCAAAAACACTGACTTTGCACGCTTTAGTCGTCCTCTTCATCACCATCCTCCTCCTCGTCTTCCTGCTCCTACTCCACACCCAGCAGCATCAGCACCACCTGGGCGCCGTTGAACAGCGCGTGCATGAACATCGTCACCAGCAGGCAGCCGGTCATCTCATACACCGCCGCGAAGATCAGGCCCAGGGCCAGCAGCGGCAGGAAGGTGCCCACGTGCGCATGCACGGCCGCGAACAGCACGGCGCTCACCAGCCCGGCAAAATACGTGTCCGTATAGCGCTTGAACACCCCGAACAGGAAGCCCCGGAACAGCAGCTCCTCCGTCAGTGGCGCCACAATCACCGCCGTGGCCGCCATCAGCACCTTCACCAGCGGGCTCTTGGTGCCCTCCAGAAGCTGCACCGGAGACTGCGCCCCCATGTCCGGCCACACGCCGTTTAGCAGGGCTGCCGAGCCCTCCGCCACCCCCCAGACAATGAACCAGGTGGGAATGATCCACATCACCGCCAGGGTGAACGCCCGGCGCACCGGGAACCGCCGCAGGCCGTATAATTCGGCGGGATCACCATCGCGCACCACCCGCACGAAACCAAGCACGAGCGCCACCAGCAGCAGGTCCTGAACCATCGCCGAAACCAGGCCCGCCGCCTGCGAGGCTTCGCTCGCCTGCTGGCTGAGCTGCGCGGCGGGCTTTGCATCCGCATTCGGCGGCGCCGAGCTGAGAATGCCGCTGCACAGCAGCAGCGTCAGCAGCACCGCCACCACCGCATCCGGCCACTCATACACCCGCGACACCACCCGGCCCGCGTAGTTCCAGGCGGCGACGGGCGACAGAATGCGCGTCGCCCCGTACGCACCCGCGCCAATGAGCAGGGCGAGAATGCAGATGTAAATGACGTCCTGGAGGACGCCGAGCGTGGCCGCGTCTGGCATCAGGGGAGGAACTGAAGCGGGTTGTTAATCAATGGGTGAAGGAGCCCGGCAGGTAGTACATCTGCCCCGGCAGCAGCTTCGGCAGCATGCTCGCCCCCGGGATCTGCAGTTCCACGCTGGCGTGGGAACGGGACTGCGCATCCGCGCCAAACAGATCCAGCAGGCCGAAGCTGTGGCCGTACTTCACCACCATCGCGCCCGGGCACTTGCCCAGCACCTTCGCCAGCTTGTACGCATCCTCGATGTAGCCGATCTGGTCCACCAGCTTCGCTTTCAGCGCATCGCCGCCGCTCACCACCCGGCCGTCGGCAATGCCCGTGCGCAGCAGTTCCTTGGGGATGTGCCGGCCTTCGGACACGACGGTGAGGAAGCGGTCGTACATGCTGTTCACCAGCCCCTGGATGTACACCTTCTCATCCTCGCGCATCGGCCGCGCGCCGTTCAGCGAGTCCTTGAACGGGCCGCTGGTGAAGGTGTTCATGCCCAGCCCCACCTTGTCGAACAGCCCGTGATAGCTCAGCGATTCCATGATCACGCCGATGCTGCCCGTCAGCGTCGTCTCGCTTGCCACGATCTGCGTCGCGCCGCAGGAGATGTAGTAGCCGCCCGAAGCCGCCACGGAATCCATGTACACCACCACCGGCTTCACCTTCGCCGCCTCCTTCACCGCCGAGTACATGATGTCCGAGGCGGTGACCTCGCCGCCCGGTGAATTCACCCGCAGCACGATGGCCTTCACATGATCATCCTTCACCGCCTGCTCCAGCGCGCGCTTGATCTTGTCCACCATTGGCGTTCCCTCGCTGAACATCCCCTCGCCCATGCTGCCGGAGGTGATGATCCCCTCCAGGTCGATGCGCACGATGCGGTCCTGGTTCTTCGCCACGCCCTCCACTTCCAGCATTTCATCGAACTTGTGGCGCGGCTTCGCCTTCGTGCCCAGCCCGTCCACCTGCGAAAGATCGGACATGGCGGTGATCGAAAGCCCCGAGCCTGCGGCCAGCATGAGGTTGCACAGCACGCTGCCCACCAGGAGAAGCATCAGCAGGACGATGGAAACCCAGAGGCAGCCATTGGAACGAGGGCGGGGTGGAGGCGGCGGGTACATGTTGTGAGAGGAAGGAGGTGGTGGTGGCGGGGGCGGCGGTGAAGATGGTGGAGGCGAGGCATGGACGGGCGGCAGCGAAAACGGGGTCGCCGCCTCCGATCCCGTGACCACAGGAGGCTGGGGAATGCTGGGCAGGGATGGCAGTGGCGTGTCCATAGGCGGGCAAGGTAGCTGGAACCCCGCGCAAGCGCAACGCCCCTGATGCATCGTGACGAAGAGGTCGCCTGGACTTCAACAGATTTGAAAAAAGTGGTGGCGAAGTTTTCAGACGAGGCTACATACAGACCCACGTTTTCACAACGAAACGTTCCGGCAGCGCGCGATTAGCTCAGTGGTAGAGCATTACCTTCACACGGTAGGGGTCGCAGGTTCGAAACCTGCATCGCGCACCATCTCCAAAAGGTCTGGAGTGGTGCCGCCACCTAGGAGTCGCAAAGCCCAATCGGCGATATTCCCTTGTCCATCAAAGGCCAGGTACTTCTCAGGGTCCATCCCGGCAAGGTCATCGAGGGTAAGAGTTGTTTTGCCGTCAAAGACCGAAGACACACGCGATTCGTGTGTTTTACCCCCCTTTTGTGTGTCAATTTGTGTGTCTGCGGACAGCTTCAAAATGCTCTCGCGGAGAGGCAGGTGTCCGGCATCCGTGTAAACGTGGGTGGTCAATCGCATGTCACTATGGCGCATAAGCTCCATGGTATCCCGTGCAGAGGCCCCGTTTTTGGCCAGCAGGGTGGCAAATGTCACGCGGAGGGCGTGGAAGTCGAACACCCGCCCTTGACCGTCCGTGTATGGGATGCCCGCCGCCTCCAGATCCAGCCTGTAACGCTTGATGCGGGGCAAGTGCCCGAACACCTTGTCCAAAGGCTCCTGGCCGGCCTTTACGAGGCTCCTGAGGGCTTCCACGGCTTCCGGGTGCAGGGGTAACGATGCCTTGCGCCCGTTCTTCGTGGTTGAGGCTCTCGCGTGGACGGCTGGCTTGTCCCCCTCTAGCTGCACATCCCGCCATTGCAGTTTGGCCAGCTCTCCCCGCCTCAATCCCGTACATGCCGCCAGGACGTAAAGCGGCCCCCGCTCCCCTGCCACGTCACGCAGCTTCTGGACTTGCTGCCAGGTCACGGCGCGGCGGACCCTCGTTTCATAGTCGCCATTGCTCACCCTGTCCGCCTGCTTGAGGGGGTTGGTCATGATCCGGCCCGTCCTGACCATCCAGTTCAAGAACACGTTCAGGGTGGTCAGGCAGTCGTTTAGCGTCTTGGGTGCAAAGCTCTGTTTGCCCCGCCACTTCTCGAATGAATCAAGCGTGATGTCACGAACCTGTTTCCATCCCGCCTCAAGTGTAATACGCTGTAGCCTGCGCTCCGTGCCCAAAAGGTACTTGTGATCCCTGCCAAGCCGCTCCCGGCTCTTGATAAAGTCTTCCACCACATCCGCCATGGCCTGCGCTGCCGTCTCCCTTTGCAGCCTTGGAGAGATTGCCCCGTTTCGCTCTTGTTCGATGTCCCGCACCATGTCGGCGAGCTTTCGCCGGGCCTCTGCTTCGTTCTCAGTGCCCAGGCTTACCTCTGTCGGTTTGGAGTCTCCGGGGAGCCGATAGCGACCACGATAAAGACGGTTGACCACCACTTCACCGTTCTTGAGGCGCCTGGGGAGGAAGATTTGCTGCTGCATAGTGTTACACTACAGCACACCTGAACAGTGTTCAAATGAATTTTTGGATAGTCAGAAGGACCTGCTTCAAACCCTTGTGCGGCAAGGAGTCGAGGGCTATCATGCGCATCGCGGCACACACTTCATGCTCCCTGCAAAACGGAAGAACTGGAGGAACCTTCCGGACCATTCAGCCG
>CAINXC010000318.1 GCA_903854655.1 uncultured Verrucomicrobiota bacterium | reverse complement strand
GCGACGGCAACCTGGCGCGGGTGCTGATGGATTTGCAGCTCTGCCGCACCCAGGCGGTGCGCAGTCTGCCCCTGCAAGTGTGGCACCGGCTGCGCCTGCTGGCGGAAAAGAGTGGCGTGGCGCTGTGCGTGTTCACCCCCTGCCAGTCGGTGGCCTGCGCACGCACACGGGTGCACTTGGAGCAGAGCTTTGCCCTGGAGGCGCTGGACACGCCACGCCAGGAATTGCTGGCCGGCTTGTCCATCCGCGCCGCGCGACGGGCGGCCTAGAGAAAGAAGGAAGGAGGAAGGAGGAAGGAGACAGAATGCCTGAAGCCCCCATCCCGACCTTTGTCGCTTGGATTTTCGTCTTCTGTCTCCTTCCTTCTTCATTCTGCCTGTCTCCTCATGGCCCCCGCCCCGCTCTACGCTGCTGTGTGGCTGCCGCGCTTTCACTTGCAGGCGGCCATACGCGGGCTTGGCCTGTCCCTGATGGCGGAGGTGGTGGTGCTCGACGGGAGCTTTGCCACCGCCCTGGAGGCCGAGCGCAAGGGGCGCGTCCTTCAGGTGAGCGCCACAGCGGAGCGCCTGGGCATCAGCTCCGGCATGACGCCTTCCCAGGCGCAGGCGCGGTGCCCGAAACTGCGCCTGCTGCACCGCCTGGCGAGCGAGGAAACCCAGGCGCAGCAGGACCTGCTCCAGGCGGCCTTGCAATGGACGCCGGATTATGAGTCCACCGCACCGGGTTTGTGCCTGCTGGAATTCACCCGCGTGCGGGGCCTGTGGAGGCAGCGGGAGGCTTGCGGCCAGCAGCTCTATGAATGGCTGGCCCGTCGCGACCTGGAGGCACGCATCGGCTTTGCCGCCAACCCCGATCTGGCAGGCCTGGCCGCCCAGGTCGCGCAGCCCGTGCTGATTATTGGCGAAGAGCCTGGAGCTGAGGAGCAACTGCTGCGAGACCTGCCCATCAGCGCACTCAGCCCCGGAGCCGGGCTGGCTGAACTGCTGCGGCTGTGGGGGGTGCGCACGCTGGGGCAGTTCGCCAGGCTGCCGCGCGCCGAAGTAGCCCGCCGCTTGGGCAGCGAAGGTCTCCTGTTGCGGGACATCGCCGCCGGTGGTCGCGACCGCCTTCTGCGCCGGGTGTGCCCGGCCACTGATTATCGCGAGGAAATGGAACTGGAGCATCCAGTGGAATCGCTCGATCCGCTGCTCTTCATCCTGCGCCAGATGCTGGAAAGCCAGTGCCTGCGACTTGCAGGCGACTGGCTGGTGGCCTCGGCGCTGGCCCTGGAACTGCGCTTTCAGGACCAGACCTGCCACCAGCGAACGCTGCGCGTGGCGGAACCCACGCGCGATGCCGGGCTGCTGCTACGCCTGATTCACACGCACCTGGAGAGCCTCACCACGGCGGCCCCGATCATTGCCGTGGCGCTGGAACTAACGCCCACCCGCCCCGCGCAGCAGCAGACCGCGCTGTTCGAGCGCTCGCTGCGCGATCCGAACCGCTTTGCTGAAACCCTGGCGCAACTGGAGGCCCTGGTCGGCCAGGGCCACGTGGGCAGGGCAAGGCTGCTGCCCAGCCGCCGTCCCAATGCCTTCACCCTCATGAACTTCCTGGCCCCTGCCGCCCCCGAGGCCCTGCCGGATGAAGGGCAGGCGTGCGGCCTGCCCCTGCGCTGCTTCCGCCCGCCGCGACAGGTCAATGTCCTGCTCACGCACGGCCAGCCTTCAGCTTTGCAAAGTTCCGGCCAGACCTTGTTCATCACCCAGGCCAGAGGCCCCTGGCTGCTCTCCGGCGACTGGTGGAACCCTGTGCCATGGCAGCGCGAGATCTGGGAGATCGCCGCCAGCGACGGCGTGCTCTACCAGCTCGCGAAGGAAGGCGCCCGCTGGGTGCTGGACGGGGCGTTCGGATAGGGAGGCAGGCCTCCTCACCACCCGCTAGCGGTCTGCCACGCCGAGCTTCTCGATCCACTCAGCAATCTGCTCCCTCAGCTTGTGGGCAATGAGATTGCTGGTGGCGTTGGCGATGCTGGTTTTGGCCATGACCTCGGCGTCGCCTGAGCCGCCGACAATGGATGAGGCGGCGGTGTCGAGCAGGTGCTGGGCTTCGGGATTGGGGGTGCGTTTCAGGGCTTCGCGCAGGAGCCAGAGATGCTCGTAATCATCGCAGCCCTGGCGCATGAGCTCCCAGCGCAGACTGGGCAGCGGCGCTCCGGTGAGCGGATCGGGATAGAACATCTGGCCCATGCCCCAGACGGTTGCGCCGTTGAACTGCGCATAAACAAGCGTGGGCGCCTCCCAGGCGGTGCGGTAGCTGCCCAGTGTTTCATAAGTGAGCCAGCCACGCGCACCGATCTTCCAGGCCAGCCAGCCAAGACTGCGGGCGCTGACGGCGGGATAGTCGATAAAAGTGCGGTAGTTGTCACAAAACGTCACAACTTCGCCGTGCTTCTCCGCGCGCTCCTTCGCGGCGACGGCGTGGTCAAGATTGCGCAAGCACCAGTGGTCGATGAAGCCGGTGAGGCCCTCGACCGGATCGGCGGTGGCAAAGGTGCGCAGCCCTGGTGCAGCTTCGCGGACGAGTGCGACAAAATTCCTCACCACCTCGTAGTTGTTAGCTGGGGTGTCATTGGCACGGTCGCCGGTATGATACGTGTACGGCTCATCCATCGTGGTGATGAAGGCGCGATCCAGCCAGCCATGCCGCTCCAGGATGCCATGCATGTGCTTCAAATACGCGCCAAAGAGCCGCTTGAACTCCGGCGTCAAGGTCTTGTCCTGGGCGCAGATGCTGGCACCGAACCATTTCTGGCCGGTTACCGCCGGGTAGTGATAGAGGAAGTACAGCCCCTGGGCATGTGCCGGCAGCGGGTAGAAATCCCAGACCGTCACAAACACATGCGTGCCGCCCGCCTCAAACAGGGCCGCCACCGCCTTCTCCCAATCGCTTGAATCCACCGTCAACGAACCGTCCTTGCCCATCTTCACCACCGGCGAGGGCACCAACGGCTCAGGAACCTGGCGATGCGCAATGAAGCCGCGCTGCATCGCTGTGATGGCTTCCGGCGTGCGCTGCGATTCCGGAAGCTCGCGAAGATTCGCAAAGGAGGTGTTCAGCAGAGGCGAATGCTCCGGCAGGGCAAAACTTCGCACGCGCAAGCCCACCCGCACCACATCTTCCGCCGCCTGACCAGGCGGCATCCATGTCTCCTTGCGATAGCGTAGCTTCACCCGCCCTTCGTAACGGCCCGGCTTCGCATCGCGCGGCACGTGGACCGTGACGAGGAACTGTAAATTGTGCCTCGGACGCACGTCGCCCTGGTTCGCCAGCAAGGGATCGGGAAACAAACCGGTGCCGGTGGGATACGGCATCGGCTGCTTGATGCGCGTGCCGCTGGGCTCATCCACAAACACGTACCCCATGCGCCGGGCGGTGACCTGCGAGGCGGCGATCACCGCACCGTCGGCAGCCTTCAAGTCTTCCACCACCACGCTCACCTCGCGCAGCGGCACCTCCGGCCGCAATAACAGCACAAACGGTTCGCGTTCATCGCGGGCCGCACTGAGTTCCAGAACCTCCGCCAGTGGCGTCATCGGCACCTCTTCATCCGCCTTGATCTTCTCAACCGGATAGGCCGACCACACGCGATGATGCCAGCCTTCGACCCTCAAATCGACCGCCAGGGCGCTGGAAAGCAGCAGGCAGAAGCAAAGGCCGAGGCGCATGAAGAATAACACGCCCGGCACCTATTTCAGGGTCGTGCGCAGCCAGGCGACCAGTTGCTCCTGATAATCCGAACCGAGTTTTTGCCAGCCGCCCATGCCGTGGATGCCGCCCGCGATGGTGATGAGTTCGCACTGGTTGCCGGCGGCTTTCATCTTCTGCTGGAACGTGATGCTCTGCTCGATCGGCACGGTGATGTCCTTGTCGCCGTGAAGTTGCAGGAAGGGAGGCAGGCCGGGACGCACGTAGTTCATCGGCGAGATGTCCGCGAGCTTCTTCCAGGCCGCATCGTTGAGTTCAGTCATGCCGATCAGGCCGCCGAGCCCGCCCAGTTCATTGCGCCTTTTGACCTGCACGGCGAGATCGTGAGGCGAATAGAAAGGCACGACGGCAGCCACCGAGGTCTCGCCCTCCCCTTTCACGCCCGCCCAGGAAACCAGGTGAGCGCCTGCGGATTCACCGATGAGTGCGATGCGTTTCGGATCGACCTTGTACTCCGCCGCGTGCTGCTTCACCCACTTGATCGCGGTGGCCACGTCATCGGCGCAGGCCGGCCAGGGGTATTGGGGAGCGAGGCGATAGTTGATGGTGAACCAGACAAAGCCCGCCTTGGTCAACGGTTCGAACAGCGGCTTGATGAAGGTCTGCTTCTCCCCCTTGGTGAAGCCGCCGCCATGCACCAGGATGCAGGTGATGAAAGGCCCGTCTCCCGGCGGCACATACGCATCCAGCGTGAGGCTGACATCGCCCACCTTGGCGAACTCGACATCATGCTTCATGCCGGGCGCGTCGAAATCCTTGTTGGCGGCGTGAACGCCAGCGCCAAGCAGGGCGAGGAGGAGAAGGGTGAGGCGATTCATGGAGGTGAGGGAACGGAGACAAGGTGGTGATATTGCATT
>CAINXC010000317.1 GCA_903854655.1 uncultured Verrucomicrobiota bacterium | reverse complement strand
GCCTTGCATACCCTGGCCGAGGCGGCGGAGATGGCCCTTGAAGGCCCTCCCGCCCCATCTGGCCTCAAGCTGGGCGGGCAGGCAGGGAGGCTAGGCGCTGGTCGAATGCTCCAGGGCGCCAAGAACAGCAATGCTCTCGACCAGGAAGGGAATGAAGCAGAGTGGATTACGGGAAGTCACTCCACAAATCCCGGCGCGGGCAATTCCGTTCGAGAAGGTGAGCAAGAACCCGGAACGGAACTAGGGTATCCCGACCACGCGGCGATCATTGGGCAGGCGGGCAAGGAGCCCCAGCCCCCTCCAGAGGCCGATCCCGCCCCCTCCGCCAAAGGTCCACCCCAAAGCAAGCCCCTCAAGCAGCGCACCCGGCCCAGCGCCCTCGACAAGAATCCCCCGGACGTGAACAAAGTCCCTGGCTACCCAGGCGGCTTTGATGAGCTCCTCACAGAGATGAAGGGTCCCCGTCCCAAGGACATGCACGATCCCCATGCCCACCATATCTTGGCGAAGAAGGGGCTGGGCGAAGAGCAGCAGGCGCTGGTCAGCGAAGGGCAGGCCATCTTGCGCAAGCACGGCATTGATCCTATCTATGGCGAGGAGAACCTCACATGGGCTCCCTGGCGCGTCGCAGGCCAGCACCATATTGACAGCATCAAGCCCCTCGTCGAAGCGCTGAGGGCGGCGGATGAGTCTGGTCGCGGCGATGCCGGGATGATTAAGGTGTTGAGAGAATTCGGTGAGCGTGCGAAGGCAAGAGGAAAGCCCTAACATACCATTATGGATAGAAAAGAGCTGAACAACAGAATCCACGACGCCATCGAGGCGGGCAATCTAGGCGAGGTGGCGGCGCTCATCGGCAACGATTCGGAGCTGCGCGACATCTCCACTGTTTTTGGAACGTGGCTGCACATAGCTGCAGATGAAGGGCAGTTACCCGTTGTCAAATGGCTGTTAAAAGCTGGCGCGGATATCAATCGGCGGTCAGGCATCCGCAGCAGAAGCGCCCTCAACGCTGCGGCTTCCAGAGGGCACCTGGAGGTGGCCCGCTATCTCCTGAGTCAAGGAGCTGAGATGGATGTCTCCGAGCCGGAGCGTAACCCGCTCTTGTCAGCAATCCTTGCGGGCAGTCTGGACATGGTCAAGCTCCTTCTTGAACACGGGATTGATGCGACGGTGATCTATCCAGGAGAATACATGCCAAACATGGATGCCAACGCCTATTCCTTCGCCTGGGAGCAGGGCCAGCGGCAGATTGCTGACTACATCCAGAAGTGGACGAGCGAGCATTGAGGGGGCATCTTTATCTGCACCAAAGCGGATGCGGGGGCGATCTACTTCCTGGACCGGGAGGAAACCCTGCGGCCACCGGGGGGGCAGTGCGAATCGCCAATTCATTCACGGAGCTGATGAGCCACCTTCAGGACGATTGAACTGCCCGGCAGTGACAACAAGGCGATGCCTGGGGCGGGGAGAGGTGCTTGCAAAACCCCGCCCGTAGAACCTCTGCGTCCTCCGCCTCTCCGCCCCTTTGCGGCAAAATGAACGCCTCGGTGACTCCGCCTTGCCGCAGAGGGGCAGAGGGGCAGAGCTTTTGCGAGTGGCTTGGGAGAGACTCGTTTTGGCAGAACGAACTGACGAGGTCTGTATGGAGCAACCGCGCGCCTTGTGATGAGTGAGCGGGCGGCAGGCAGAGAATCCAGCCCGCACAATCGCCTTGCACCACCATTTCCCACCTCTTGGCTGCTTGCGGTGTCGACCAACTCCAGTGTATCATGCCAGGCAATCAAACAAGGCATGAGAATGAAGAACACGGACTACCTCAAAGGCCGGGCACGGTGGCTGGCAGGCTGGGCCTGGCAGTCATTCAAATGGTGGTGCGTTTGGGCATTGCCGATCTTCCTGTTGGACGCCTGCTTGAATCGCGATCCCTACTTTCGCATTGATTCACACTTCAGCCTGGCTGCCATTTCCCCTGGCGACCCCTTGTTCCTGCAATACAACAACTACATCCTCCAGGACAACGAGACCCCCGAAGACTACGAATCGAACCATTGGGAGATCGAAACTCGAAATGATCCTGCGATTTCCGAGCTGGCAATCATTGGCAGCACTCCCAATGAGTCGGGTTTCCGGTCCCTGTTTGATACCAAGCGCCACATACGGTATTTCATCGCGGATCGCAAAACAGGGAAGGCTGCGTACTTCACGTCGGAAGCCGAACGGGACCAGCGCCTGTGGACTGGCTACCGTCTGGCGAGATCGCAGTTCAGCCCGCCCGGCTGGCTCATGGCAGCCAGAAGCAATCCCCTCTGGCCATGGAACGATCTGTACTACGCAGGGGCATTGCTGGGTGCTTTATGGGTGGCGTATGGCAGGTGCCGCAGACAGCCCGTGCCGGCCTAAGGAAAGGAGGAGAACGGAGGGCATTAGGAACTGGGCCGCAACGTAATGCGGAAGGCAGCGCAGAGGCACCTGGAGTCAGGCGACGGAAATCACCTGTACCTTTTTGGACCTGCTGTGTCGGTTCAAACCGTCCCCACGGCTCCGGTATTGCAGGCCGGAGGGCTCCGTTTGTCTCGGTCATTTTTCCAAGGTCGGCGGCCCAAGGCGGCGGGCTGGGACAGCCCTCCCTACCCGTCTTGAGGCCCGTCGCTCTCCGTGGTCGTTCATAGTCAGAGCAACTTGTCCTACAGGATACTAACCAGCCTTGGAGCGTGCTCTTCTCATCACAAAGGCCAGCACAAACGCCGAAGCAACAATAACGAGCGTCATTGCCAGATGCCAGCGAAGGCCCATGTTTTTGGGATACAACAAGAGATTGAGCGTCCAGTCATCGACTTCGGACGGGTCATGGCCGGCGATCATCATCAAGGTGGCGGCGGTGAAGCTGGAGGCGGCTCCCCAACCGCCCAATAGCGCGGCGAGCAAGGCCACCACGATGTAAAGGGCAGTAAAAGGGGGCTTGTGTTGCACGACTTGGAAAGGGGTTTGGGCGATGTTTTGTTGCTGATGGCTCGCAATTCGGCAGCATCGGCGTCAG
>CAINXC010000316.1 GCA_903854655.1 uncultured Verrucomicrobiota bacterium | reverse complement strand
GCCTTGCATACCCTGGCCGAGGCGGCGGAGATGGCCCTTGAAGGCCCTCCCGCCCCATCTGGCCTCAAGCTGGGCGGGCAGGCAGGGAGGCTAGGCGCTGGTCGAATGCTCCAGGGCGCCAAGAACAGCAATGCTCTCGACGAGGAAGGGAATGAAGCAGAGTTGATTACGGGAAGTCACTCTACCAATTCCGGCACGAGCCACTCCGCTGGAGAAGGTGAGCAAGCCCCCGGGACAAAACAAGGGGATCCTGGGTCTTCATTGTCACCAAAGGGGGCGGGGGCCTCAAACGGCGATCCCGAAGATGTGTCCCCGGGGCTCGGCGGGTTCAATAAAGCGGGCAAAAACCAGGCGACCGCGAGACGTGTGACACTTCGGCAAGGGGTGGTTAAAAAATCGCCGAAAATCAACCAAAGGGACCAAACGGCGAGTTGATTGATCCATATGATAGCAAGCCTCTGGTGGAGGGTGAAATTGACACCGGACACAAGCCAGGGCATGAGTGGCGAAGAAGGCAGGCTATGCATGAGCAATTGGGTTCCACAAGGGCAGAGGTGAATGATGCCGAAAACAATCCGGATTTGTATCAACTAGAACACAGATCATCCAATCGTAGTCACAAGCATGAAAAGAAATAGCGATATCTACTTTGACAACGTCGACGCTCTTGCTGGAGCTACTGGAAATTACTTCTTGATAAGCCCCCGTGGAGAATTGCCGGTGGTGTCAGTAGTTTCCTACAAAGACGTGCCCGAGAAGGGATGCATTACCAGCTTCAGCTATGGGTTGTCCAGCAGGTCCAGGCCAGAATGGATACATTCGCGCCCTGAGTTTATTATCTCAGTTAGATCAGAGGACAGCGCTTGGGGACAATGCATGGGTGAGATAATCTACCAATTGGATAGTGATGGGCGGGTCGCCTACGGCACGGTCATCAATTTCAAGGAGCAGGTGTGCGATGAGTCGCAGATGACCTCATTCCTCATCTTTTGCCCCTCCTTGCTTCTTGGAGACGACGCGAAGATGGTTTTGCCGGACCGGATCATTCACTTCTCCCAGCTCTATCCCATTTACGAAAGCGAAGCCGAGGTGATTCATCGCGTGGGAGCGGAGCATTTCTTCTGCAACATGGGCATCGATTTCACGGATGTGAAGCGAGCGCCTGCTGTTTGACGGCCCTGCGGCAAAATGAACGCCTGGGCGGCTCCGCCTTGCCGCAAAGGGGCGGAGAGGCAGAGAACGCAGAGGTTTTGTGGATGGAGCAACCGCACGCCTTGTGATGAATGAGCAGGCGGCAGGCAAAGAATCCGGCCCGGCGTTGTGTAACAAGTTGGAGGCGCAGCAGGCAATAACTGGCGCAAAGAGCGGTCTGCCAGCCAATAGGACATAACCTCTTCGCTGATTACATTCAGAAGTGGACGAGCGAGCATTAAGGAGCAGTCGTCTGCGGCAAAGAGGGAGCGCAGCCGAGCCGAATGGGGTCCGGTGGAACCGCTTCTACACTGAGCATCCCAACTACAACAAGACTCAGCTTCTTGACCAACGGAACCGCATCGACGACGAGTTCGGCCATCTTTTCAACCCTCCTATTCGCTAACCATGAAGTACTATTTCATTCAACCAGAGTGCCCTGGAGGGTGACCCTATCTATGGCGAGGAGAACCTCACTTGGGCTCCCTGGCGCGTCGCCGGACAGCACCACATCGACAGCATCAGTGCCCTTGTCAAGGATCTCAGGGACGCACATGCGTCAGGTCGTGCAACATACGAGAAAGGGGCTGGAATCCTTGAGGATCATGCCGAGATTGCAAAAAGCAGGGGCACCAAAAGGGGACTTTAATCTATGGACACTGACGAAAAGGAGGACATGCGCGATGCCATCACCGCAGGTGATTTGGGCAAGGTG
>CAINXC010000315.1 GCA_903854655.1 uncultured Verrucomicrobiota bacterium | reverse complement strand
GGCGCCGGAGCGGCGTGGTGATGCACATGGGTCTCGTGATGCACGGAGCTGGGCTTGTGCTCCACATGGACATTGCCCATGGCCCCAAAGCCGATCTTGTTGAAGTCCGGCGAGCCGGGCTCGGACCTGGGCTTGAACGGGTCGTTCTCGGGATCGGGGGAGGTGGGCGGGTTCATGCGGGGTGGAGGGCGGGCTGGGCTGCTGCAGGTGTAACCAAGGGCGCGGGACCGGGATGTTCCAAAAAAAGTGCCCCTTTGGGGTTTTTCCGTCGGGCGACCGGGTGATGATGGAAGCGCTGCCCACGGGCGGCGGCAGCGCCAGGAAAGAAGGGTGCAAGGCCGGGGCGGGCCCGGAGACAGGGGGCGGCCCGTTGGGCACAGCTCTACTCCCGCCTCTGCCTCCCGTCAATTCCGGCGAGGGGTTCAAAGCGTAAGACAGGGACTCTATCCTGCGTTGCCTGCATGCAAAAAAGCGCTAGCAAACCCTGCCGGGGCGGCGCGTGGTTCCCTGCCCTGTTCAGCATCTTTTTTTCGGAAGATTCCTCCTCCTCTCCCTTTCGGCTGAACGCACCTGCTCTCAAGAGAAATGAAATCACCGGGCCGGTGCGCCGCCCTGGTCACCTCCCAACCCACCTTCCCCGCCCCACGATGACCTCCACCTGGCAAAAACTTGGCGTCTTCTCCCTGCTGCTGCTCGCCGCCTGCCGGCCTGCCGCGACCAAAAGCGCGGAAATCGAAGTGCCCACGCGGCCCTTTCTTGATCAAGCATCAACGGAAGTCGCCTGCGTGGACATTCAGCGCGGCATGGCAATCTCCGCAGGATCGGACTATGAACGCCGAGCGAGGTCGGCGGTCATGGGCTGCCTCCTTCTGTGGGACCTTGGCAAGAACGAGTTGGTGAAAGAGGTGCCTATGCCCGCCTCCATTTTCAATCTGGCGCTGGATCGCAGACACCACCGGGTGGCGATCGCTGGTGGGCCGACCAGGCACCGGGACAATACACCCACCTTTCTCATCATCTATGACTACGTATCCTGCAAAGTGCTTTACGAAGCGCACGGTGAACAAAACTACGACCCAAGGCAACTGGCGTGGACGGATGGATCTGAGGGACTAGCCGCAGCTGGCTCAAACGGAAACACCGGCACTGGAGGGGAAGTTGCCTGGCTGCTCGACCTTTCCCAGGGCATGGATCGCGCGCAGTGGAGGCAATGGCCGGGACATTCGGCGGATGTCGCTACTCTTTGCAACGCGAAGAATAGTTCCCTTTTTACTGCGAAGGGCATCACGGCGTTTCACCCAACTGACGAGGATGGGGGCATCTTCCTCGGCAGGCGTGGGAGCCAGGGTCTGCTGGTGGATGGAGCCAGCACACGCATTGTCGGCACGATAGGGCTGGCCACCAAAGACATCAAAACCCATGCAGTGGCCGAAGATGGCTCCGCCCTGGCCGTCATGGTGGGGCGCAGCACTGTGATGGTGTGGGATTTTTTGACCATGACCCAGCATGTAGTGGAGGGGCTGCCAGTGGACCTCCTGCCTCAGGCAGGCATCCGTCCGGGGCAAGGCGGCACTTATTTGCGGCTCGCGCTGAGCAAGGACGGACGCCACCTCTATCTGGCCTTGTGCGCCAGCAGCGACGAAAAATATTCTGGTGATGAGGCCGTGCGCCAAGTCTTTGTGTGGGACGTGGCCAGGCTCAGGCTGAGCGAAATCAAGAACCTGCCTCCGCATGACGGCATCAGCCTCACGAGCCTGAAGAGAGGGCAGCTCATCATGAGCAAGGACGGGCAGCTCTCCTTGTATCACCTGCTGACCGGCAGCGCGGAGGCCTTGCGTACGGCACCTCAGCACAGCCGGATGGTAGATTTGGCGGTTAGTCCGAGCGGCCGCTACCTGTGGCGCAGTTGTTTTGCACCTGAAACCACCGCCCTAGCCGTCCAGACCGCGTACCCGACGGGCTTGGAACTGGTGGCGGCGGACAAGGGCAATGTATTACTATGTACCCCAGCAGGAGCTTCTTCGCAGCAGCCGCCTCAATGTGTAAGCTATGACTACCTGGAGGGTACTGACACCTTCATCATGGGCACTGCAGGCAGGGCCGGAACGGGGGGCTACAGTTACAGCGAACTCAACCTGTTCAGACCCACGGACACAAGTTCCGGCCAAGTTCAAATGCCACTAAGCGATCCTGAAGGCGCGAGCCGGAATGATCCTTCAGGGCCAGCCCTGGACTGGTGCGGGTTCCTGAAAACCCAGGGCCGCTGGCTCATCGGCGCCGCAAGAGCGAATGGGAGCCTGGAATCGTTCGACCCCGCCTCGGGGCACGCCATGGCCAGCCCCCGTCGTGATCCCTTGATTGAAGCATCACTTGAGCTCTCCAAGCCCTGCTCGATCCCCGGGGCCGGGCGCGTGGTGCTGCGCCGCCCGGACGGCGGCCTGCGCTTCCTGCAACTGGAGCCGGACGGCACCTGGACGCCGTTTGCCGATCTGGTGGTGGGCCAGGAGAATCAATGGCTGCTGCGCCTGGCCACCGGCGGCTACTGGACCACGCTTTCCGGCCCTGCCATGGTGAAGATCCGGCAGAACGGCGTGCTCACGCCCCTCTCCCATCTGGACCTCGCCTTCAACCGGCCGCACGAGGTCGCCAAGGTCTTCGGCGCGCCACCCCAGGTGGTGGGGCGGCTGGAGTCGCTGTGGCAGGCCAGGCTCGCCCGCCACGGGCTCACCTTCCCGCCCTCCGCAGAGCCTTCCGCCCTGCCCACCGTCACCCTGGAAGATCCGCCCTTCCTGCACACCGGCGCGGCGTGGTCGCCGCACATCAACTGGCGCGCCGCAGCGCAGCCCGTCACCTCCCTCCACATCCTCGTGAACCGGGTGCCGGAGCACGGGCTCGACGGGCTGCGGGTGGAAGCCGGCGGCTCGTTCTGGACGGGCGAGGTGCGGCTCGCCTCCGGCCTCAACGACCTCGAAATCTTCGTGCGCGACGCCGCCGGCAATGACAGCGTGCACTGGCACCGCCGCGTGTGGGTCGAGCCCTCCGCCCGCAAGCCCGACCTGTACTACTTCGGCATCGGCATCAGCGACTACCAGGATGACCGCCTGCGCCTGGAATACCCGGCCAAGGACGTGCGCGACCTCTCCGCCCGCCTGCTGCAGGCGCAGGAGCGCTTCGGCAAGATCATCATCAACATCGTCAAGGACAGCGAAGCCACGCGCGAGGCCATCCTGCAGGCCGCGCAGGCGCTCAGGCAGAGCCAGCCCGATGACTACGTGATCATCTTCATCGCCGGGCACGGCTTCCTGGATGAGCGGAACCGCTACTTCTTCGGCACCCGCGATGTCGATCCCCTGCACCCCGCGCAGCGCGGGCTCAGCTACCCGGACATGCAGGGGCTCTTCAACGGCGTGCCCGCGCTGAAGCGAATCATGCTGGTGGACACCTGCCATGCCGGCGAGGCCGACACGACGGCCGCCGCGCCCGTTTTGGCATCCAGCCTCCAGACCCGCGGCGCAGTGGTCCGCCCCCTCAAGCATCGTGATGCCGCCCCGGCCCCCGCAGCAGGCGGCGCACGTGGCGCCGATGACCTCGCCCGCCAGTTGTTCACCGATCTGCGCGTGGACACCGGTGCCCAGGTGATCTGCGCTTCGCAGGCCGCCGAGGTGGCCTACGAAGGCGGCGACACCGCGCACAACGGCTGGTTCACCTACTGCCTGCTCAAGCACCTGGCGGTGAACGATGGCGACACGGACGGCGACGGCCGCACCACCGTGGCCGAAGTGGCGCAGGCCGTCTCCGAGGGTGTGCGCGCCCTCTCCGGCGGCCTGCAGAACCCCGTGCTGCGCGAGGGCGGCGACGCCACCCGCTTTGCCTTCTGGCCCGGCGAAAGCGAGCGCCTCGCGCCGCGCGAGATGCTGCAGAGCTACCTGGACTTCGCGGCCAAGGCTTCCGCCCCACCCAACCCGCACCTGGCCTCCCTGCTCTTCGCCCCCCATGCGCGCTACTACGGGCAGGACGTGGTCCGCCCCCAGATCGAGCAGGACATCACAGAGGAAGGCCGCAAGTACTCCTGGATCACCTACACGCCCGCCAACCTGCGCATCCAGCCCGGCGCGGGCGGGGCCAGGGTGCTGCACTACGATCTCGGCCTTTCCTGCTCCGGCAGCGGCCCCATGAGGGAAGGCACCGTGCCCTGTCGCATGGAGCTCGCCCCCAGCGGCGCCTCCTGGCTCATCACCTCCCTGGAGGCCACAGGCAAAGGCAGCTTCAAGCAGCCACCGCAGCCCGCCGTCACGCCCATCGTTCCCGCCGCCGCCAGCGTGCCGCCTTCAGCCCCGTCGCGAGGCGGCGTCCCGCGCGATCCCGCCGCCTTCCTTGCCTTCTACCTGGGCGCCGCCGCCCAGAGCCGCAACGGCGACGTGGCGGCGATGTTCACCAGCCGGGCCACCTACTTCGACAAGACCCTCAGCCGCGCCGAGATCCAGGCCGACGCGATCGACTACGGCCGCAAGTACGACCGTGTGACCCAGACCGCCAATCCCTCCACCGTGACCGTGCAGCGGCTCAAAAACGGGCGTGTGCGCCTCACCTACATGCTGCAGTTCACCGCCACCAGCTCCCTGCGCGGCGAAACCCGCCGCGGCCTCGCCCCCTCCGAAATGATCCTCCAGCCCGCCACCGATGGCGGCTGGCTGATCACCTCGCTGCGCTACACCGGCAAGGTGCAGATCGAGACGCTCAAACGCTGACCTCCCGGTTTTGTACTCTTCAATGCCTTCCTCACATTGCTTTCCTTCCAGTCCATGACAAAAATTCTACCAGCTTTCGTTTGCTCGTTCGCCCTCAGCATGTCAGCGGGACATGCCAAAGATCAATCCATCGCCATCGATTCAAAGGGGGTCACCGTGAACGGCACGATGGTTTCCATGGTGAACAGTGACGGCTCGCAATACACCTCAATTGGCGAGATGCGCGCCATCTTGGGAAAGCCAATAGGAGTGGGGCAAATTCAAGGCCTGGGTGAATGCGATTTTTGGGAGGGCGTATCACTCTTTGCGGAACCCAGGCCCAGTCTTCTGTCGATAGAGTTTCAGACCGCAAAAAATGGCCGCTACCGGGGAACCGTTTCAATCGAGGGAGTTGCTGTGACGGCTGGCACATTGGTCTCCAGGCTGAATGCCTCGCTCAATCAGGGCAAATTCGAGAAGGACACGAAAAACCGATTGGCGGACCATTCATTCTGGGATCTGAAATATGCTGATTCCTGGGTGCGCGTGGCATGCGATGGAAAGGCCAGGATACAAGGCCTGAGTGTAATGCCGCTGCACACCGACAAGAAGGAGCTGGCCTTGGCTGAGAGCGTCCTGTCGGATCGCTTTGCAGCGCTGGCCAAGGCAGGTCGTTTTAAAGAGGCCATTCCCTTGGCGGCTCAGTTGCTCGCTATTTCCGAAAAGCTCTATGGGCTGACACACCTCAATACTGCCCTCCGCCTCGATGTCCTGGCCCTGGCGTAAGAGATATTTCACGTCTTCAGCCAGCGATCCAGCCATGCAAACGCCTTTTCCTGCATGGCCAGGTTGAACTCGTGCGGGCCGTCATAAGTCACGCCTTCATAGCGGTCCTGCGCCCCGGCCTTTTTGTAAACCTGGGCGATTTTGTCAAACGCCGCCTTCACACCTTCAGTCGTGAAGAGCTTGTCCTGGGTGCCTTGAATGGTCATCAAAGCGCCGGGCACGGCCATGGAGACCACGTCCGGCAGGTCCATGTAGCGATACAGTCCCGGAACGGTCTTCCAGGGGCCGATGCTGGTGAGCTTCGACTCCAGCATCTCCCCGGCCGCGCACATCCAGCCCACGACCACCGCCGCCCGAATGCGCGGGTCCAGTCCCGCCAGCCACGCGGAGCGGAAGCCGCCCACGGAGAGGCCGCAGCAGCCAATCCGCTCCGGATCCACTTCAGGCCGGGTGACGAGGTAATCCACCGTGCGAATGTCATCGAGAAACATCACGCCCGACCACGTCACACCCGCCTCGAAAAGTCCCGTGGCGAGGAGCGATGAGCCCGCGCCGCTGCGGACGTTGAAAGCCTTGACGTCTTCCTCGCTCATCTCCGGCGGTTCGCGCCACGCGGGCGGGTCGGCGGCCAGCAGCATCCGGCGTTCGCCCCAGTAAAACATATCAATGACCATCACCACGTATCCACGCCGGGCCAGCTCGCTCGCGTAACTGCGCCCCCCATAGCACCGGCGCTTGAACTCCGTGAGCGAGGCATGCTCATTCTCCTGGTCGACCACCTTCTCCTTGCCCCAGACAAAGAAGCCGCCGTGATCGTGCAGCGCCACGACCGCCGGCCTCCGCTGCTTCTCCCCCTTGGGCAACAGCAGGCAGGCGGGTACGCGGAGGTCCGGCGTCGTGTTGAAACAGATCCTTTCGCGCACATGATCGCCGCAATCGACACGCTCGACCACCTCGGCATCAGGCGCGCAGGGCGGCGGATCGTAGCGCAACAATTCATGAATCTTGCCCCGGGCCTCGCGCTTCCACGCATCGAGACTGGCAAACCGGTCGTGCAGGAACGAGAGTTCCTGGGTCGAGTGTTCCGCCGTCTTGCGCACAAACGGGTCAAGGCTCCCCATTTGCGCGCCGGGCGGAATCGACAGCATGTTTGCGGCCGACCCCGGCTCGCCGGCCGAAAGAGGTTCCGCACAGCCCAATGCGCCAAAAGACAGCGAGGCAGCCTTCATGAACCGCCGTCGGTTCATCGCTTCAGGGTGCGTTGCTGGGGCGCTGTCATTCATCTGCTCAATGGTCACCTGCAGGCGGCGACGAAGACGTCTTTGCGAAAGCCGCCCCTGGGGTCGTTGCCCAGCGTGTCGTCCCAATTCGAGTCGAACAGGAAAAAGCGGCCGTCCTGGGAAATATTACCTCTGGGGGTCGACCAAAAGTCCCCGCCCCCTTGCAGGGAGGTGCCCGAATTGATGGCGGAGCGGTGATGCGCAAAGCGCCAAATCTTGCCGGAACCGTCGGTGCTCACGGCAATGATTTCGCCCATGAGCGGCAGCGGCGTTGAGGCTTTGTCCGCGGCCTGGCGGTTCCCGGCATAGACGGCGGTGAAGAACGGGGTGGCTTCGCCGGGCTGCACATTGTTCCATGAAGGATGGGAGTCGCCCCAAAAGTGTGGAGTCCTGGGAAGGGCCGGCTTTGGCCGGGCCAGGTCGGCCGGGGCGAAGCCGCGCTTGAGCCAGCCTTGTCCACTGTTGTCCGCAAGCGTCGCGTAGTTGATCCAGGAGCCGTAACCGCCGGCGCCGTGGGCGGCCGCTTGCACAGTGATCATCGTGCAATCGCCCGTTTGTGTGTCCCAGACCACGTTTCCCACGCCTTGGTTGATGACGTTCACGTAGCGTCCGCCTTTGGCGATGCTGGCGTGGTGGGCTCCGCCTTTGCCGAGCGGACATTTCGAAGGCTTTCCATCGATCATGCCGTTGGCGAGATCGAGCACGTGTTTGCCGCCGGAAGTTTTGTCGAACCAGACCACGTTCATGAGGCGGTCCTGGCCGGGGCCGTTGAAGGCGACGACCAGCTCGTCATTGGCGCTGCTTGAGACGCCGTCCGTGTCGTAGCCGTTGATCTTGGGGACAAGCTTCTTCAGGTCCAACAGCGGCGTGTAGCGGTTGGCCGCGAAGTCATATTCCGTCAATTCGAGATCGGTGCTGACTCCGTAAAGGATCGCGGGATCCTTGAAGCTGAAATTGGGTTCGCGACGGAATTTCAGGACAAGGGCATCGGAGGGACGCGATGGATCCTTGATTCGCGTGGCCTCGAAGGTTGCGGGGTTGAATTTGAACGGGAGGAAACAGCCCGATTGGGCCATCACGAAGAACAGGGTGGAATTCGCGTTCCAGGTGTTCTGCCATGACGACGACGTGGTATAGAACGACTGGCTGCCCGGATTGAGGATGGTGTTGCTTTGGGTCACGCGAAGAATCCGGCTGCCGAAAGCAGGATCGGTGATGACCGAGCCAGCCGGGCCGAGTTCCGGCAATGGCGGCAGTTTGCGAGGTTCCAAAGTGTGCAAGGCTTCGTATTTGGCGGGAGGAGGGAGCGCCGGAACGCGGAGATCGGCGGCTGACAAGGAGCTGACTTTGGTGCCGGTGGTGGCTCCCATGGCAGCAAAGTCGACAGGGCCGGGCGGCTTTGATGGGCCGCCTCCAGAAGGCGCTGCGCCACCGGGAGCTCCCTGCTTGGCTTGCATGGCCCGCATCAAGTAGCTTTGCTCATCCTGGGTCAACGGCTGGCCGGTGTTTCTTTTGTCGAGGAGTTCCCTGGCCTTTTTCCAATCAATTGTTGAGGCGTCGTTTGAGACAACGGGCGCAACTGCGAGTTGAAGCAGAAGGGCCGTGAGGAGTGCTACGGGAACGACCACGGTTTGTTTGTTCATCTTAATGATGTTGACCGCTTTTTGGGTCAGTGAGGGAATGAACCGGGATTTCCCATTCGCGTGCTTGCCCAAATGGTCGTCGTGGGCCGACGTTGAATATCGGAGTTTGCTCTTCGGTCCTCTGCTTTACAAGAGTTTTTCATCCGTTTTTCAGCTTTTTCGGTATGTGATTAAAACTGGTGCAAATCATTGGGGGACGGTGGTCTGTGGCAGCCGCAGCAGCTTGTCCTGCTGCCGGTCAGTGGCAGCCCCGACCTGGGTCACCACCAGCTTGGGCGACCATCGAAGCACAACGAAGATCCAGGCGGGAACCAGTGGGAGTCCGGCCACCTCAATCGGGGCCCGCCTTTGTCAAACCACTCTACGAACTGCGTCCATGGCCGAAGGCGGTTTGCCAATCCATTTTTGTGGAGTGCGCAAGCCCTCCACGGCTTCGACCGCCCTGAGCGCAGAACATCCAAGGTGCGCGTGGATCACCCTGCCCTCATCAATCCAGCGAACCAAGTACCGCCGCTGCTGCCAGTAGGAGTGCAAAGCCCCATTGTCTTGACGGGCGCCCACGATGGTCATTGCCGCACTGACCCAAGGAGCGATTACAACGGTTCCATTGTCGAAGGGGCATTCGTTGCGCATCGTTTTTGTTCGTGTCAGAGTTGCTTTCGACCGGATGAATCAATGAGAGGAAGGCCCGGAACACCACCCTCCGGGGTTGAATACCCTGTTTTCGCCAAAACGTGTCTGAGAACCTTGCGATGAAGGCCAGAAAACCTTGAACTTGCCACCTCTCGGTTCCTTGAAACTGTTCAATGGAACACATTAATCATCGCAAAGCGCCCTGGCAGGTGGACGCTGACGGATGAGGACAGTTCCGCAGGAGCCATGGGGCTGTAACACTTGTTGCTATTCTTTTCAGCTCGGCGACAAGTCACGAAGCTAGACCACCCGTTCAAAGGCAAGTCATTGGCAAGTTCATCAGGTGAGTCTTAGTATTCGGTGTTGTTCTAAACCCGGCAGTCGGGGCCAGTCTTGTCTTCCACGGCGAAGCCATGGCTGATCAACGATATGAATACCAAGATGTATGTGGGGAACCTTCCCTTCAGTGCCACCGAAGCCGAACTCCGTGAACTTTTCGCCCAATATGGCGATGTGACCGACGTTCATCTGCCTATGGACCGCGAAATGGG
>CAINXC010000314.1 GCA_903854655.1 uncultured Verrucomicrobiota bacterium | reverse complement strand
GAAGAGCCCGCTGGCGAAGCGCCGCCACGAGAGTTGGTCGAGTTGGCCGTCGATGCCGGACACCACCCAGACCTCGCCCTGCGCGGTGCAAACAGCGGCGCGGCCATCGGCAAAGAAATCGAAACCGGCAAAGAGCGTGTCGGCCTTCCAAGGATTCTTTGCAGGCTCAGTGATGCGGTCCACCACATAGGCCGAATCATCCCTGGCTCGCTCACCTTGGGTGATCACTGGCTGCGGCCACAGCGGGGAGCCACCCTTCGTCAGTTCGCGCAAGTCGTGGGGCACTGGCTGCAAAGCCAGGGCATCATTCGGCGCTTCCTTGGTTTTCCCCAGCGACGCAATGTCGAGCCGGAAAGGCTGGTTCGCCACGACGGACGCGAGCTTCAAAATCACCGAGCCTTCACGCGACTCCCACGTCGCGCCGACACCGCCCTCGCAAGCGACGAGGAACGTTTCTCCGCTGGTCGGATTGCGCACGATCATGCCGGACTCCATGGGCTCCAGCACCGCGCCGGGCACATACAGCGCCGTCAGCGCGAGGGCGGTTGCGTTGGTCGAGGTCTGAAAGGTGCGAGTGAAAACGGGCCATTTCTCCACATGCTCAAAGCCCGGCAGTTCCAGCACATCCACCGCGCCCACCGAGTAATTCAGCACCACCTGCCTGCCGTGAACATAGATCCCTTTGTGATGCGCCCACTCCTTCGGCAGCGGCCCGCGTTTGTCCTTGCGCGGATCGGCGAAGATTCCATCCCTCGCCCACCCAGGTGTCTTCGCCGTGCCGAAAGCCACGGTGCCTGCAACAGTCGGCGGCGGTGAGTTAAAACGCGGCACCTTCAACCCGTAACGCCTGCCATTGCCGACCCATCCCAGCGACATGCGCACCAGCTCCGAATCGTAGCAAACGTAAGCGTCCGCATCCTTGCCCAACGTGATGACCATGCCTTTGTAGCCAATGACATCTTCGTCGTTTCGCCAGCGGATGCAGCCGGAGTAAAACGGCCCGCGCTGCTTCACGGTCGGATCCTCCTCGGGCGGAGCTTCGACGGCGAGGACTCGCGCGGTGACAGCGAGCAGGAGGGCGAGGGTGAATTTCATTCAGTTTGGAAGAGTTCTAGAACCCCGAGATCCGATAAAGTTGCACGGTGCTTTGCTATTGGGGGTGCGCAATATCGTGTGGAACGATGCTTGTAAGTAATCCGCTGACACGAATAGCGCTGACTTAGCGGGCTTGTTTGGGAAATCGCTGCTGGCCGGGCAAGGGTTGGGGCTGCTAGCGTTGTCGGTCTCGAAGCAGAGGCTTTTCCGTGTACTCCAGTAATCGGCGATAGCTCTCGTGCTGAGTCTTCCAGGCAGCCGCCCGTGGGCCGCGGGGGCTGGGAGTGCCTGCGGCGAGTGGGTGGGAGATTCCCATTTGCGCACCCATGGCAAAGCCTCCTTGATTGAACAGCGAGAAGATCGTCTGAACGCCGACTTGCCCGCGGCTGGTGTGACAGCGACGGCAATCCTGCGCAATCGTCAATGACCGTCCGATTTCGCCCCAATCCGGCGACCGATCACCCATGAATATCACACGGTAAAGCGGTTGATCGTCCGGTTCACGCGCCAGGCCGCCTTGTTTCTGGCTGGCAAACAACAACCGCCTCTTGAGCGAGTACTCGGCGACGTTCATTCCCACTCCGGTGTTCGTGGGCGGCTCCGCCGTGCCATCGACGTTGGCGAACACACGCAGCCGTACGGTTTCGACCACAGGAGTTGGCGTGGGGCGAAGCTGGTCGTCCAGCGTCATCATGAACTGTACAAGGACGACCTCCGTGCCGACGGGCACCTGTGGCGCGCCCTCGGTCAGTGAGAGAAACCCGCGCTGTGCCGCCGTCTTCCAGTCCACGCCCAGTGCCTCCACCTGCGGAAGAAACGCCTCCAGGGCCTTTCGCCCGCCTGGAAGGCGGTAAAAGATTCGAAAATAAGACCGGCCGAGGTAAGCCCGGGTATGCAACGTCAGGAAGCGTTCCGACAGGTTGTCGTGAATCGAGGGCGACTGATAAAAGTCGATTTCCTGCCACTCCTCGGGATGGGTCAGCATGCGCGGCGGCAGATAATCCACTGCCGGATCGAAATGGTGCTGGGTTGCAAATCGACCCGAATTGACGGCAAGAGTGTAAGTGTCTGGAAGCGATGCAATCTCTGCGGCCGTCAGTGTCAGTCCACGGATCACTCCGGCCAGCTTGCGGCAGAGATCGTCACGTTGTTGACGCGTCTTCTGATCTCCGCTCCGGGCGATTTGCAGTCCGATGAAAAAATCGAATGGCGCCCAGAGATCGCGCAACAGAACGGCGCGACGCAACGGGTCGGCAGGTCGAAGCCGGGCCGGTTCGGCCAGGCATTCGTCCAGCAGAGCGGAAATGCGGTTCATCGTGGCCGGCTCCGACCAGTAGGTGCTGGATGGCCATGGTAAAATCTGCACCGACCTGTATCCGCGCTTGCGCCTGCGTGCCAGGCAGCATGGGGCCACGATCTTTTTTCTCGACGAGGCCGGCTTTAGCTCTGAGCCCAACTTGGGAAGAACCTACGGGCTCAAAGGTCAGACACCGGTGGTAAACACCACCGGGCAG
>CAINXC010000313.1 GCA_903854655.1 uncultured Verrucomicrobiota bacterium | reverse complement strand
TCGCGCCAAGGCTGGCAAGGCCCATGGACGGGTCGCCCATGAACGCGCGAAAACCATCTTGTAGGCTTCGCCCGGCCAGATATAAACTTGGGCAAACACTAGCGGCCGGCCGGCCGATGCTGAGCCACGTGGCGCGTTCTGTAATCCATGGATAGCCTAATTCCAGAAACCGCTGAGGCCCATTGTCCTCCGGCGCGGACTCCAACCGGACGTCATTTGGATGAACCTTGAGATAATCCAAACCCCTCTCAACGGATGCTTGCGCTCGAACGAGATCCGCCCTAGGTTGGTCAAACGATTTGTCACTTGCCGGCGGTGCCAGTTGAAGGTACTTCAACGTTTGGGCCAATGTAGTGCTGAGGGCCAGCATCCGGGTCGTACTCGTATCTTCCCCGTCGGCGGCTCTGCGGCGGTTTGCCTCAATGGGTGCCGCAGCTTTGGCATTGGCCGCTTGGCGTTGCAAGGCGATTTTGCGAAATTCCGCGAGGAAATCCGCCAAAGTGGATATCCGCCCCGGGACATAAAGAGGCACTGCGCCAAGTCGCTCCGAGGGGACATAAATCAAATCAGCTGCGCCGGAAACGGATTTTAGCCATAGCACAGTCGTGAAGGCTGAGTTCGGCCGATCGCCATATGATAAAATCCGCACTTCATATAAACCGACGCCCACGCCCGGTGATTTCGCGGCTGAGTTCACGGCTTCCATGATGTTTGGTGCCGGGCGCAGCGCCAGCGACCGGAACGAAACTTTGCCCGTCGTCGGGTCAGCCTGGAGATTCACGACCGCAGTCAATCGACCGTTCTGCATGAGAGGATAATAGTAACCGATCAATTGAACCGCAGTCGCAAAATTTTTGGCGTCCAATGATTGCCGATCCGGATTGCCTTGATACATGGCCAAAGGCGATCCGATCAGCATGTCTGCCGGTGCTCGTCCAGCAACGATGGCCTCTGCTTCGGCCGGTGCAGTTGCGAAGCGAAAAGTTGGCGGAGCTTCGGGTTTACGCACCTCGTTTGAATCTTCAGCCAGACAGCCGCAGCCACCGATAATCACTGCGGCGATCCCGACTCGAATGCGGCGAAGCGGTAACGATATGTTCATCATTAAGGTGCAGATTAGCGTCCAAGTTGGATAGGTCAAGCTCAACAGCTTGTCTTACCCCACCCCGCCGAACGAATTCCGCCGGGGCGTTTCAAGTTTCACCGGCTTCGGTACTTGAGGTTTGACCATTGTGCCCGTATCTCCTGCGGCACCGAACGCGACCATGGGACTTATGAACCCAGTGACCACGAACGTCCAAATGCAAATCCCACTGAAAAGGTAAGTGGGCTTGAGATCGGCGATCGAGAGTCTCGCGAGTTCTGGCGTGGGCATGGCGGTTTTTTTTGGGGGAAAATTCCGGGGTAGCTATGGCGATTTCAGCCTACTTTTCCAATATCCGGCAGCAGTGTCAACGGAAAGGCAGGGTTGGTCCGGAAGGGGTGCATTGTGGCGTCTCGGGAAAGACCGGCCGCCTGTCGATCACCCCAAGGCTACGTAGGGCACGCAATCATGGACTACGGGCAAACCCGGAGCGATGAAATCGCCGAGCGCGGCGGGAGAGGTGAAGCGGGTGGGTTGACTTGGGGATCGGTCGTGTCACCATCGCGGCCATGAAAAAATATCTCGTCGAGTTCATCGGCACGTT
>CAINXC010000312.1 GCA_903854655.1 uncultured Verrucomicrobiota bacterium | reverse complement strand
CGCCACATGCTGGACAAACCACTTCGATTTGATTCTTCGGTGGTGACGGAGACTGGCTTTTCTTGAATAGTCCCCAGGACACGAATACAAAAAGTTAGACTTTCGGTGCGCCTGGCAGACCGCCTGGCTTGGCACCATCAGGGCGCTTGCCCACCTGCGACTGACCCATGAAGGTTGCACCTTCTTCGATGGCCAGCGTGCCGGCTGCAATGTCACCCACCAATACCGCGTTGGTCTTCAGCTCGCAACGTTCCTGGACGGTGATGTTGCCTTCAACCTTGCCAAAAATCGTAACCGACCGGGTTTTGATTTCACCCTTGATCAACGCGTTTTCACCCACGGTAAGACTGCCGTCCGAATGGACTTCGCCTTCAATCTTGCCATCGATGATCAAGTCATGGGAGAACTTGATGGAGCCTTTGATCTCTACATCGTTGGCGAGCACATTTTTGCTGGAGGACATCATAGCTGGGGAGTGAGCGGTGGCACGTTGGGGTTGAGCGATAGGAGGGGATGAGATGGAAGCACGTTCAGGAGCTGCCGGGGAAACAGGCTCAGGACGACGCTCTTCACGATCCGATGAGCCGATGGATTGACCGATGATTTGCTTGAGCATTGCAATAAACTGTAACCTGCCCAGGCAAGCTGTGTCAACGTTTCTGTAAAACTTTTCCAGGTGCGAAATTTCATTCCCCCCTCAGCAACGCCCGCTATTTCAGGCAGGTGCCAGGTGCGCCAGCTCCTCGGCGGGATAGGTCCAGATTTCGCTCAAGGTCGGATGGTAGTGCGGAATGGCAAGAAACTGCGCCGTCGTGGCGCCGAAAGCCATGGCGACCACGATCTCATGAATGATCTCCGTCGCCTCCGGGCCGACCATGCAGGCCCCCAGGATCTTGCCCGTGTGCTGATGAGCGGTGAGCTTCACCAGCCCCTCGGTTTCGCCCATGACCATGGATTTGCCATGGTCGCTGAACGGATGGCTGGCCGTCACATAAGGCACGCCGGCTTTCTTCAGGTCTGCCTCGGTCGCCCCCACGCAGGCGGCCTGCGGCGCGCAGAACACGCCGAAGAGAGTCAGGCGGTAGTCCATCCGCTTTGGCAGCGGCTCACCGCCCAGCAGCGCCGCCGCGTTCTTCGCGGCAATCTCGCCCTGCTCAATAGCAATATGGACCACATCGACAGGGCTGCATACATCTCCCGCAGCGAAGACATGCGGCAGCGATGTCTGCATGGTGTCCCTCACCTCGATCTTTCCGCCTTTCCGCACCAGCCCAATGTCATCCAGCCCCAGGCCCCTGGTTGAGGGAGAGCGTCCGGTGGCCACCAGGATCTCAGCGGCCTCCACGGTTTGAATCCCGGCCTCCGTGGAGAAGGTGACCACCTTCCCTGCGGGCGATTTCTCCACTTTCTGGAGTGCCGTGCCGCAGTGGACTGCGATACCGCGCTTGCGGAAGGCTTCAGCAACGAGGGTGCCGCATTCGGGGTCCATGTTGGTCAGCACCCGCCCGCTTCGCTGAATCACGGTGACCTGACGACCGATCCCCTCCAAATAATGAGCCATTTCCAGGGCGATCGCGCCCCCTCCAAGAACGATGAACGACTCAGGCAGCGTTTCGGCGTCAAGAATGTCATCGCTGGTCCAAAAACCGCACTCGCGCAGCCCTGGCACTGGAATCACGTTCACTTCAGATCCTGTCGCGATGCACGCCGTTCGGAACTCCACCGTCTGGGAGACTCCGTCCCGATCCGTTGCGATGACGGCATTGGGCGAAACAAAACGCGCATTTCCGCGCAGCAAGGCAAAGCCCCCGTCCGCCAACTGGCCCTGGCGATAGCTGCTGAATTCGCCGATCAAAGCCCGTTTGCGCTCCCGAATGGCCGCGATGTCCGCAGTTCCGCCCGTGGCCTGAAGGCCAAATTCAGCGGCCCTGCGGATGACAATGGCCCGGTTCGCTGACTCAATCAGGGTTTTGCTCGGCATGCATCCCCGCAGGATGCATAGACCGCCGAGCGTTTCAGCCCCGTCAATGACCGCAGTGCTCAACCCCAGTGAAACGGCCGTGCGTGCGGCTGCATAGCCTGCACTGCCGCCACCAATGACAGCAAAATCGTAAACGCTTGTTTTATAACTCATAATGCAAAAAAGCAGAGGCCTCTGTCCCAGACGACGACAGCGCCTCCAACGTGAACTGACGCAATTCCGCAGCCTGTGCAAGAGCGACTGTGACCTGTCTGCGCACCACACCTCCTGGTTTCGGCCTAATTTTTCACGAGGCAGCAATGTTGCTTGCCGTCACTACTTGGCCTTATTAAGCTACAGGCAGTTCATTTGATGAGCACTGCGTCAACAAACCCTCCCCCTTGTCATGACATCCCGCATCAAGTTTCCCGCGTTTGCCATCCTTACCCTCCTCTCGGTGCCATGCTGCAACGATCACTCCGGCAGCGAGAAAGCCAAAGCTCTCGAGGTGGAAATCGAGCAGTTGACCAAGCTCAACAGCGAGTCTGAGCAAACGTCCCGGCGTCTGCAAAGCCAGGTCGAAGCGGCACGGGTGGAGAAAGACCGGCTGAAAAGCGAGAAAGCCAAGCTGGAAGAGGATCGGGATGCTGCCGCCAAAGAACTTGAGAAGCTCAAAAAGGACTTCGAAACCTACAAAAGCCGGTACAAGGTCAGCATGAAACAGCGTGCTCCCGGCATGCATTTGGATGACTTTGCAGTCAATGGCGCCTCCTACCACAATGTCACGCTGAAGGAGCTGACCGACACCTACGTCAATTTTTCGCACGAATCGGGCGTGGCAAAGCTGAGCGTCAAACTCCTGCCAGACTCGCTCCAGGACGTGCTGGGAGTCAACATCCCCCTTTCGGACAGCTCGGGGGCGCACCAAGTGATGGCCTCTGATCCCAAGCAGATCAACTCCTCCCGCATGGACGACTACAACCTTGGTCTGCTCAAGGCGCAGGAGGCCAAAACCCAGGTGGAACGAAAGCTCACAGAAGCGCGCCGCGAGCTGAATGATGCACGGACCAAGCTGAACTACGCCCACGACATCGGCGCACCGCTCGGGACCTTGACAAGGCACATCACTGACCAGGAGGCCCTGATCGCCAAGCTGGAAAGCCAGCTCGTCCAGGCCGATTTGCACGAATACGAAGCGCGCCGGGTGGTGCCCCAATTGGTGCCTGTCCGATAGACTCAGCGGTTGCCCCGCCGCCTATTTCACCCATGATGTGCCATGGTTGAAATCACCCGCCGCAAGGATTTCCTGCCCATTACCGAAGGGCT
>CAINXC010000311.1 GCA_903854655.1 uncultured Verrucomicrobiota bacterium | reverse complement strand
GGCAGGGATGCCCCTGCCACTTTCATTGTGCGAGGAACCTTACCCCACAACGGCCGCCAGCTTATGGCGGTCAGCCCACAGCAGGAACAGCGCGAGCACGGCGGCAAGGGCACTCGCGGGGTTGAAGGCGTGAGCCAGGAAGATGTCGATGAGAATGATGTTCAAGATGATGGGGACGAGGATCACCAGGCCAAGCGTGGTGCGGCCGACGAGGACGAGAAAGCCGCCAATGAGCTCCAGCACCTTGACCACCGCAAGGTAACCGCTGCCGTACATGGCGCCGATGAAGACTCCGGCCTGACCGGCAGGCGGAGGAAGGGGAATGAAGTGCAGCCAGAAATTCAGCGAGAAGACGATGAAGATGACGCTGAGAAGGAGACGGGCGACGAGGATGATCTTGGTCATGGGATGTGTCTGGTTTGGTGTGTTTGGTTGTTAGTTTTGGGAGAGGGATTCAAAGCAGCGCATACTGATGCTGCCGTGCTGAAAGCTTTCGTGGGTGAAACGGATGTGCTCGTCTTCATGCAGGGCACCGAGCGTGTAGAGCATGGGCAGGTAGTGGTCGTTGGTGGGGACGGCGAGCCGGGCGGCGGGGCCCTGCTGGTCATAGTGGACCAGGGCGGAGTGATCGTTGCCGGCCAGGCGCTGCCCGGCCCAGGCATCGAACTCCACGGCCCAGTCCATGTGCTTCGGGTCATTTTCCTGCGGACTGAGGCGGCGCAGGTTGTGAACGATGTTGCCGCTGCCAATGATGAGGACGCCCCGGTCGCGCAAGCGGCGCAACTCCTTGCCCAGATCGTAATGGAACTGCGGTGGCCTGGCATAGTCGATGGACATCTGGAACACCGGCACGTCGGCCTCCGGCCAGATATGGCGCAGGATGCTCCAGGCCCCGTGATCAAGGCCCATCTCATGGTCCTCATGGACCTTGATGGACGAAACTTCCGCCGCCGCCTCATGCGCCGCAACGGGGCTGCCGGGGGCCGGGTACTCGATCCGATACAGCTCCTCCGGGAAACCGCCGAAATCGTGGACCGTCGGCGGCTTCGGATTCACTGAAACGCTGGTTTCATTCCGCGTGAGCCAGTGGGCGGAGATAACAAGCGCGGAGCCGGGCTTGCCATGGCGGCGGCCCAGATCCGCCAATGAACGGGTGAAGCCGTTGTCGCGAATGATGTTCATGGGGCTGCCGTGGCCGATGAAGATCGCGGGTTGCCTTTCAGCCTTGGGCTGGGCGGCGGTCAGTTGATCGAGAGTTTGCAGATTCATGGCGGTGAGGGCGGCGGTGTGAACAAAGGCGCGACGATCCATAGCACGGTATGGAGGTTCAGGAACGAAGCTTGAGAGTGACTTCAGCCACCCGCTGGCCGTACTTTTCGCCCGTGAGCTGATCGCCGGGATCAAGCACCGGCGGCTGGCCCTGGGGCGTGGTGTTCTGCGCCATCACACCGGTGGTGCTGCCCAGGCGGTTGTGGCCGTCCGTCTTGCCGAGCATGAAGGAGGGGATTCCGGGGTTGCCCGCCCAGATCATGCCATGCTGGCTGGCGAAAACGAAGAGGTATTGCAAGGTGCTGAGCTTGTCGCCGCTGGGGCCGGCGCTGATGGTGAACGCACCAGCAATCTTGTCTTTCCAGCCCTGGCCGAACCAGACGCCGGCGGAGGCATCGGCGAAGGCCTTGAACTGGGCCGCCGCGCCGCCCATGTAGGTGGGGGTGCCGAAGATGATGGCATCGGCCTTGCTGAGCTTTTCGAAGACTGCGTCGTTGCTGTAGCGGCCCTCGGTGATGTCCTTGCCGGCGATGGCGATGAGCTCGGCCTGAACGCCCGCCACGCTGGCGGCGCCGGCGTGAACGGCCTCGGCGAGCCTGCCCGTGGAGCCTGAACCGGTGAAGTAGATGATGGCGATGTTTTTCATGGGGTGTGTCGGGATGGATTGATTGCGATGCCAACCAAGGCCAGCCTTACACTCGGCGGAAATACCATGTTGCTTGGCTCACCATACCCGCAAGGTATGCTTTCACCCGCCATGGAACTGCGCCATCTCCGCTACTTCGTCGTTGTCGCCGAGGAGCAAAACATCACCCGCGCCGCCGCCCGACTGCACGTCTCGCAGCCGCCGCTGAGCCGGCAGATTCGCGACCTGGAGCAGGAGCTGGGCGTGGCCCTTTTTGAGCGTTCCGCCCAGGCGGTGCGGCTCACCGATGCGGGCTCGGCATTCCTCGGCGAGGCGCGCGCGGTCCTGCATCGTGTGGACCAGGCGGTGGACCATGTACGTGCCGTCGCCACTCAATGCGGGGGCGAGCTGCGCGTGGGCTACGCTCCCTCGCCCACGGTGGAGATCCTGCCGCCCGCGCTGCGCGCCTTCAAGGAGGCCCTGCCGCGAGTGAAGGTGACCCTGCATGACATGACCGGCGGCGAAATGCTCGGCGGCCTGCGTGACGGCGGCCTGGATGTGGCGCTGATCGTGAAACCGGCGCTCAAGAGCATGCGCGGCCTGCAATGCGAGACGCTGCGCGAGTACCGCGTGGGCGTGGCCGTGCCGCCCGGGCACCCCTTCCTCAAACGCAAGAGCGTGTCCGCCCGTGAAGTGGCGGCGGAGCCGCTGGTGGCCTACTCGCGCAAGGATTACCCGGATTACCACGAGTTCCTGGAGCATCTGCTGGGCAAGGCCTTCAGCAGGGCGCGCGTGGTGGAGGAATGCGATGGCGCGATGAGCCTCATTACGGCCGTCGAGTCTGGGCGTGGCGTGTCGCTGGTCGCCGAAAGCATTGGTTGCATCGCGGGGCCGCGCATCGGCTTTGTGCCGCTTTCGCCGCCACCCGATCCAATGGTGGTCTGCATGACCTGGCGCAAAGGCGAATTGAAGTCGCAGACGCAGCGGTTCATCGACACGCTGCGCTCCATTGCCAGCGAGGTGGCCGCCAAAAAGAAAACCCGCTGACCTGGAAGGAAGTCAGCGGGTTTCCCAAGTCATGCCAGTCGGGAGGCGTCAAGCCCGGGTCCGGCGCGCGCGGCGGTGCACGAGCACCATGCCCGCGAGGGTCAGGAGCAGCGCTGAACTGGGCTCTGGCACGACAGTGGTGGTCTGGTACGAGGTGTCGTACGAGCTTTGGGAGGCCACGGGAAAACTGGTCAGGAAGCCGTTCACGCCATAGGTGGGATCGGTCCCGGTTTGATCCGGATGGAACCAGATGCCGACCTGCGAGCCGTATCCCGCACCCTCCCAGTTGGCGCTGTTGAAGGGCACGCTGTCAGCCGCGAAAATGGTGCCCACCGCACTCCCATTGTCCAGCAGCGAGGTGTTGATCGAGAAGCTCAAGGTGCGGGTCAGGTCGTTGCCCGTGGCCAGCAGTGAATTCGATGCGTTCCAGTTGGTGCCCAGGCTGCTGAGCAGGTCCACCCCCGGCGTGCTGTAGCTGTTGTTGCCGTTCACTCCGTTGTAGGCATAAGCGGACAGCGTCGGGGCGACGCCCGTGGCATTGCCGCTGGCGTCGAAGGAGTGGGAGCCGTCAAAGTAGATGATGGGAAGCTGATCAGAGATGCCCTTGGGATTCGGGCCGTTGCTCAGCACCAGCCAGAAACTGTCGGGAATGCTGGTGCCGTTGCTGGTGAGCGTCGCCGTCCACGTCAGCTCATGGTTGGTGCTGTCGTAGGTCGAGGTGATCGAGTCGATGATTCCGGCCCCCGAAGACTGGGGCGGGTTGGTGGCGTCGAACTCGAATGTGGTCGCCCTTGCGGCAAGCGGGCATACGAGCAGGCCAAGGCCGAAAAGAGCAGAGAAGGCGGAGCTGGTTTTTTTGTTCATAGCAAGGTGGTTCTCACTCACTGTTGCCGGAGATTATTGAAAATG
Source organism: uncultured Verrucomicrobiota bacterium (assembly GCA_903854655.1). Classification (GTDB taxonomy): domain Bacteria; phylum Verrucomicrobiota; class Verrucomicrobiia; order Verrucomicrobiales; family Verrucomicrobiaceae; genus CAINXC01. The sequence continues at coordinate 689 of CAINXC010000311.1, read as the reverse complement.
CAATTCAAAATGTATAGTTTTTTCAAAAATGATTTGAATAAGCCATTCAATCAATACAATTATGGTTAATATTATCAGTTGTTGGAATCAAAGATGAGCGAATTATCAAAGTTGAACGGCAGGCATTGAAGGCTGTCCGTTCCCTCCTTTGGGCGAAAAAGGGTGACCTCGCCTGCTTCCATAGACAAAATCCCCGGCGGCCTGCGTCCCAGCCATTGAATGCCTCTCCCCATGCTGCCCGCCACCAGCCTCGAACGTCTGTATGATGCCCACGCGGCAGGCTTGTTTCATTACTTCACGGGCATTGTGAAGTGCGAGGCGGATGCGAAGGACCTGCTGCAGGAATTCTTCAGCAAGCTGGCCGCGCAGGCCCTGCCCGTCGGCATCGTCAACGAAAAGGCCTTCCTCTACCGCTCTGCGCACAATCAGGCGATTGACTGGCTGCGCAGGCATGGCACGCGCCGACGGGCGGAGGAGGCGTCTGCGACGGCCTCCCTGCGTCTTTTTGAGCCGGAGGCAGATCCTGATGCCGCAGAGTTCGCCGGCCGCGTGGAAGCCGCCCTCAACGAGCTGCCCACCGAACAACGCACCGTCGCCCAGCTCAAGCTTTGGGAGGGGCTCACCTTCGACCAGATCGCGGAGGCCCAGGGCATCCCGCTCAACACCGCCGCCAGCCGCTATCGCTACGC
>CAINXC010000310.1 GCA_903854655.1 uncultured Verrucomicrobiota bacterium | reverse complement strand
GCCTCCGCCTGCGGGTTGGACGATGCAGCCCATCTCGGCGCAGCGTGCGCTCGGGATCATTGGGCTCTACAAGGGCCTGATCGATGGGGTCGTGAACCGCGCGACGACGGAGGCCGCCAAGGCTTTCCAGGCGGCGAACGGTCTCAAGGCGGATGGCGTCGTGGGTGTGAAGACGCAGCCGCTGCTCGAGAGGGCAGCGGGAAGAGCGCTGAGCTACGGACCGCGGGGTCTTCCGGGGCAGTATCTGCCTGGACAGAACTTGCCTGGGCAGATGGTGGCCGGCGCGTGGCTTCCGGGTGCCGCGCTCGGGCTCGGACTTGCAAGCCGTTACGCTGGGAAACCGATGCCACGACCCGGAACCACTGCTTCGGGTGGTCCCGTGACGGCATCCGCCGTGGCCTTTGCTGCGGCAAAGCCAGGACTCGTTGCTGCCCTCGGCGGTCTCCTTGGAGGCGCTCTTGGCGCTCGCTGGGGTCGGCCCAAGGCACATCGTCCTGGACAGCCGCTTCGCCACGGCCGTCCTCCCGCGTGGCCGCAGCACATGGTCTCCGGCGGTGCAGACGATCCCGAGACGATTCGTGCGGCGCTCCAGAAGGCGCTCCAGGGATTGCCGATGGATCCTGGGCAGTCGGAAGCCCTGAAGAAGTACCTCGAAACCAAGCCTGTGCCTGGTCCCGTGGCGGGCGCGTACTACCCACGCGATCGAACGCTTCGTGAGGAGCAGCAAAGCCGCAGGGCGATGAACATCCTGGGAGCTCTCCACGACACGGCTACCGGATGGTCGCCGTACTGCGGACCACGGCCGCTCGTGGCTGCGCGTGACTGGCTGCGCAATCCCGAAGACGTGAACTTCGCGGTTGGCAACGGTGGACCGTACAACCCGCGAATCTCCGTCGGATACCGTCCGTACGGCTTGCAGGGGCCCGAGGTAGCGGTAGGCAACCCGTGGGCTGCGGCTGCGCTTGGTGCGGGTCTGTACGCGGCAATCGATGGCTACAAGCACGGATTCCCGCACGTGGCGCAGACGCTGTTGGGTCAGCGCTACGGGTCAAAGGCTGTGGATCTGGCAAGACAGGCAAGTTCGTACTTGCCGAATTTCCACAGTCTGCCGCCGGTCGCTCCTTCCGGAGCACCGCCTGCCGCTGTGCTTCCGCACCCTGCCGCTGTGCTTCCGCATCCGGCGGCGGTCACATCTGGGCGCGGGTGGCGTCCTTGGTATGGACGCCCCGGAACGGGCTTGCCGCAGCGCATGCGAGCCGGTATTGATACGGCATCGCAGGGACGGCCGAATCTGCCGCTGCCTCTCATCGACTCGCTCGCCGCACGGATGCGGAGGGCGATCGCGTAGTAGGGTTTCTCACGGGGCATGCCCCGACTCACAGACAACGAAAAAGGAGATAGGTCATGCCTCAGACATCGCAGTTCGGCACGAGCAACATCGTGGCCGAGTTTCAGGGGTTTTTCGCGGGTGGTGTTCTCACGACGCGCGCTGCGCAGAACTGCTCG
>CAINXC010000309.1 GCA_903854655.1 uncultured Verrucomicrobiota bacterium | reverse complement strand
TCAGCCCCGCGCTGAAACAGCGCCTCGATCCCCTCTCCAAATCCGTGCCCGGCGCCCACATCAATCGCGGCGATGGCGACGGCCCCATCAACTTGTAAATTTTTGGCGCTCATGAGCAAAACCCACGAACAACGCATTCAAGACGAACTCGTCTTCCAGGCCACCCAGGCGGCCAAGAAACTCGCCGACTTGCAGCCGACTCCCGAGGCTTTGATCACGCAGTACCGCGACGCCAGGAACTGGCGCTTCAACCGTGTGGAATGCCTGATTCGCTTCCTCACCCAGAACAAACCTGCCTCTATCTGCGACTTCGGCTGCGGCAGCGGTGAAATGGCCACGCGCCTGGGCAGCATGGGTTATCAAGTGGAGGGCTATGACGTGTCGCCGGAGTTGATCGAGGTCGCCCGCAAGCGGGCCGAGCTCGATGGTGTGGCGGACCGTGTCACCTTCGTGGTGGCCGACGGCGCCAGCGACAGCCTGCCCAAGGGCAAGTTCGATGCCTTGCTGGCCATGTCGGTGCTGCATCATCTGCCGCTGGAAGAAGGATTGCGGACGATGAACGATCTGCTGGTGCCAGGCGGACGCATCGCCTTTATGGAGCCCGTCGCCTACTCAAAGGTGCTGCAGTGGATGCGTGATCGCACACCGATTCCAAAGGACGTGTCGCCCGATGAGCGACAGCTCTCCTGGGCTGAGATCCAGCGCATCGGCGAAGTGTTCGAAATCGAGGAAATCAGGCATTATGCGATCACTCACCGAATTTTCCGTTACGTGCCGGCCTTCATGGAGGATTGGGTGAGCAACCTCACGCTGGTGCTTGACCAGCTTCTGCTGCTGATTCCGGGCATGAGTCACATTGCGGGCACCGTTGTCATGTTGGTGAGGAAAAGGTGACCCAGGTCAGGCGCCAAGCACCGCCTACTTCTTCGTCTCCCCCAGCCCCAGCAAAGGCAGGATCTCCCGTTCCTCCCGCTCCCCGTAGTTGAAGATGATGAAGCCTTTGCAGCCATACCGGCGGGTGATGTTGATCTGGCCGATGATTTGATCCGCCGTCTGCGACACGTTGGTCGAAGACGCGCCCACGCCCGGCACGAGCTGTGCGGGGCCCGCCCAGGTTTTCTGCTGGCGCACCCAGGTTTCATAAGTGCCGTCGTTGGTGGTGTAGTCCATGGGGCAGACGAAATCCAGCCAGCCACGCTGGCACCACAGCCGCCAGTCCTGCATCACGATGCGGCTGTCCACCGCCCAGTTGCGGAAGACGGCGGCGCTCACCTGGATGCCGGGCCGCACCTTGCGCACGGCGGTGCTGGTGGATTCCACCAGGGTGTTGATGTTGCCCTGGCACCACGCGATCCATTCTTCCCGCCGGCCTCCCTTGGCCTGCACATCAGCCGGCCAGTGCTGCACCGGCGTGCCGGTGGCCTTTTCAAAGCGGTCCCGGCAGGGCCCGCAGAAGCAGTGGTCGGCCCCAGGATAGCGGATGTAGTCGAAATGGATGCCGTCGATCGGATAGCGTCTGGCCACCTCCAGCAATGCCTCCCGCTCCAATGCCTGATTGTCCGGATTTGACGGGCACAGCCATGGCTGCTCGACCCCATCCCAGGAGCGTTGCAGCCGGCCCGCCTCGCGCAGCTTCTGCACAAACGCGGCCGGAGCCTCCTGGCCCAGATTCCAGTCCACCTTCCATACGTGAATTTGGATGCCGTGCTTTTTGCAGGCAGCCACGCACAGGGCCATTTGATCGCCCTTCTCCGCCACACCCGGCGCCACCGGCAGCACTTCACTGGGGTAATAGGCCACGCCGCCCCAAAGCATGTTCGGCATGATGGCGGTGAAGCCGTTCGCCTGCAGCCGCGCGATGGATTCCTCCCAGGTGAGCCCCTTCACCCCGTAGGCGCTGTGGCACCAAAAGGCACGGAACTCGCCCTCCTTCGCGGGTTGCGCCATGCACCAGACCTCGCGCAACTGCTTCTCAGCGGTGACGACCGCATCCAGAGCCTCGGCGGGCTTTTTCAGATTAATCTTCGATCTCATGAGCCGACGCACTGCATCGAGCCGCTGGCGCACCTCTGCGTTGCTCGCCGCCGCCTTTTCCAGGCTGGCCATCACCTCGTCCACCGTGCGCAGGCCGCCAATATGGGCCATGCTTTCCTGACGCTGCAAAACAGCGTCCTCCCAGAAGGCCGGATCAAGCCTGCCCAGCATGGCCAGGAGCAGCGTGGCGTGGCCGGCGCGATCCTCATCCAGCAGCACATGGGTCATCACCACCAGCCTGTCGAAGGCAATGATCGCGGCCAGTCCAGTGTCCTGGCCCTTGTAATCGAACCAATGCGCCAGAACCTTCGAGCGCCCAGCCTTCGCCTGCGCGTTCGTCAGCGCCCATGAGGCCTGCCTCACCTGCACCGGCATGCCCGGCAGCCCTTCATCCGCAGGGCGCAGGGAGGCGAACGGCCGCTGCGGTTTCATCCACTTGCCGCTCTCAACCCCCGCCACCTCCGCCAGCGGCGCCGGCAGGGTGTAGAAGCACAGCAGCCTGCCGCCTCCCTTCGCGTAGCTCACGAGGGCTTCCAGCGTCGCTTTCGGCAGCCCGGGGTTGTAGGGCAGCACTACGATGGATGCCAGCTTGAGGGCTTCCGCCACCGGCTCATCATCGTGCATCGTCGCATGGCGGATGCCCAGTTCGGCCAGCATATTTGAGACATGAGTGGCGTAAGACGGGGCCAAGACGCGTTCGCTTTCCGGCACCTCCGGTCCGTGACCACCCTCCAGCACCAGCACCCGCGCATCCTCGCCCAGCACCCCCACGAGACGAACGTTACGAATGAGAAACTCCGTGTCCTCATTGTCCCCGCGCCAGGCCGCCAGGCGCAGCTTGGTGATGTGGTTCCACGGACCCGGCTTGCCGTCCTGCTTCATTTCTGCCTTCGACAGCGTGATGCGGTTCCAGCCCTGGGCGTAGCGCGGCGAGAACACACCGTGATACCAGCCGCCACCGCTTTGCAGGTACAATGAAAACGACGAGATCGGCCCGGCATTGGTGCACATCACCTCCAGCTCCACACCCTGCGCCTGGCTCATGTCCAGCGCCACCTTGCGGTCCCACACCCCGCGCCCGATCTGCGCTCCGGCGAACTTGCAGCCCAGCACCACCGCAGGCTTGCCCTCCACCTCCCGCACCCCGGCCGGGGCCGAGCCTTCGCCAGCCACCCAGGCATTGCGCGCCGCCTCATCGCCGGAATAGTCACAGGCGTCGATCAAACGACCACCCGCAAGGGCCGCCATCGGGCAGGAAACCAGCAGCATCAGGAGAAGCAAGGCAGGGCGAAACATGCCTTCAATACGCCAGCACAAGACCGGCCTGTCCACTGGTAAACACCGGCCGCAAACAAGCGTGCGCTGCCCTCCTCAGACGAAGACACAAAGGCACGAAGACGGGCGGCATGGCTGCCGGCAATGAACAGGAAGCTTTGTGCCTTCGTGCCTTTGTGTGAAAATTGATGATCGCAAAGCGCCAGTAGATGATGATACAAACATGCAACAGACAACGCCCGGCCTTTTGCCCTGGTTTGATTTATCGCCCGGACGCCAGCGCCTCTGCAATCGTCTTTACCGGCAGGAACAGTTCCAGTTCATTGGACGGCAGAGAAACGAAACCGAACTGCTCATAGTAGCGCCTGGCATCCTGGTCTTTCGCGTCCACGAAAAGACCAATGCCACCCGCCGTGTTGAAAATCTCCATGAATTTTCCCATTGCCGCCACCAGCAGCGTCTTCCCGATGCCTTGCCGCTGACAGGCCTTGGCGATTGCCAGCCGTCCCAACCGGACTGCGGAAACGTCGCGCGGCAGCTTCTTTGTTTCCAGGGGTGCCAGCGACTCCGATTTGATCTGGCAGATGTTGAGCGAGAAGAAACCAAGAATGGCCTTCGGCGTGGGGCTGTCCTCGTCCACCAGCACAAAGGTCCGCGAGATGCCCCGCTCCGAATGTTGCCGGGCGGTGTGTTTCAAAAACAGATTGAGCGGCTCACTCCCGCAGTCGAATCCGTCCCGGTCATGTGTCTTCGCCAGCAGTTCGATTTTATGCACGCACGGTGTTCCCGTATGCCTTGACCGCGTCCTTGAGACGCTTGTTCGGTTTGGGCGGGTTGTCCAGCAGGGCGAGAACCTGGCGCGAGTCTTTCTGCGAAAGCCGGATGACCGATTCGCGCTCAATCACGCGCTGCGCTTCCACATATGCCGTTTGCACGACAAACTGATTGACCGTCGCGCCCAAAAGCTCCGCAGCCTGCTCCAGCGTGCTGCGCACACTGTCAGAAACGCGGGCCGTGATCCGCTTGCGATGAGCTTCGAGGACATGTTCCATATACTGCATGG
>CAINXC010000308.1 GCA_903854655.1 uncultured Verrucomicrobiota bacterium | reverse complement strand
ATCGACGTATTGATAGGGGCCGATGCCAAGATCGGGGTCTTGGGCGGGATTTTGCGTCTGCGGCGTATAGAGGATGCTGGAAAAGCGGGGGTTGGCGGAGATGAGGGTGGTGCCTTCCAGTGTCTGCAATTCGTACAGGGGCACCGTGGTGCCGGCTGCGGCGTCGTGAACCATGAGCTGGTAGGCGTGGTAGTGCGGATCTGGGGAGGCAATGGCATCCGCCTGGTACAGGTAGAAGCGGACCACGACGGGTTTGTTGAGCCGCTGGGCCGCCACAGAGGCCAGGTTCATGTCGTGGGCGAGGTGAATCACGCTGGCCCTGAGCTCCTGCGACTGCCAGGATTTCTTCGCACCTGCTGCGGCCACGGCAAAGAGCATGACCATGATGGCCAGCACAAACAGGGTTTCCACCAGGGTGAAGCCGCTGGCGGTGCGAGGTCGCTGGCATTTCAATGGGGGCATGGAAGCGGGGGAGTTCATCACTGGCCGGCCATGGGGATGAGAATGGAGACGATCTTGTAGCGCATGGGCGGGGTCATCGCATCAAGTTGTGTCTGCACAGCGGTAAGGTCATTCTCCAGAGTGCTGCCCTGGTTGAACAAGCCGTTGATCAACGTGCGCAACTGATTGGCGGTGGATCCCACCATTTCGTCGGGGATGGCCGCCCAGGAATCCTCGCTCATAGCGATGGCGGTGAGCTGGATGGCTGGCGGAAGGCGGTGCCACTGGTATTGCGACGGCGTCGGGGTGGCGGTGCCAGGGGTGACGGGCTGGCTGCCATCGGTTTGAAACCGCCGGGAGTCCCAGGTACCGTCGGGGGCGACCAGGTAGGGGCTGGGATCGTTGGCCGGGGCGTTGGGGTCACGCAGCTTGGGATCGAGCGGCGTGACAATGATGGCGAGGACGTTCTCGGCGATGACAGTCAAGCGGCGTTGCTGGTAGGTGCTGCCCGCCGCAAGAGGTGTGCGGAACCAAGTGTAAAGCTGGGTGAAGCTGTTCGCTTGACTGATCAGGAGGCCCGGGGCCTGCCCGGGTGCTTGCGCGGTGCCCAAATCAAAAAGTGTCAGTTCATGCGCCGGCTGGCGGAACTCCAGCAGCCTGAACCGCTGGCGCGGTGGGAACTGGGCGGCGCTTTGCACCATGAAATCCGGCCGCTCATCGGCATCGGAACCGAACTCGACAAAGTAACCCCAGGCATTGAGTGTTTCTTCCAGGCTCTGGGTGTCGAGCGGCGGGGTGGTGGAACTGGTGCTCTGGGGAATGGCGTCCTGGCCGAAGGGGGCTTGGAAGAACACAGCATCACCCACGGGTGTGCTGTCGTTGTTCAGGAGGGTGGTGGCTTTGCCGGAAACAAAATGCAGGTCGGAGTCGGGCACGTACCGGAGGTTGTTGGGTTGCGCGGCATCGATTTTCCAGCGGCTGTTGAGGGTGGCCTGCGACAGACGCTGGGTTACCGTATCGAGGGCCAGGCGTGTGTTGCGGAAGCCGTCCGCCTTGCCGCGAATCTTCACCCAGGTGTTCTGCATCAGGCTCATGGCATGACCGATGATGAGCAGCACCACCCCGAGGATGGCCAGGGCCACCAGCAGCTCCAGCAAGGTGACTCCGCGTTGGGAAAGGCGGCGTTTCATTGGGATTGCATCGGCAGATCAGGTTCCAAATTGGCGAGCACGAGGGTGTACACCTGCACGAAGGATTGCGGCGTGCCGTTGAGAGCTTGCTGCAGGGAATTGGTGTCGGTGGGGTGATCCGTGATCGCGATCCTGAGATAGCGGAGGTAGGGGCTCGGCGAAGTTTCGCCGGGCAGCCAGCCGTTTGAGGCCATGGTCTGCTGATGGCCTGCCACTGGATCAAATGTCAGCATCACCTCGGCCGCATAGACCGGGTTGAGGGTGGGATTGTTGTCGTCCAGGGGGTCGATGGTGCTGGCCACCCCACGTTCATCAAAATACATGGGGCGCGAGGGCAGGCTGGCAAGGGAGGCCCAGGAACGGCCTTCAAAATCCGCCGCCAGGGTCTGGCAGATGCGTGTCTCGGCGGCGCGACGTTCTGCATCCTTCAACGACGCCAGCCCGCTGGGCATGATGCCGATGATCGCCAGCAACACGAAGGAAACGATGGTCATGGCGAACAGGGATTCAGCCAGGGTGAAGGCACGCGCAAGCCGGGGAAAAGCCCGGCTCGACTGCTTCGAAAGTGGTGCGTTCAGCTTCATGGCGCGAACTGCTTGCGGCGTACGATCCGGTACTTGTAATAGTCATCCACGGCCTGCGTGGGGAGGTTGGCCGTGGCAAAATCGGGAACCGTGGTCGTGGCGGGATCAAGGTAGCGTTCAATGGTGGATTCGCCGCGGTACTCGGCAGTTACATTGTCCTTGCCCTCGACCCACTGCGCCACGGGGGTGCTGCGGGATTTGCGCAGAAGCTGCACGCGATAGTGGACGGTGAAGACATTGGAGCGAGTGCACAGGCGCGGGTAGAGCTGTGCATAAGGAGCCTCGCGCAGGTTGTCTCCCGTGGCTTCAAAGCCATCCGTGGGATTGGTCGTGCTGGGGCCTTCCCACCATTGGAGGGCGCTTTGATAGGCCGTATGAACATTGTTGGGAAACACGGTGGCGGGATCGAGCGCGGTGACGCCACCGCTGGAATAAGTGTGGTTGGGCAGCCTCTGTGGAATCAGGAACATCTCGCAAATCTCGGAAGGCGACCGGAACACATCGGTGAGCCCCGTGCCGGGGTTGTAGCACCGGTCATCAAACGCCGCCAGCGTCTTTGCGGGGTCAACGGCATAGCGGAATTCGAGAGGCGAGGCCGTGGCTCCCTTGTAGCTGCCATTGGTGACGGCCTGGCTGGGGATGGCTGTGATGCGCACACCGTGAAGGGCTCCATACATGGCGGTGGCACGCTTGATCCACTGAAAGGGCATGATGTGGTAGTTCATGTTGACCTTGCCCTCGGTGGAGAAGCCTTCGCTTAGCCCATCAGCATCCACCGGCGGCATCCAGAAGTTTTCCAGCAAAAGGTGATCGCGTGGTGTTTTGAAACCAAAGTGATCCTGCTGAGCGGAATTGGTGGCGACCCACTGCGGCTCGGTGCCAGGAGGAGTCGTGCGGGAAGGCGGGTTGGGGCAGAAGAGCAGGGTCTGCCAGGGCCGAGGCGAGATGGAGCCTGCCCAGCCGTAAACGCCACTGGGCAGTGATCCAAAGGCAATCGCACTGGAGATCTGCCGCCAGGGCGAGAAGGTCACGCCATTCTCTTCACCGAACAAACCACCGTGTTGAAAGTAGCCTCCTGTGGAGCCCGGCGCCTTCGATTGATTGTTGCCGTTGTTAAAGTCCGGCATGTTGATATAGGGACCGTCTTCAACCACTCCAGGCCCCGTGTCAAAGTCCCCGGGACGACCCACGAGGTCGCTGGCCGCAAGCTTGTCGATGTTGAAGGCCCCCATCATGCCTGCCGGCACTGCTGGCAGCGATAGGGGGCTCGGAAGCAGTGGGGTGGGAAGTATTGAGCCGGACTGATAACGGGCAACGATCACTCCAGGGGGTGAAACGGGCGGCGTCACAGGCGGAGACTGAACGGGGAGAGGCAGGCCCTGCAAGGAATCACCGGCGAAAGCGGAATCGATGGCCCCGTTCTTCAGGCGGCTTTCAAAATAGAGGGGATGGGGGGCGAAATACTGCGCAGCACCGACGCTGGTGTTGTATTCCACGGCAATACGCCCTGACAGCAGCCTAACATCCCCCTGAGTGATGCTTGGCACCTTTGGTGCGGCCACCGAGCCGCCGGGAGGAGGATAGGTCCGATCACTGCCGTGCATCTCCACGGAGCGAACGACATCACCGGGCAGTATGAGATGACTCAACTGGGGGACGCCTTTGATCACCGATGGGGTGAAACGATAGGCGAAGCGTTGGGCAGGGGTCTTGCCAAGCAGCGCCGGGCCCTGAAATTTTGACATCAGCGGCACCGGAATCAACGCAGGAGGGAAGTACATCTCCAGCACTTGCACAGGATCGGACTGGGCCGTGATGGTGCCGGAGTCCTCATAGATGTAGATTTGAATCTTGACCCCGTTGCCGCTGCCATCATCAAGCGGCAGGGTCTTGCCCTCCGCCAGGATTGGGAACAGGGGGAGTTCAGCGCTGCAAAACGGAAAATTGAGGTCCGCATTGGCCTGGCCAGGAGTCTTGAGGGCGCCTGAATGGGTGAGAAATTGTGAGATGAAACCATTGTATGGACCGTGTTCGCCGCCCCAGCTTTGATTGATGGACGCAATGGGGTGGGACTGGGGACATGAGACGCGATTGACACCGTTCGCTGCAAATCCCAATGATTGCCCGGCGATGTGGAACTGCTGAAGCCCGACGACGCGGTATTGGAAATCGTGACCGGCCGGTGTCACGCCCGGGGCGACACAATAAGGTTGAATGACAAGGAAGGCCTCGATTTTTTTGGTTGCATCCCCATAGCCGTCGGAGGGATTGACGTCCTGCACGTTGCCGTTTAGCGCCGCACAGTCGGTCGCAGCAAAAACGAGTGAGGCTTGCGTGATGGTGGGGAAGCGGCCCTGGCCCTTGCTGCGCTGGGCGTTGGTGGAGACAAAGCGGGAGGTCACTGTTTCGCCGGCCTGTGCGACGCGCATCGGAACGGCGGTGTAGGCACCGATGCCATCGGCTGTGCCCGCCGCACTGTAGGAGGGTGCCAGGGAGGCGTATTGGGGCGACAGCGGATCGCTGATTGCCTGTGAGTACGGAGTCGCCGGATTCGCACCCCAGCGGATAAAGTCAAACATGCTGGTGATCAACTGGGTGGCTCCTGCCGCCGTCCATTTGCCATTGGTCGGCGTGTTGGTATCGACGAAACTTCCGCCAAACCCCGGCACCGGCAGTTCCGTCAGCGCCTGCAGGTAGCCAAGAAGGTTTTGATTGCGGGTGATGGACATGTCCTTGTCCTGATCTTGCGACGAGCCTGGACTGGCTTCGCTCACCCACTCGGACTGCCGCTGGAAGTAGTAGATGTCGGGACCCATCGTCGAGGCGAAGGCGAACCGGCTGTCCAGGGAGTTGCGCATTGAGGCTGTTGCCTGCAGGGGCCAGAGGGAGATCTTCGGTCGGTTGAACAAGTTAAGCTCTGGCGCACGGTTATGAGTGGTGAGGAAGAAGCGCACCTTGCTCAGGTCGAGCGAATTGATGTCGGGGTCCGTTGAGCCGGGGATGTTGTTCGCGACTCGGTAAGCGGGGCCGTTGGCTGGCTTGTTGAAAATGAACTCATCGACGGTGGCGAACATCCGGCCCTGCTTGGGTTGAACGTCCACACTGGCGGTCTGGGTGCCGCCCGCGGTGCCGGGCTTCGAGACCAGGCTTGTGTCAAAAGTGCGGGGCAGCAGGGAGTGCCAGTTGCTGATGTGCTGCCACCATGAGGACGAGTCTGCGGTCAGGGGGGCGTTGGGCTCGCGCACGAGCGGGTTTGTCGTGGCGCTGGTGAGGCCGGTGGTATCGGTATCTGCGGAATTGAAATTGCGCAGGACCGGGCTTAGCGAAGTAAAGGCGGGGTGGCCGCTTTCGCGGTAGTGCTCGCCTTTGGCCGGAATGCTGGCGGCATAGGTTTCATCGGTGGTGGTGTGGGTGTGCGGCGAATCCCAAGGTGCTGGTTCGGTGGCGGTGTTGATGTTGAGCTTGCAACTGTCGTCGTCCGTCCAATAGGCGACACGCGCGACGATGGGGTTGCTGCTGGAGGGCTGGGGGGTGCCGAAACTCGCGATGCCGTTTTGACTGCCACTGGGGGCGACGATGCTGCCGTCCTGCAGCACGTAGAGCCAGGTCACGGGCATGGCCATGGTCGGTTGCATGGCATTGGTGCTGAAGCCGCCAGCAGGAGCCTGGGCCGGCGCGGGGCCTCCGTCGGCAGCGGTGGCGCTTGTGTACACCTCGAAGCCATCCACCAATCCTTGCGCGAAAGGGTCAAGAATAGGAAACACGTAACGGGGTTTGGCCGTGCCTGCACCGGGTGCGGTGTTTGGCTGGCGGGTGGGCTGCACCAGGACGGGTTCGTTGAGGTCAACGAATTCGGGGGGGCTGTTCATCCAGTCCTGCGTTCGCAGCAGCTCATTTTGCAGGTCCGTAGGGTCGCTGGTGGTGAGCAGGCGGGCGGAGTACAGCTTGAACATTTCCTCTGTCGGGGCACGGAAGCCGGCTGAATCCGGTTTGTTGCCAAAGACCCGGATCATGCCGGGCTGCGAGGTCCAGGTGGTGTCCATGCCAAGCCCCCGGCCACCCGGCATGGAAGCGCCGCCCGTGGCCCGGCGGATTTGCGAGATGACCAGCTTCTCCGGCAAGGTGGAGAGCATGCGCACCTGCACCAGATCGGCGGAGGCGCGGGAGCCCCGGTCCTCCGAACGCTCGAAGGTGAGGATGGCAATCGCCATGAAGGAGATCAGCGCCAGGGCGGCCAGCACAAGCACCAGCGCGGCCCCTGATCGGGCTTTGGCGGAAAAGGCGGGTGGGGCGGAAACGGTTCTAAACACTGGGTGAATGGATAACGGTTCGCGGCCCGGATGTCGAGCCTGCGTGTGCCTTCCCTGGGCACATGTAATGCTATGGTAATGAAGGGCATCCCCTGATGGAGCCCTTCCTTGCAACTCCTAGCACGTGTGGGTGGGTCTAAAGACGCATCAAACCCGCCGCAGGAAGCGCAGTTCCGCGTTCAGGCGCTCCACTTCGCGCAGCAAATCGAGCAGCAGGGGCAGCGCCTGCATGTTCACCCCGTGATGGCGGCGGTAGTGCTCGATGCAGCGGAGTTCGTAAATCGCCTCGTCATCGAACTCCAGCTCGGCATCTGCACGGGCGCGATCTGCGCCAAGAAGGCCGAGGGAGCAGTAGTGGCGCAACAAGTCGGGATGCACATCGGCGAGCCGGGCTGCGGCCTCCAGCGAATACGTCTCGCGAGCGGTTCCGACGACCTCCACCAGGGTCACCGAATGCTGTTCGGAGAAGGTGATTTCGCTCATGGCACGCTCCTCGGGTTGAAGGACGATTTGGCGGCGAGCTGCTCCCAGAGAGCGCGCTCTTCATCGGAGACCTTGGCGGGGATCTGCACGTTCACCGTGGCGTAGAGATCGCCGCGCCCCCCGCCTTCGCGCGGCAGGCCGAGTCCGCGCATGCGAAGCTGGCTTCCTGAGGTGGTGCCGGCAGGCACGCGCAGAGAGGTGGCGCCATCCAGGGCGGGGATCTCCGCTTTCACGCCGAGCACGGCTTCCCAGGGAGCGAGGTCGAGATCGTAATACAGGTCGGACTCCTGCACGCTGAACTCCGGATGCCGGGCGAGGCGCACGCGCAGGTAGAGGTCGCCTGCCGCTGCGCCGCCGAATCCCGGCTCGCCCTGGCCGCCCAGGCGGATGCGCTGCTCTTCGCGCACCCCGGCGGGAATGCGCACCTGGTAGGTGTTTGTCCGCTCGGCCTCCCCACTTTCGGCGGGCCGGCGCAGGGTGACCTGCCGCAGCGAGCCGTGCAGGGCTTCCTCCAGGGAGACGAGGATGTCTGCCTCCACGTCCTGGCCGCGCTGGGCGAAGCCTTCGCGGTGGGCACCTGCAGAGCGGCGGCGCGATGCCCCAAAGCCTTCGCGACGACCACTGAAGTAGGTTTCAAAGAAATCGCTGAAGCCGGTGCCGCCAAATTCGAAGCCCCCCTCCGAGTCCCTGGCACCCCCGCCGCCGGGACTGAACCCGCCGTGCCCTGAGCCGCCGTCCTGCCAGTTCGCGCCCAGGCGATCGTACTTCTGGCGCTTCTCAGGATCGCTGAGCACCTCGTAGGCCTCGTTGATCTCCTTGAATTTCTCCTCGGAGGCCTTCTTGTCCTTGGCCACGTCTGGGTGATACTTGCGCGCCAGCTTGCGGAAGGCCTTCTTCAGCTCGTCCGCAGTCGCCTCGCGCGACACTCCCAGGGTTTCGTAATAATCGTTGAATTTAACAGCCATGTTGCAACTGGAGCGGGTTCATCTGGTTTGGCAGCTTGGGCCAAAGACTCAAGTCACGTCCCCGGTTAATGATGAAATACGCCGACAAAGCAAGTGCTTCTCGCGTCGCCCTGAAATTCATGTCGCACTGACACACTTTCGCCTTTCCTCCCTTTAAAGGAGGAGTTACGACCCCTGACTTGGCGTTGGATGCGCGATATTTCATGGTGGCTCAATTGTGGCCGGAAGGCTCGCCTTCCACCATGGGGCTTTCACCCCAATTTTTGTTCATTTGCAACAGCCTGCTGCGGCGGGGCAACGCT
>CAINXC010000307.1 GCA_903854655.1 uncultured Verrucomicrobiota bacterium | reverse complement strand
GATGCAGCAGTTGATCCAGCTGTTCGGGGGCAACCCGCTTTACCGCTGTTTTCTCATCGATCAGCCCTTCCGCCACCATATCGACGGCAATCTTGATGGCAGCCGGTGCGGTACGCTTGCCGTTACGGGTCTGCAGCATGAAGAGCTTGCCCTGCTGGACGGTGAACTCAATGTCCTGCACATCCTTGAAATGCTTTTCCAGAGTGGAACGCACCTTCATCAGTTCGGCATAGGACTTCGGCATCTCCTCCTTGAGCTGGAGCACAGGCTCCGGAGTGCGCACCCCGGCAACGACGTCTTCGCCCTGAGCATTGATGAGGAACTCACCGTAGAATTCATTGACGCCGTTGGCCGGGTTGCGGGTGAATGCCACGCCGGAACCCGAATCGTTGCCTGTGTTGCCGAACACCATGGCCTGGACGTTGACGGCGGTGCCCCACTCGGCGGGGATCCCATACTTGCGGCGATACACGATCGCGCGGTCATTCATCCAGGAACCGAACACAGCGCCGGCGGCACCGCGAAGCTGTTCCCACGGATCGCTTGGGAAGCCGTGGCCGGTGCGCTCTTTGACGAGGGCCTTGAAACGCTTCACCAGCTCCTGCTGGTCTTCGGCGGTCAGTTCGCTGTCGACGATGTCCTTGTGATACTTTTCATGCTTGAAGGTTTCGATGGCCACTTCAAAGGGCTCATGATCTTCGCCTTCGCGCTTTTGCACGCCAAGCACCACGTCGCCATACATCTGCACGAAGCGGCGGTAGCAGTCCCATGCGAAGCGTTCGTTCTTGGTGGCGGCCACCAGCGAAAGCACCGTCTGGTCGTTCAGACCGAGGTTCAGGATGGTGTCCATCATGCCGGGCATCGAATCGCGCGCACCGGAGCGCACCGCGACGAGAAGCGGGAAGCCCTTGGCATCACCGAACTTGTAGCCCATGATCTTCTCCATGGCTGCAACGCCCTGCTCCATCTGCTTCTGCAGCTCGACCGGGTAGGTCTTCTTGTTGGCGTAGAAGTACGTGCAAACTTCCGTCGTGATCGTGAACCCGGGAGGCACCGGCAGGCCGATGCGGCTCATTTCGGCGAGGTTGGCGCCTTTGCCGCCAAGCAGAGGTTTCATGGATCCGTCGCCGTCTGCGCGTCCGTCTCCCCATGTGTAAACGTATTTCACCTTGCTTGATGCGCCTTTGCTTGCGCCCGCCTTTGATGCTGTCTTCGCCATATTGGAGGAAAAAGCGATGCTATTTGTTAATCGCTTGTGTCGTGTTGTTGTTTTGTCTTGAGCCAGTTAAAGCGCAAGAGTATGTGGAGGCGTTGCACTGTCAACAGTGATGTGCAAGGCGCATGAGGGCGCGCACCATGCGCGTGATCCTTTCCGCTTCAACCAGTGATCACGGAACGTTGCTCACGGGCCGCGATTGTCCGGCGGCGCGCAAGTCTGGGATTGACGGGCGGCGGGGTTTTTCGCTACTCTGCATTTAGCCATCGGTGTTGTTCAAACATTGTCTTCCGGCTGCTGTCCAACCCCCCATCAACACCCTTCGTCTCATGACATCACGAATCACCCCCTTTTCAAAGCGAGCCTTCACCCTGATCGAAATGCTCGTGGTCATCGGCATCATCGCCATCCTTGCCGGTCTTGCGTTCCCCGCCATCACCGGGGTGATGAGGAAGGCGAAGAAGGTGAAGGCGCAGGCGGCCTTGAAGGACATCACGCTCGGCATCAAGAACTACCAGGTCGAATACAACCGCTACCCGCTGCCTCCCGGAAACACCACTGAGGAGCCCATTGCTCTCAGCCAGGGCGCCCAGATCCTGAAGATCCTGCTGGGCCAGAACGAAGCGAAGCTCAACCCGCGCCAGATCGCCTACATCGAGCCGCCGCTCGCACAGAACGGCGCGGGCGGCCTGGCAGGCAGTGATGGCAACTATTCCCTGATGGACCCTTGGGGCGAGGCGTACGAGGTCATTCTTGATGCCAACTACGACAACAAGATCGCGAACCCGGACCTCAAAAACGAAGACTCCACGATCTCCCGCGGCGCCTCGCCCAACCTCATAATGGGAGTCGCCGGCATGAGCCTCGGCGAGGACAAGAAGCTGCACACCAAGGACGACGTGGTTTCCTGGCGCAACTGACCAGTCCGGACCGGCAGAACCTTCTCTGCCAGTTTTTTAAAGGCGGCCCTCACCGGCCGCCTTTTTTGTTGCCGCTCATGACCCGTCCCCTTCCTTGCTGTTCGACCCGCGCTGTAACAGGGGCGGCTGCGGCCACGTATTGGTTTTCATGTCCTTTCGTTCCTTCGCTGGCAGTCTCTTCATTCTCCTCACGCTGAGCGCCCGCGCGGATTCATCGCTGCCCGCGATGCGGGTGCTGCGCGATGAATGCATCGGCTGTCACAAGCCCGGCAAGGCCAAAGGCGGGCTCATCCTCAACACCCGTGAAAAGATGCTCAAGGGCGGTGACAACGGCCCCTCCGTGGTTCCTGGAAAGGCTGCCGACAGCCTGCTTCTGCAAGTGCTCGCCAGGGACAATGATCCACACATGCCCCCAAAGAAGCAGCTCGATCCGGCCGCCGCAGCGGCGGTGCAGGCCTGGATCAATGAAGGAGCCGTTTGGAATGCGAGTGTCTTCGATGAGCTGCCCGCCGTGCAGCCTGTGACCCTCACCGCCATGCCGGCAAGCTACCAGCCCGTCCTCGCCATCGCCTTGTCGCCAGACGAGAAGTCACTGGCGGTGGCGCGTGCAAACATTCTCTGCGTGTACGACCTGACCAAGCCCGGCCGCCCCCTGGACCAGCACCTCGGCGGCCACACCGAGGCGATCCAAAGCCTCGCCTGGAGCCCCGATGGCAAATGGCTGGCCACGGGCGGCTTCCGCTGCCTGAAGGTCTGGGACGTGAGCACCTGGCGCGAGGTGAAGAATCTCGGCAGCTCCCTCGTGGGCAACATCACGGCCCTCGCGTTCGCCCAGGACAACACCACTCTCTTCGCCTCCGACGGGCAGCCCGGCGTGAGCGGCTTCATCCACCGCATCGCCTTCGAGGAGGGCAAGATTCTGGCCACCTGGAAGGCGCATGAAGACACCATCTACGGCCTGCGCCTTTCGCCCGACGGCAAGTCATTGGCCAGCGGCGCCGCCGACAAGCTGGCGAAGCTTTGGAACACCGCCGATGGCAAGCTCATCGCCTTCTACGAAGGCCACACCAATCATGTGCTTGCCGTGGCCTTCAACAAGGACGCGACCCAGCTCGCCACCGCCAGCGCCGACAAGGAAGTCAAGGTCTGGGGCGTCAGCAGCCGCGAGCAGGAAGTGATGCTTGGCGACAAGAAGGTGGTCTATACCGCCCTCGCCTGGACACCGGATGGCGCGGCGCTGGTGACCACCACCGAAAAGGGCGGTGGCAGCATTTACCGCGAACTGGTGAGGCACACCGGCGATCAGCGCAGCGACACAGCGAAGGAGCAGAAGCTCGAAGGCGTGAACCAGATGCTCTACTGTGTGGCCATCACCAAGGACGCGAAAACCATCTTCGCCGGCGCGCATGACGGCACCGTCTATTTATGGAACGGCAGCGGCAGGAGCGCAGGCAAGATCGTTGAGCGGTGACGCCTACTTCTTCGCGGTCGCATTCTCCGCGAACGGCGACACCACGCCCAGAGTGCTGAGCAGAAACTCATCGGTGCGGAAGCATGATGCAGGCAGCCCCGCTCCATTGATGAGATTGGCCTTGGGCGCCCAGGCAGCCCAGGCATAACGCACGCCCACGGGCTTCGCAACCTGGTCGCTCCACACCACCACCTCGTTGCCTTCAATCTTGGCCTTGCCCCAAACCCACTTCTGGTCGGCGCCGGCGATCTGGAAATGCTGAAGCTCGCCGCCGTCGCGGGTCTTCAATCCCTTCGCGTGGGTGAATTGAACACGCACCTTCTTGCCCTCGACCTTGCTGCTCTTGTAGATCGGGCCGCTGTATTCCAGCTCCAGCCGGCCGTAGTCCTTCGCCAGCGCCCACAGCGCCAGACGGCGGCCCACCTCCTGCTTGTTCTTCGGGTGGATGTTGCCCTCGTCGCCGATGTCATTGGCCACTGCCACGCCGCAGTGCGTGAGGGTGATCGCGGTGAGCATCTGCGCCTCCTGCAACTCCGCCCAGGTGTCCGCAACACCGGCTTCAGCCGCCGCCGGATGACCGTTTCCAAAACCGGCGAGCTGGACGATGTAGAAGGGAAACTCCGAGCCCCAGCGGGAGCGCCAGTCATTGATCATCGTCGGCAGCAATTCCTGATACTGCACCGCGCGCCGCTGGTTGGATTCGCCCTGATACCAGATCGCCCCCTTGATCGCATAGGGGATGATCGGCGCGATCATCTGATTGTAGAGCACGCTGGGGTAGTGCGGGGTTTTCGAAGGCTCTTCAACAGGGCGTGGCGCGGGCGGCAGCTTGGCCTGGGGCTGGCCGGGCGGGAGCTGCGCGTTGGCGGCGTTGATCTTCTGCGTGGCATCGGTCCACGCGGCCTGCTTTTGGTCGAACTCCGCCTTGGCCTTCGCCGGGTCAAAAGTCTTCAATTGCTGCTCCCAATCGGTAAGCATCGCCTTTGCGGCGGGCAGTTGTTCCAGCGCCTCGCGGCTGGTCCACGCCTCTGCGCGCGTGCCGCCCCAGCAGGTGTTGATCAGGCCCACCGGCACCTTCAAATCTTGATGCAGCTTGCGGCCGAAGAAATAGGCCACGGCGGAAAACTGCGGCGTATTGGCAGGATCACATGCCAGCCACTTTCCCTTCGTGTCCTTCTGCGGCGCCATCGCCGAGATGCGCTCCACATTGAACATGCGGATCTGGGGGAACTTCGCGTCGGCAATTTCCTTCTGTGCGTCAGCCGCTTCCGATACGGTCAACTGCATGTTCGACTGGCCCGAGCACACCCATACCTCGCCCACCAGCACCTGCTTCACCGTCAGCGTGTTCTTGCCGGTGACCACCAAATCGGTGGGTTCGCCATGCTCGATCAAAGCGTCAAGGCTCACTTTCCAGTCGCCTTTGTCATCTGCCTTGGTCTTCTGGGTCTGGCCTGCGAAACTCACGCTCACCTCTTCGCCCGGCGTCGCCCAGCCCCACACCGGGACCTTGGCACCGCGCTGAAGCACCATGTCGTCGCTGAACACTGCCGGCAAGCTCACCTCGGCACGGGCAGTGGCGGAAACTGCCAGAATGGCAGCGAGAATTGGAATTCGGACTTTCATTGGGATTGCGGAGGGGGTTGTCTTGACGGTTGCTTCGTCAAAAGCAAGTGCAGCCCATTATATTACATTAATTCCACTTTTTCAACAAAAGTTAGAATCTCTCTCCTCTCGTCCCATGACCCACGCCGAACTTCTTGCCATCGAGCGACAGCACCTATGGCACCCTTTCACCCCTATGCGGGACTGGTGCGATGATGCCCGCGAGCCCCTCATGCTGGTGGAAGGCAAAGGCTGCGTCCTGCGCGATCAGCACGGGCACGAGTACCTGGATGGCAACGCCTCCATCTGGACCAACGTCCACGGCCACGCCCACCCCACCATCAACGCCGCCATTGCCGCCCAGCTCCAGCGTGTGGCCCACACCTCCTTCCTCGGCTTTACCAACCCCCCCGCCATCCAGCTCGCCAAGGCGCTGGTGGACCTTTTCCCGGGCAGCAAGCTGACCCGCGTCTTCTACTCCGACAACGGCTCCACCGCCATCGAGTCCGCAGCGCGCATGGCGATGCAGTACTGGCAGCAAAATAGCCATCCCGAACGCGACACCTTGCTCAGCTTCGACCGTGCCTACCACGGCGACACGCTCGGCGCCGCGAGCCTCGGCGGGCTTCCCGTGCTCAAGGGCAGCGGCAACGATTTCGGTTACAAGGTCGTCTGCATTCCCTCCATGGAGTCCCTGCAAGCCCTGCCAGAGGACACCGTCTCCCGCTTGGCCGCCGTGATCATCGAGCCGCTCATTCAAGGTGCCGCCGGCATGAGACTCTGGCCCAAAGGCATGCTGAAGCAGCTCGACACCTGGTGCCGCGAGCACGACATCTTCCTCATCCTCGATGAAGTCATGACCGGCTTTGGCCGCACTGGCAAAATGTTCGCCTGCGAACATGAGGGCGTCGTGCCCGATTTCATCGCCCTCGCCAAAGGTCTCTCGGGCGGCTACCTGCCGTTGGCAGCCACCCTTACCACCGAGCGCGTGTTCAATGGCTTCCTCGGCGAAGGTCAGACCTTCTACTATGGCCACAGCTTCACCGGCAACCAGCTCGGTTGCGCCGCCGCCCTCGCCAGCCTGCAGGTCTTCAAAGACGAGCAGGTCCTGGAGCGCCTGCCCGCGAAGGTCGCAACTCTCACCCGCCTGTTAGGCTCTCTGCACGACCACGCCCACGTCCTCGACATCCGCCAGTGCGGCATGGTGGCCGGCATCGAAATCTGCCGCGCCAAATCGCCCCTCGCCGAGTACCCCCCCGCCGAACGCACGGGCGCCCAAGTCTGCCAGGCGGCCCGCAGCCACGGCCTGCTCACCCGCCCCGTCGTCAACACACTCATCCTCATGCCGCCGCTGTGTGTGACGGAACCCGAGCTGGAACGAATGATGAGCGCGTTGCGGCTGGCCATCGATGACATTTGTCACTGATCCCGACGGATGCGGCCATGCAAAAGCGGATAGTTCTTTTGCCGCTTCGTTGCTTCAGCTAGCATCCATCATCTGGACGTGAAAACCTGGAACAACCTCCTCTACCCAAAGTTTCCCATCGCCCTCCTGCCCGCCATGCTTGGCTATGCTGTGGCCGGAGCCTTGGTGGCGGGCGCTTATGGACTGATTCACGACCAAGTGACATACTCCATTTCCCAAGAGTACTTCACGCGCCTGAAGTTCGCGCAGTTCCACTATGCGAACTTTGGCTTTCCTCCTCGGGTCTTCGTGGCGGAGATCGGTTTTCTGGCCACGTGGTGGGTGGGCTTTTGCTCCGCGTGGTTCATGGCGCGGATTACCGTGCCAGCCTTCCCTCGCGCCGCCGCCTTCCGCCACACGGCAGGTGGAATCCTGATCATCCTCGCCTTCGCGTTTGCGGCGTCCCTGGCCGGCTACGTGCTTAGCCTGATGCATGGTCCCGACTACTCGAGCTGGGAGGACTTTACATTCATGCGGAGAGTCACGGACGTGCCGAACTTCGTGCGCGTCGCCTACATCCACAACGCGGGCTATCTGGGCGGCTTGATTGGCTTGGTGGTGGCAATCATCCACCTTCGGATGCTAAAGAAAGGTGACCCCCTAGCTTTGGCCTGAGTGCGATCACTCTACTCTGCGATCCCCAATCTGACCCATAAGACCAGAGACCTGTGTCCTCATTGCACATCATGTGCCCAAGGGCGCTCACACCTCACCCCTCTGCTTCACAGGCCGCACCTCCACGGCCATCCTGTATTCCAGCCCTGGGCAGTCGCGGGCGGCTTCCAGGGCCTGCTCCAGGCTGTCGGCGTTGATGAGGACATAGCCGCCGACGATCTCCTTGGCTTCGGCGTATGGGCCGTCAGTCAATGAAACGCCGCGCGGGCCACGCAGCACCTTGCCGGCGGGCTCCAGGCCATTTGTCCCGGCCACCATGCCCTTCGCGGTCAGGCCCTCCATCCATGCCATGAAGCGGCTCATGATGTGGCGCATTTCCTCCGGCGTGGGACCCGGACCATCACCATGAGGTTGGCGGAGAAGCAGAAGGAATTGCGAGGGGCTGGGTGGAGTGCTCATGAGGAGTGAAGAGTTGCCGTGATGATGACGATTGGATCGGTCGGAGCAGGACAAGATTCTCCTCCAAGCGTTTAATTTGAGCTTTTTGGAAGGGTGAAGTATTTTGTTCTTGTGAGCATGACCGTTGAACAGATCGCTGAAGAAGCGCTTTCCCTGCCGAGCGAGGCGCGTGCGCTTCTAGCTGACCGTCTCGTGGACAGCCTTGACCCGGCGAAGAAGGACCCCATTCAGGAGCTTTGGGCCAGCGAAGCATTGCGCCGCCGTGACGATGTTCGCAGCGGACGAATCAAAACCATTCCAAGTGATGAGGCTCTTGCTCGCGTTCGGCGCGCTGTCGCGCGATGAGGTATGAGTTCCATCCCGAGGCTCTCGACGAGTATGAGGATGCGGCGCGTTACTATGCCAGTTGCCAGGATGGCCTTGAGCTTCGGTTCATTGAGCATGTCGAGCGCGCGTTTCGACAGGTTTCTGAGGCTCCAATGCGGTGGCGTCGATTCGAGCAGGATGTACGCCGGTATCTGGTTGATGTTTTCCCACATGCCGTGCTCTACTCTATCGAATCGGACTACGTCCTGATTATTGCTGTCATGCACCTAAGCCAGGAGCCGGGCTATTGGTGCCATCGAACCGAACCGTTGCGAAGAGCAGCCTGCGGCAACCTGTAAAACGAAAACTCTCAACCCGCATCCTCTGGAGCGCGCTTCCCTTGCTCGCTGGGTTGCTGCTGCCGACGCTGCTCGCCTATTGGGTCGTTTCGCATCGATTTGCGCTTTCTCCTTCGGAATCACTTCGGGCGCTTGTTGCGGCCTATCAAGATCCGATTGACCCTCTTTTCCAACCTCACCAGTGGTTGTTTCCGCCCTTTGTGGTTCTTTCCATCGCCTGTTTCGTTGCCAGTGCCAAAGCCAGCGAAGGCAGGCTCGTTGTCTTATTGGTCAGCGGCCTGGCGCTCGTTTGCCTGCCGCTCATCCCGGTGACGATCCGCAATTTCGAACAGACCTATTTGAACAACGACACGCCCCCGTTTCTCAGCTTCGTTCATCTTGGCGCCAGTTTTTTGAGCATCGTCTTTCTCACTCCCGGCCTCGTTATTTTTATGATACCCAGCTTCGTTGAAGAGAGAGCGCTGTAGGGCCCCCCATTTTGGTCCATTCGAGAAGCTGATATGGAAGCATGTTGATGACGGAAGTGGCTGATCAACTACCTCCCTGGCTCACGTTCGCGCCCTCTCCAAGCTGGCGCTCATTGCCCGCAAAAAGGGCCGCGCGCTCATCGCGCGCGGCCCAAGGGGCAAAGCATCAGCTCTCGGCTAGGACTTCGCGTCAGCTTTCTTGCCGCCGAGTTCTTCCATCAGGCGCAGGCCCAGCAGGCCGGAAAGCGCGCCATTGCCGTCGCTGCCGGTGCCGCCTGAGATGAGGATGTCCGGCATGACCTTGACCTTGTCGCGGCCAATGATCTCCGCGATCTTGGTGCGGGTGAAGTTGTCGCCGCCCATGGCCTTGACCTGCAATTCGTAGGCCTCGGCATTGGCCTTGCCGATGGCGAGAATCTTCTCGGCCTCGGCGGAGCCGGTGAGGGCGATGCGCTGGGCTTCGGCGTTGGCGATGAGCTTGGTGCGCTCGGATTCGGCGGCGGCGTTGAGCTTGATGCTGGAAGCTTCGCCCCCGGCCTTTTTCACTGCGGCATCGGCCACGCGCTCGGCAATCTGCACGCCCTGGTCGGCTTCCACGATCTGCTTCTGGATGTCGGCAATCGCCGTCTGTTTTTCCAGCTCCTGACGGGTTTCCTGGGCCATGCGCTGGGTGTCATAGGTCACCTTCTGTTCTTCCGCCAGCTTGCGGTCGGTGAGCGTTTTCATGAGCGACTCGGGCGGGGCGATGTCGCCGATCAGAGTGTCCACACCGCTCACGTTGTACTGTTCCAGCACCTGGTTGATGTGCTCGCGGGCGCTGGCCTGGCGTTCCTTGCGGGTGCTGAGGAAGGCGATCACATCGCTGTCCTGGGCGCTGTTACGGAAGTAGTTGCCGATGGTGGGCTCCAGCACCTGGCTGACGAGGTTGTTCATGTTCCCGAAGCGGGCGATGACCTTGCTGGCCTCGCTCATCGGGATATGAATGATCTGGCTCACGTCGAGGTTGAAGGGGAAGCCGTCCTTGCTGCGCACGGTGATGGTGCAGAGGTGCTTGTCGAGCTGATGGGCCTCGGTGCGGGCATTCGCCCAGTTGAGCACGAGGTTGGTGGTGGGCACGGATTCCACACGCAGGATGAAGGTGTTCAGCGGGTACTTGCCGGGTCCGAGAGGCTCGGACCACACACCCTTGTAACCGCGCTTGACGATGTTGCCGTGCTTGAAGTCCAGGCCGCTGACGTCCTCTCCATCCTCACCGCAGTAGCTGATGACGACGCCAACGGTGCCGATGGGGATTTCCGTCATGGGGATTTCCTCCACGTGCACAAACCAATTGTTCAGGAAGTAGGAGCCGGCCAGGATCACATGCGGCTGCAAACCACGGTTGCCGCCATTGGCCAGGAAGGCCTCGGCGTCCTGGAAGTTCTGGTGACCTTCCACCATTTTGCCTGCGATCTGGCCCTCGGGCAAAGGAATGCCGTCGAGCGTGGTGACAATGCCCACCATGTTGTCGCGAATCTGGGTCATCTTGGACAGCGTCACCTCAAACAGGAAGCTGTTGATGCGGTAGGAGCCGGGGGTGAGGTAGGCGGTCTGGCGACCCTTCTGGCCACCATTGCGCAGGAAGGCCTCAGCGTCTTGGAACATCGAGCTTTCAACGCGGCGGGCAAGCACGCCACCGGAGTTGAGTTCGGCGCCGTCCTTGGCCATCACCAGACCGATGGCACCGTCCGGCACCACCACGAAGGGTTGCAGGCGCACATCATACTGCCAGAGGAACTTCCAGAAGTAGATCCCAGGAGCCAGCGTCTGCGCCTGGAAGCCCGCCTCGCCGTTCACTGCGATGATGCGGCCGCTGGGAATTTCCTTGTTTTTGCCGATGAGGACGAACTTCTTGGTGACGAGGCCGATGCGGTCCTCCGGGATGAAGACAATGCCCAGCACCTGGAACAGCAGCCGGTGGAACATGAGGAGGATGAAGGCGAACGCCACCAGCCCGATCCAGAACAAATTGGGGCCCAGAACGGAGGTGAGGGAGGGTTCGCTGTCGAGAGCGAGTAACATGTTTTTCATAGCGGTGGCACTTATAGCAGCGCCCTGCGGAGTGACGCCATTCTTAAAGCCGACACAAAATGGAATGGCGCCCTCGGGGCTTTCAAAGTGACGCCTCAAAGCACCTGTGCTACTGTTTTTGAGAGTGGCATCTGGCTCTGCAACTCCCCTTCCCTGGCGATGAAATACGCGTTCCTCAATGCCTTCCTAGGCCTGGTGTTCCTCGCCTACGCCGTCGCCCTTCCGAGTTGCTGGGCCTGGCTGCTGGCATGGTTGGGGCTGTGCTTCGTCGCGGCAGGGTTCGCCTATGGGAGACGGAGCGCAGGCATCTACGGCAAGCGGCCCGGCGGCTCGCTTCCCCTTTGGAGCTGGCTGCTGTTCCTGCCCATGCATCTCTATGTCCTCGCCGTCTGGCACCTGTTCCGCTTGCTGTCGCGCGAGCCCGCCATCTCCCCGGTGACTGACCGCCTGCTCATTGGCCGGCGGCTCCTCGCCCACGAACTGCCCTCCAGCGTTTGCACCGTGGTTGATTTGACGGCAGAATTCCGCGAGCCGCCCGGCATCCCCGCAGGCCGGGACTACCGCTCGTTTCCGATCCTGGATGCCACAGCACCCGATGCCACAAGGCTCATGGCGTTCATTCAATCATTGCCAGACACGCCCACCTACATCCACTGCGCCCAAGGCCACGGCCGGACCGGAGTATTCACCCTGGCCTACCTGGTTTCGCGGGGCATGTGCGCCTCACTCGACGAGGCCCGGGCGCTGCTTGCCTCGGTGCGGCCGCTCCTCAGCCTGAATCGCGAGCAGGAAGACTTCATCTCAAGCCTGGCCACCACCCATTTCACATGAATCCCGAACCCGAAGAAACCAGCTATCTGCAACTCGGCTACTATGCTCCCGACGAGGCCCGCCGTCTTTTTGCCGCCTTCGAAAGGGCGGGCATCCGGTTTGATGCCGAGTTCTTCGATGGCATGAGGTCGGTCGGCGCGGTGAGCAGCGCGCATGGCGGGCACTACGGAAGGAGCGCGCAGGTGCTGATCAGCATTGAGGAGGACCGCATGGAAGAAGTCGCGCAGATTCACGCCGACATTTTCGGCGACTGCCTTCCTACCGTTGATTCAAGCTACTTCGATGACGAGCCACGGCCCCCTTGACCACCCAGCCTGAAGCTTCCAGCGCGGCCTTGGCTTCCGAGGCATCGCAGCCCGTGAGCTGCTGCACAATGCCGATAGCTCGCACGCGCAGCTTGGCGTTGGAGGGGTTCAGATCAATCATGAGGTTGCTGATCACCTTGCCGCTGTATGTCATGGCAAGGGTGGTGAACATGTTTAGCAGCAGCTTGGTGGCGGTGCCGGACTTGAGACGGGTGGAGCCGGTGAGCACTTCGGGGCCGACGTCGGGGGCGATGATGCGGTCAGGCAGGAATTTGCCTTTGCGCCTGGGCAGACGCTTGAAGCCGGGGTTGAAGCACAGCAGAACGGTGATGGCCCCCAGCTCGCCCGCCTGGGCCAGAGCGCCCCAGACAAAAGGCGTGCGACCGCTGGCGGCAATGCCGATGACCACATCGCGCCTGCCCACGCCACGCCCCTTGATGGCATCGGCCCCGGCGGTGGGATCGTCCTCCGCGCCCTCGACTGCGCTCCACAGGGCCCTTTGTCCGCCGGCAATGATGCCTTGCACCTGTTCAGCCAGGGAACTGAAGGTGGGGGGGCACTCGCTGGCATCGAGCACGCCGAGACGCCCGCTGGTGCCGGCACCGACATAGAACAATCTGCCGCCCCGCTTGAAGGCCGCAGTGATCTTGCGGATCACCCAGACGATGGATTCGCGCTCGGCGCGCAGGGCATCGGGAAGGGCCTCGTCTTCGCTGATCATCAGTTCCACGGCATCGACAAGCGGCAGCTTGTCCAGGCGCATCGAGCGGGGGTTGCGCTGCTCGGTGGGCGAGCTCTGAAGCAATGCCCTGTCAAAGGCGGGATGGTCGGAGCCCAGGCTGGTGATGGCATCGGTCTTGGCCGACAGCGGTCTGGCCTTGAGCTCCCCTCCTTTGGCGGCTTCCATTGCCAGCGCAACGGCCCCCCAGGAACTGGCGCGGGCCACCTTCGAGACGATGGCTTCCGGCCAGCGCTGACGAAGCCGGCCGGCCACATCACGCGCAAAGGCCGGGTTTTTGAGCAGCACGCCGCCATTGAAGATGAACTGGATCTTCTGCCCATGCTTCGCAAGGCGGGAGGCGCAGGCAAGGCCGTCCACCGCCAGAGAATGGGCGGCTTCTTCCAGCAGCTTCACGGCGACGGGATCGCGATGCTTTGCCGCCGCAAAGACCGTGGTTGCAAGCGCGGCGATCTCGGTCTTGCCCGCCTCCATGGACCAGGCAATCAAGTCTTCAGGATCATTGAACAGCAGCGAACGCAGAACATGCTCGCCGAGCTTGGGCCAGGTGCGCTCGCGGTCGTAGTGGGCCATCAACGCCTTGAGCGCCCGCTGCCCGATGTCGAAGGCGCTGCCTCGGTCGCCGATGACCTGGCCACGCCCCCCGATCCTGGCGCTGCGACCGTCCCGGCCCTGGCCAAAGCAGCAGCTCCCGGTGCCGCTCAGGACGAGCACACGGGCTTCGGCACCAGCAACCACAGGTGCGGCTGCCAGGGCGGTGTGAAGATCGTCAGTGGCCAGGCAAAAGACGCCGGGCCAGACCCTTGCCGCCGCACGCCGGATGCGCTCCAGGTCCACCTCCGTGCGGGCGCCGGCCAGGCCGATGGCGATGGTCTTGAGAGGGATGTTTGTCCGCGGCAACCGGGCAGAAATGGACCGGAACAGGGCCAGCAACTGCCGGTCCAGCAGCAACCGGATGTTAGCCGGCCCCGCTGCCAGTTCCGCAATGGCCGCGCCATTCGCATCGGCCAATACAGCGGTGGAGCGTGTGCCTCCACCTTCAATGCCGAGGAAGAAGTCGTGAGCCGATGAGGATTTGGTTTTCATGCCCGGTCATGAACGCCATCGACCCGATGACGACCTTTGTAACTGATGGCAAACCAGAGAAAGATCAAGGCGATCACGCCTGCCAGGCCGCTCCAATACAGGTGCCAGTCCGTCCGGTCATTCCTGGTGCAGGCATGCCACCACCAGCCGCAGCCGAGCGAACCGATGAGATTGCCGAAGCCCGACATCATCAGCGAAAGCAGGGCCTGGGCACGCGAGCGCATGGCCGCCGGAATGCGCTGCTCCAGGTAGATCTGCGCCGTCATGAAGAAGAGCGTGAACAAAATGCCGTGCATGAAGATGCCGGCACGCAGGGTGGCAAGGCTGTTCATCGCAAAGAAGACGTACCGCAGCACCCCGAAGCCAATGCCCCAGAGGAAAAGCCATTTGAGCCGGAAGCGCGTGAGCAAGGCTGCGAGCGAGAGCAGGCCGACGACTTCCATGATCTGGCCGATGCTCATGTTGAGACCGGCATTGGCGGAACCCAGGGCATCCAGATGCAGCGGGGTGAACTGGTAAAAGGCCGCCAACGGCATGTTGAACAAGGCGGCCCCGATGAAGACCACCCGATGGTCCGGGTTCTTGAGCAGCGTCCAGGCCTCCAGGCCCAGAATGTCAGCCCAACTGCGATGCTCCTTGCTGGCCGGCGGCGGCACCGGATCAAGGGTGTAGGTGACGGCGATGACCAGGATCCAGGCAATGGCGGAGGCATAGCCCACGATCACGCTTGAGTCGCCGTGAAGCACGCAGCTCACCATGACGCCCGCGACGATCCAGCCCAGGGTGGCGGCAGCGCGAACCGGACCGAATTGCTGCCGGGGATTGCTCAGGCGGGCGATCACAAGGCTGGTGCTCAGGCCAAAGGCCGGCATGGCCCAGAGCGCCAGGATTTGCGCCAGGCCCACCACCAGCGCCCAATGCCAGTGATGCTGAATGGCGTGGAACATCAGCGCCATGAAACACCCGGAGCCAAGGCAAAGCCAGCGCAGCACGCGCTCGCTGGAATAGCGCTGGTCGGCCAGGGCGCCCACAATCAGGGGCGAAACAATCGCCGCCAGCGAGGCGGTGACGCTGGTGTTGCCCACGTAAGGGATGATGTCCTCATACCCGTAGGCCTTCAGCACTTTGCTGAAGGTCACGCTCCACAGCGCCAGGGCATGCGCTGTCATGAAGAACAGCGCCGCGAGCTTGAAGCGCTCTGTGTTGATTGGCTGCACAGGCACTTTTTCCCTTGGTCCGAATGCCCCCCCGGCGCAAGGGGAAACTGGTTCACTTCCTCCGCAGGGGTTGATCGACCCGGATCAGGCGATGAATCGGCGCATCTCCGCCAGGACCTTTGGCACCGAGACAAAGGGATCGTCATTGCGCTCGTATTCGAGCGTGAACCAGCCCTGGTAGTTGGCATCCTTCAGGATCTGCACCACACGACCGGTGTCGCTGGGCTCCTCCTTGTCCGCCCCCTTGCGCTTGATGTCCGCCTTGAACTGCACGTTCACTGCGTACGGCGCGATCTTGGCCAGGTCGGCGTAAGGGTCTTCGGTGATGTAGTTGCCGCTGTCGAAATTGACGCCGGCCCAGTCGCTGTTCACCGATTTCATGATGTGGATCAACGTCTCCGGCTCGGCAACGATGCCGCCGTGGTTCTCCACGCCCAGGACCACGCCCTTGGTGGCGGCGTAATCGAGCACAATCTGGTAGCTCTCGATGCAGTTTTTGATCGCCTCGTCCAGCGACATTCCCTTGGGAGGCACACCGGCAAACACGCGCACATGCGGCACATTCATGATCGCGGAAAAATCGATCCATTTCTTGGTGTAGGCGATCTGCTCGTCGAGTTTCGAGCCCTTGGGCAGGGCGAAGTTGTTGCCCACCGCACCGCCGGAGAGCTGCACGCCGCGCATGAAAGCGTGATGTCGCAGCTTCAGGCAGAACGCTTCATCGCAGTCCGGCGGGAAGAAGTAGCTGGTGACTTCGGCGCCAGGCACATTGTTGTCTGCACACCAGTCCACAAAGTCGAGAATGCTCCAGGGCTTCCGGCCATCCTTCGCTGGCTGCTCCTTGCCCCGCGACCACTGGAAGTAGTTGCGGAAGCTGTAGCCGGCCACACCCAGCATCATGTGCGGTTTGCCTGCTCGCTTGATGGGTTCCATGGCGGGCAGGGCGGACACCCCGAGAGTGCCGAGCGAAGCGGTGAGGAAGTGGCGGCGGCTGAGCATGGTTGATGAAAGAACGGGTTGGCCGGGCGGGGTTAACTGAATTCGCATCCGATGAACAGAATTTATCAACTCATGTTGGGCCTGCTGCTGACCACCGTCGCACAGGCAGAGGCTCCGAAGGTCCCGCTTTGGCCCAAAGGTGCGCCCGGCGCGCATGGCGACGAGCCCACGGACCAGCCATGGGTGGACCTGTGGCAGGCGCCCAAAGACAAAGCGAACGGCGCCGCCTTCGTCGTCTGCCCTGGCGGCGGCTACGGCGGGCTCGCGGCCGACCATGAGGGAATCCAGCCGGCGAAGTTCTTCAACAGCCTGGGCATCAGCGCCTTTGTCCTGCACTACCGGCTGGGGAGCAAGGGCTACCACTTCCCGATTGAACTCAATGACGTGCAGCGCGCCATCCGCCTGGTGCGGGCCAATGCCGCCCAGTACGGCATCGACCCACAACGCATCGGCGTGATCGGCTTCTCCGCCGGCGGGCACCTCACTTCCATGGCAGCGACTTTGTTCGAGGATGGCAAAGCCGATGCAGAAGACCCGGTTGACCGCGTCAGCTCGCGTCCCGATGTGGCAGTGCCCTGCTATCCCGTGATCTCGATGATCGAGAGCTTCGGCCACAAGGGCTCGCGCAAGAACCTGCTGGGCCCAAATGACAACGACGATCTGGCCCGACAGGTCAGCACCGAAACCCGCGTCACGGATAAAACGCCGCCCTGCTTCATTTTTCAAACGGATGAAGACACCGTCGTTCCCGCCGAGAACGCCATCAGTTTCTACCTTGCCTTGCGCAAGCACAAGGTGCCTGCCGAGCTGCACCTGTATCAACCCGGACCGCACGGGGTGGGGCTGATGCAGGGCGACCCCGTGCTGGGCACCTGGCCGCAGCATCTCGCCGCCTGGCTGCGCAACCGGGGTTTCATGAGCCCGGTGAAACGCGCGGCAGTCACCGGCAGGATTACCATCAATGGCAAGCCGGTGAGCTGGGGTGCCGTGGCCTTTGAGGGCGCTGATCCCAACGCCCCGCGCCCGACTGCACGCATCATGGGCGGCAAGTTCAAGCTCGACGCCGCCAACGGGGCGCCTGTGGGCACCAACAAGATGACCGCCACCTACAGCGCCGCCGATGTTCCCGGGCTCGACACTCCCGACGGCACCGCCTCCACCAGCGAGAACAAGGGCCAGCCTTTGACCGTGGAGATCAAGGAAGGGGCCAACGAGCTTGTCCTGGATCTGGTGAGGTGATCAGGCGGTAGGCAGAAGCTCTTTCACTTTTAGCCGCAGCGCCTTCACCGTCGAACAAGTTACCTCTTCAACTTCGGCAAAGATGCGGCTCTCCATGTAGCTGCCTTTGCGAGGTTTGGTGAAGACGTGCAATTGTCGATTGCAGATGTCGAGCACCCAGTACTCCTTGATGGCCGCTTGGGCGTAAAGGTCACGCTTCGTCGTGAGGTCCTGTTTCAGAGAACTGTCGGCAACCTCGATGACCAGGCAGGTGTCGGCAGGTCCCGGGTGTTTCGATGAATAATCCCTGGAAATGACCACCGCGAGATCAGGCATCGGCTCATTCGTCTCGTTGAGTGTGAGTGGATGCTGGCAACGGACATCAAAGCTTTCACCAAGCAGTCGCTCCAGCTTTTTTTCGGTCTTGTGGGTTCCAAAAGCGTGCGGAGGATCAATGGGCGGCATCATGACAACTTGTCCATTTATCAGCTCGACTCTCCCATCCGGGTTTAGAAACCCACACTCACCAAGCCGGTAATATTCTGCCACGGTGAATTGGAAAGGGGCGGGAGCCACTCTTTCGGTGCGCGCGGGAACATTCATGCGCGACGAGCCGGCTTTGCGTGCGGCTGGCTTGGATTGTCGGGCACTGGTGATGGCGACCATGGCAGTGCGAGCCTATTCCACCGGGAGCAAAAGACAAGTCCACGTCTTGCAATCCTGGCTGGGTGCGCCACAGCATCGCGCATGAACAGCATGACAGGATTTGGTCGCGCGGACGCGGCAGGCGAAGGCGTGACTTGGTGCGTTGAAGTCAGTTCCGTGAACCGCAAGCAGCTTGAGGTGGTGGCTGGGCTGCCGCGCGAACTGAACGAGTTGGAGCAGGCCGTTCGCAACGAGGTGGCCGGCCATTGCTCACGTGGCCGGGTGAACGTGCATGTGCGTTGCGACGCGGCGCAGGGCGGTGGAGCACGACTGAAAGTGGATGAGACCCTGGCCTGGCAGTACGCTGCCGCAATTCAAAAGCTGACTGAAACCTTGAACCTTCCCCAGGGCAATGCGGCGCTGGACCCCCTGCGCTGGAGCGGGGTGATCGAACTGGAGCGGACCACGGTGGAACCTGAGACCGCCTGGCCCTTGATCGAAAAAGCCCTGCGCGAGGCTCTGAAGCCCTTCATTGCCATGCGTGCTGCGGAAGGTGCCAGCCTGAAGCGCGACATCGAAACACGCCTCTCCAAAATCGAAGGGCTGCTGGAGGGCATCCGCGCCAAGGCCGGCGAAGTGCCGGGCCAGTACCGCAAGGCGCTCATGCAGCGCCTCCAGGATGCGGGGCTGCCGGTTGATCTCAGCGACGAGCGCCTCATCAAGGAGATTGCCCTGTTTGCCGACCGCTGTGACATCAGCGAAGAACTGACACGCGCTCGCAGTCACCTGGACCAGTTCGCCAAGTACCTGGCCGCAAAGGAAGCCATGGGCCGCAGCATGGACTTCCTGACGCAGGAGCTGTCACGGGAGTTCAACACCATGGGATCCAAGGCGAACAACGCCGAACTCGCCCACCTCGTCGTTGCCGCCAAGAGCGAGATCGAAAAGGTGCGCGAGCAGGTGCAAAACGTGGAGTGACCTACTTCAGCGTTTGCAGGTAGGCGACTATGTTGCGCACCTCCATGCGGGTGAGCAGCGAAGTCATCAATGGCATGGCGCTGGCGGGCTTGGTGCGGGAGGCGATGTCGGCTTTCGGAACCGTGTTGGTGATCGCGGTGGCGGGCAGGCGCAGCACGATTTCCTTGTCCGTTTCCTTCGCCAGCAGGCCGGAGACGATGCTGCCATTGTTCAGCGTGGCGCTGATCAAGCCATAGCCCTCGGCGATCTCCGACTGCGGATCGACCACGGCCTGCAAGAGGTGATCGGGCTTCAAGCGCGAGGCCACGTGCGAGAGGTCCGGTCCCACCGAAGGAATGCCCGCCGTCATCGTGTGGCACTGCATGCAGGCGGCGGTGGTGCTGCCATGGAAGATGGCCTTGCCCTCCTCGGCATTGCCGCCTTCCAGGGCCAGAGTCCAGGCCCCGTACTTCACCTTCTTGAGCCGGGCATCGAGCGGCTTCAGCGACTTCTTCAGCTCCTTGGATTTCGTTGCCAGGGCGGCCTCATAGATGTCCAGCGCGATGGCGGGGGAGGCCTTGCCAGCAGCAAGCTGGGCGGTCCACGTGCCAAGCACCTTTTCGGCCTGGGAGCCACGCATGGCACCGAGCAGGGCAAAGACCGGCTGCTGCTCCTCCACCACGCCCCGATTCAGGGCGGCAGTGATGGCGGCAAAGGTTTGCTTGTCGTCCGGCCTGGATTCCGCCATTGCGCTGATCGCGGCGACCCGAAGCAGGGGCAGCTCGGACTTGATGGCGAGAACAATCGCCTGCGGCAGCTTCGGCGCACGGGCCACGGCGATGGATTCCAGGGCCACGGCGCGCGTGGCGGGATCGAGCTTTTCATCGAGCGCCATGCTGGTCAGCTTGTCGATGGCGGGCTTGTAGTGAAGGGCGCGCACCAGCTTGGCCGTGGCCGTCTGGATTGCCATGGAGTTGTCGCCCAGCAGGTTTTCGAAGGCCTTGGCGAACAGGGCCGCCACCACTTCGGCATCCCCCTTGGGCAGGCCGCGATGGAAGCCCTGCACACGGTCAAACGCCAGGCCCGCAGGCCACAGCGCGAGCGTTTCCAGGGCCTCCGCACGCATCGCTGCCGGGGCTTCCTTGCGCAGGGCATAGTCCATCAGGCGGGCCGCCTGCTCCCTGCCGCCCACACGAATGTTGGCGCTGATGCTGCGGCGCAGCGTGGCATCATCCGTGAGGCCGGGCTTGTCGAGCACCTTCGCCAATGCGGGCAGGGATTCGGGGATGGAGAGATCGTCGTGGATCGCACGGGCGGCTTCGCCCACGACCACCGCTTCGGGGTCATTGAGGAAGGCGGCGGCGGCTGGATCACTCGACTGCCTGGCGGCGACCACGGCGGCGAGGCGCACGGCCTTTGAGGGGTGGCTTGCGAGCGAGGCAAGCCGGGTGCGGTCACTGCCGCTGAGCGCCATCATGCCGCCATGGCGCACGAATTTGTCCTCGTCATTGTTGGCCGCCAGCATGGCCACGGCCTGACCGAACTGCGCCGGAGCTCCGATCCTGGCCAAGGCGACGCCGGCGAGCGAACGCACACGCGGCGAGGCATCCGCCAGCAGCTTGCCAATCTTCTCGGCGGCGGGCTTGTAACCGGCATCGCTCATCATGCGCGCCGTCTGCGCCCGCATCTCGGCCTCCTTGTCTTCGAGCAAGGGCAGCACTCCCGCCATCGCGGCGCTGTCCTTGCGGCCAAGCTGGCCCACACCCCACACCGCATGAACCCGGGCAAGCAAAGGAGCGCCTTCAGCAGCCACTTTGGCGAGCGTCGCCAAATCGCCGCGCTTCACCAGCTCGAACTGCGCCTTCAAGCGGATGCGCTGGTCCGCATGGCCCAGCAAATCGGCCAGCTCCTTCACCGGACGCTTCGCCATGCCTTCGGCAATCATGAGGCGCACGCTCTCGCGCCGGGAATCGTGCGTGGCTTCGCCGTCATCCAGCTTCAGCACCCGGCCGTTCTCATGCGGCGACCACTCGTTGTTGCCCCAGTCCGCGCCGTAGAGAGCACCATCGGGGCCGAAGAACAGCCCGGTGATGAAGGGGCCGGTGAGCACGGCCTGGGCATCCACCATTTTGAAGCCCGCTCCCACCGGTTCGGCCCTGAAAGCCTGCACGTCCTTCGAGGACTCGGCGAGGAAGAAAAAGTTGTGGAAGCGCTCGCTCAAGGCCGTGCCCGGATTGTACTCGAAGCCCACCGGGCCCACACTGAAGTTGTCGAGCGGCGGGGTGAAATAGGCGGGCTGGTACTGGCCGGGCGCCACCGGCTTCCACAGGTTGTCGATCAGCCACGGGTTGTAGCCCGCCATTTCGGCCCAGGAGCGGTCGCTGCGGTACTGGTAATGCATTCGCCAGGCGGAATCCGAGCCCTCCATGATATAAACGAAGCGCTCCTGGTCGCCGAAGTCGCCGTCATTGTCCACGTTGAAGAGGTTGCCGAACTCATCAAAGGCCAGCTCCTGCGGGTTGCGCAGACCGTGGGCGAAGACCTCAAAGCCGCTGCCGTCAGGCTCGATGCGATACACACCGCCCTGGCCCGGATAGTAGATGTGGCGGCCGTCCTTCAGCGTCACGCTGATGCCCTTGTCGCCGCTGCTCCAGTAGATGCGGCCATCCATGCCCAATGTCGGCCCGTGCATGTCGTGACCGCCGTAGCCGATGTGGTAGCCGATGCCGCGCACCAGCTCCTCCTTGGTCTCAAAGATGCCGTCGCCATCCTTGTCCGTGAGCTTGTAAAGGCTGGGCATGACCGTGACATACAGCGCGCCCTCGTGCCACAGCACACCGCCAGCGATGCCGTTGCCTAGGTCGTTGAAGCCCTCGTGAACCACGGTGCGCTTGTCCGCCCTGCCCGTGCCCTTGGTGTCCTCCAGGCAGATGATCTTCTCCTTGAACTGGGCTAGGTCCTGCCACGTGTCCGGCATCTTTTTCTTGATCAGCGCCTGCCGGTCCTCCGCGCTGGTCAGCGCCAGGGATTCCAGCAGCCAGGTCTTGTTCTTGCGGATGTCCAGCTCGCCGTTGTTGCGGCGGTTGGTGTGGGAGATGTACACCTTTCCATGGTCATCCAGCGTGATGCCCACGCTGCTGCCCGTCATCCCCTGCGGCGCAAACTCAGCCGCGCTCAGCGTGCCACCCTGCTCCCGTGGCCGGGTCTTGCTGGAGCCCGTGCCCGTGGGCTCCTGAGCGTTGGCGCTGAAGGCGAAGAAGAGGGCGATGGACAGCAGACTGCGTGTGATCATGGGGCGGCCCATAACGGAGACGATCCGGCTGTGTTTGCAAATAGGGTCTGCAAGGGGAGGACGTGAGCCAGAGGCGGGTGTGGAAAACGTGTCGGTTTTCCTGAGGGTCAGCGGGCTCAAATGCAGCAGCCACTCGCCTCCGGTGGGAGCACCTCGCCGAACCTGCATCTCAATCATGCAATAGCGCCTCGGCACCACCCACAAGCATCTCTCGATACCGAGGATGGGGTGTTGACGACATGGAACGCCATGGGCAAGATCATAACTTAATGGACATTAGCCTTTCCTCCACTTCCACTGCGATAACGGACAGTGAACGGGCACGAGCGCAGCACGCAACAGCGCTGGCCGCCTATGGCGAGAAGGAAGGGGAGAAGGACTGGAGGGTGCGCGTGACCGCTGATGCCTTTATCCAGAATAACGCTGAGCTGCGCGTCTTGTTGCAACCAGAGACCGGAGGCACGGTGTCGCGGCGGGAGATCCTTGCCTGTATGCTAGTGGCAATGGTGACTGCGGCGCTCGTTTGGCTGCCAAATTGGAGTGTCTGGCCGCGCGGTCCCGTTATCGAGACACCGCGAGCCAAAGTGCCTCCACTGTTGGTGGATAAGATGCCTGTGAGAACAAGACAGCTTGCCGAGGCGTTCAACAACAATTGCAAAGCCGATCAGTGGACTGAAGCCTGGAGGGAATTGATAAAATTGTGTGCGGACCCCAAGGACTTGCTCGTGGAACCACGACAAGCCTTGCGTGAGCGCTTGTATATGATCGCCATGAACCGAGCCTCGAAAGACTTGGATAAGAGTTCATGGGCTCCAACTTGGATTGATTTGGACAAAGCGGAGAAGGAATTGTTTCCGCTACCTGAAATGGCCCCCAAACTCGACGATGAAGCGCTCGTGGCTTCGCTCTATCTGGCATACCTGCGAGAAGTTCAACCGGTGCTCGACCGGGGTCTGACTGGAGGTACCCCTGCACCCGCTGTGACACGCAAGAGGTTGAGCGAACGAGGCAACGTGGTGCGGGAGTTGCAGCTACGTCGTAAGGCGCTTAGCGATGATCTGCGGCAACGCCTTGACCTAGTTGACGCTGCTATCCATCTTGCCCTGGTATGGACGATGACAAGCAAAGATGTTGATGCGCCTGTGACTGTTTTGCGAGTTCCCAAGCCGACAGCCGACTCGGAGACAGGCCAGTGGTGGGACCGACTGGACAAACTCGTTGAGGCCGTGGAAACGGATCCTTCAATCGCCGATCGAAGTGAGTGGAAAGTGCTTAGACGAGGGTTTTGGCTCACACTTTACGATTTGTCCTACTGGTACTGGAATCCAGATCCTCACCTTGGCTCGAAAACCTACACCAAGAAGAATGTGGATAACAAATGGAAGGCGGCCCAATAGACGCGAGTTCGCTATGGACCTAAAAACCACAATTTCTCTACCGCCTTCTGTCGTACCATTCCTGCGATGGCGGTTTTGGCTGGTGGCAGGACTGTTGGCGCTGGCATCGGTAATGTTCCTCGAAA
The DNA here is from genome assembly GCA_903854655.1 of uncultured Verrucomicrobiota bacterium. Lineage (GTDB taxonomy): Bacteria > Verrucomicrobiota > Verrucomicrobiia > Verrucomicrobiales > Verrucomicrobiaceae > CAINXC01. The sequence continues at coordinate 16,590 of CAINXC010000307.1, read as the reverse complement.
CAGGTTCTTCCGCGCCGCTGCATCCCGCACAATGGCTATTCTGTCTGGCTGTCAGCTTTGTCGTGGTCGTAACGGTCGCTTGGGAATGGAAGGCGTTCGGAAACCCTCGGGTCCTCGCAAACGCCGTCCTGCATGTGCTGCTGTTCGTCTCGCTCGCCTGCATGCTGCTACGGCTGCGTGGTCATGTAGGCGAAAAGGACTGGTCCGTACTTGGAGGAATAGCAGCAGTCCTCGACTGGACCAACCAGGCGGTAGGATTGTTCCCTCCAGTCCTTTTCGAGTTGCTCCGCTCTCCAGGGGTGGCCCTTTTGTTTTTTGGTGTGTGCCTTGCGCTTTGCTTTCGCCCCTCATGGGCTCTCGGAGTGCTTGTGTCTGTGTTCATCCTGGGGCTGTCACTGTCGCTTCTGAGTGATGATTTTGGCGCCCGCAGTTGGTTCTTTGGAGGTTTGGCTTGCTTCGCACTTTCGCTGTGGCTGCAATACGCCCCTCCGGACCATCGAAATTTCTGGGAGCATGTGAGAGCCAGATGGATCGGAGACGATCATGTGCGCGGTGACCTTGAACTCAAGCAGCGCGTGCTTCAGTTAATGGTGATCGAATGTCGGCCATTGACTGAAGGGGAATGCTTGGGACGTGTGGCCCGGGCATTGGGCAAATCACCGCACGATGAAGCCGCAAAAGCCTGCACCAGCCGCATCGTGGCACAGCTTGTCCGCGAGGACGGGGTCTGCGAGCTGGTGCATGGCGCAGCTGGTCCCATGCTTGGGCTAGGAACCGGAATTGGTGACTCGACGCCTGACATATTTTCCCGGGTTGCTGTGGTGCCCAAATTAGCCGTGGCAGGCCTCATCGCCTTGGTGTGGATCATTTCACCAATTGACCTTATTCCTGACTCGACTCCCTTTATCGGCACCCTTGATGACGTTGCTGTCGGTCTGGTAGTCGTGGGCATGGCTGTGCGAAGCTTCAGACGCAAGAAGTTCTTCAGTGATGGGCCAAGGTCGGTTTCCTTGTTCAAACTATAGCCATGCCACGATAGTCGGTTTCCAAGTCTTGAATTGCAGCCGCAAATAAGTGAATCAGAGCGAGGGCAGCGCGATGCGGATCAACTGGCTGTTCAGGTCACCAGCAGCGCTGATGCCTTCATGAATTCATTGGCGCAGCGCAGCACCTCATCGTCTGGACGGTTCTGGTTGGCGCGGCCAGATTCCCGCGATGTCAGCACGTCGTGACCACGACTGCGGAGTTCCATCACCACATGCAGCGGAAAATTCTCGTTGGAGTAGAGGCGCGCCATCACGCCTCGTGGTTCTCGCGGATGACCTTTTCGATCTCCGCCGGGTGAGATTCCACATAGGCCCAGGCGGCAGTCAGGTCCACGGCATTCAAGCCCGGGTAATCCTGGAGCAATTCAGCATCAGCAACGCCGAGCCGCCGGGCTTCCTCCAGCATCCACACGGCGATGCGGGTGTTGCCAATGCGGGCTTCACCGCCGCACACGCCTGGCGTTCGCTGAATCGGGACGCTGCCATGCCGGGCCTTCACGAACAGCACGAAATCCAGCACCTCCGCCTGCACCGGTTCAGAAGCGGACTCGATTTCGTTGAACAGGCGCTGAGTGAGGACGCTCATGGAATGGAGTGTATCTGCACCAGAAGCTACTGCGCATCCTTCAAAAACTGCGCCTGCAACTGCTCCCAGCGCTGCTGCATCTGCTGCGCCTTCTCAGGCTGCTGGGGGGCGAGGTTGTGCTGCTCACTGCGGTCCTTGCTCATGTCGTATAGCTCCCAGGCGTCGCGGTCATCCTTGGAGGACACCAGCTTGAAATCGCCGACGCGCAGGCCGCGATTGCCCTCGTGGTGGTAGAAGATGTAGTCGTGCTGCACGCTGTTGTCCCTCGCGAAGGCGGGCACGAGGCTGCGACCGGGGAGGGCGGGGGCGCTGTCGCTGACCTTGGTGACCGGAGAGCCGGCGGCCTCCAGCACGGTGGGCAGCAGATCGACCACGTGGCCCATGTCATGGCGCAGCTCGCCTTTGGCGGTGATGCCCTTGGGCCAGTGCACGATCAGGGGGGTGCTGACCCCGCCTTCGTGGGTCCATATTTTGTAGCGGCGCAGGGGGGCGTTGCTCATGTTGGCCCAGCCGGGGCCCAGGCAGAGATAGGAGGCGGCGCTGCCCATGGGTGCGGTGAGATCGTTGCCATCGCCCCGCACCATTATTTCGGCGCTCGCGCCGTTGTCCGAGAGGAAAAAGATCAGAGTGTTGTCATACTGGCCCATGGCCTTGATTTGCGCGAGCACGCGACCGATTTCCTGGTCCATGCGGTCGATCATGGCGGCGTGGATGGCCATTTTGGTGGCCTGATAGTCCTTCTGCGCGTCGTTGAGCTCGGCCCACTTCTGATAATTGAAAAGCTCGTTGGGACCGGTCTTGGAGGGGGTTTCGGGGCCGCCGCTGGGGGCGTAGATCTGGCCTTCGGGCTTGGACAGCTCGCAGTCGATGAGCCCGAGCTGCTTCTGGCGCTGGTAGTGCTCCTCGCGCATCACGTCCCAGCCGCGCTTGTAGGTGTCGCGGTACTTGGCGATGTCCTCCGGCAGGGCCATGATGGGGAAGTGCGGCACGGTGAAAGCGAGGTACTGGAAGAAGGGCTCCCCGGCGTGCTGGGCGGCATGTTCCTTCAGGAAATCGATGCAATGATCGGCAATGGCGATCGTGCCGTAGTAGCCGTCGCCACGCTGCACGGGCGGCAGCGGCTTGTCGTCCAGCTTGAGCACCTTGGGATTGAAGTGGCGGTCCTGATCGCCCACGTAGTAGCTGTGGTCGAAGCCGGCATCCGCCACCACATTGGGGGCGCAGGCGATGTGCCACTTGCCGCAGTGATAGCTGCGATAGCCCAGGGGTTTCAGAAGCTGCGGGATGGTGCGCGTCCAGGCCGGGAAGGACTTGTTGTCCTTGCTCTTGGGCCTTGGCGGCGGGTCCATGCGCACCTGCTGCGGGTAGTGGCCGGTCATCAGCGCCGAGCGCGTGGGCCAGCAGCGGCCGGTGTTGTAGAACTGGCTGAAACGCAGGCCGCTGGCGGCGAGCTGGTCCAGGTTCGGCGTCTGGATTTCGCTGCCGTAGCAATGCAGGTCCGAGTAGCCCAGGTCATCGGCCAGGATGATGAGGATGTTCGGCCTGTCGGCCGCCGGGCAGGCGAGCTGAAGGCAGACGAACAGGGCGAGGAAGGTGGCGATGCGGGGCATGGTCACTGCCTAACGTGGCGAATGTGGCGGCTCGTGCAGCCAATTCAGCGCCACCGCAGGCGCGTAAAATCGCATTTGACCCACCGCAGGCAGTGCCGCACTATGCGCGCCCTTTTCAACCCGTAACGTAAACAACAACATGCCCGCTAAAATCTACACTGAAAAAGACGCCAGCCTTGCCCCGCTGAAGGGCAAGACCTGCGCTGTCATCGGCTTTGGCTCCCAAGGCCACGCACACGCCCTCAACCTGCGCGACAGCGGCGTGAACGTCATCATCGGTCTGTATCCGGGCAGCAAGAGCCGCAAGGTGGCCGAGGAAAAGGGCCTCAAGGTGTATGACACCGCCGAAGCCGTGAAGCTGGCCGACGTGATCTTCGTCGCCGTGCCGGACACCAAGATTCCCGCCGCCTTCAAGAAGGACATCGAGCCCAACCTGACCAAGGGCAAGACCCTGCTGTTCAGCCACGGTTTCGCCGTCCACTTCAAGACCATCGTGGTGCAGAAGGACGTGAACGTGATCATGGTGGCCCCGAAGGGCCCCGGCCACATCGTGCGCCGCCAGTATCTTGAAGGCAAGGGGGTGCCCGCACTCATCGCGATTTTCCAGGACCCCAGCAAGACTTCCAAGAAGATCGCCCTCGCCTGGGCTCATGGCATCGGCGGCACCCGCGGCGGCGTGCTTGAAACTTCCTTCAAGGAAGAGACCGAAACCGATCTGTTCGGCGAGCAAACCGTTCTTTGCGGCGGCACTGCGGCGCTGGTGCAGGCAGGCTTCGAAACGCTGGTGGAAGCCGGCTACTCGCCTGAGATGGCCTATTTCGAGTGTCTGCACGAGCTGAAGCTCATCGTTGACCTCATGAACGAATCGGGCATCGCCGGCATGCGTTTCTCCATCTCCGAAACCGCCAAGTGGGGTGATGTGAGCGTGGGTCCGAAGATCATCGATTCCGGCGTGAAGAAGCGCATGAAGTCCGCTCTCAAGGACATCCAGTCCGGCAAGTTCGCCAAGGAATGGGTGAAAGAATACGAGGGCGGCTACAAGAAGTACAACGCCCTGCTCAAGGCCGGCGAGAAGCACCCGATCGAGAAGACCGGTGCCAAGCTGCGCAGCCTGATGCCCTGGATCAAGAAGCGTGACATGAAGGGCCAGCAGGCCAGCTACGAGTAAGCTTCCCAAGGCAGCCCATTGAATCAGCGAAGAAGGCGGGCTGTGAAGCCCGCCTTTTTTGTTGTCCCGCCCCCGCCCCGCCGGTAGGAACACCCCATGGCTTCACGCGGCTACGCCTTCTTCGATCTCGATCACACGCTGCTCCCGCACGACACGCAGGCGCTGTTCTGCAATTACGTGCTGAAGCGTGAACGCAGGCGTGTACTGCTGCACCTGTGCTTTCTTCCCATCGCCTTGCTGCGCGCCATGCGCCTGGTCTCCACCCTGCGCGCCAAACGTGCCTTCATGGGCTACCTTTGGGGCATGCCGCTGGAACGCCTGCAACGCTATGCCCATGATTTCGCTGAGACCTCGGTGCTGCCCTGGACCTATCCCGAACTCCTGCTCGAAATGGAGCGCCAGCGCAGCGAAGGCCGCATCCTGGTCCTCAACACCGCCAGCCCCGACTTTTACGCCCGCGACATCGCCCGGGTGCTGGGATTCGATCACTGCGTGGCTACCAAAGTGCGGCTGACTGATCCGCTGTCATTCCAGCCCGCCATCCTTGCCAACAACAAGCACCAGGAAAAGATAGAGGCCATGCGCGCGGAGATTCCCGGTGTGGCCGCTCTCACCGTCGAAGACCGCAACGACTATTGCTACGCCTACTCTGACAGCGCCGCAGATCTGCCTCTCCTCGAGTTTGGTGGCAACGCTGTGCTCGTCCATCCCTCACCGCATCTCGCCACGCTGGGCATCCGGCGCGAATGGACGCTCCTGCATCCGCGCCGGCCCTACAATTCCCGGATGGGCGATCTCCTGGCCGTGATTCGTCAAGTGCTGGGGCTGTATCCGAGCGAGCCGGGGGCGGAGTGATTCTTTCTCGTCAGGCCGTGGCGAAGAGACTACGCTCATCGCCATGAACGTTCCCCGCTTCGCGCCGTTGTCCGCTGCCCTGCTCATGCTGGGCCTCACCTCCTGCCCGGAAACCAATGTGCCGCGCGACTTCGGTGTGAAACCTGCCGTGTTGAAACCGGAAGCGTGGGAGGGGGACTGGTCCGAAGTGGAAAATCCGGAGGAAAAGGTGCATTTCGCGATCAAGCAGGCGGATCAGGGAGTGCTTTCCATCACCCTGCACGACAAAGAGAAAAAAACGGACAGCGTGATCGAGGCTGTGGTGCGCCATGCCTCCGAGGACAAGGGCTCCCAGCTGCTCTTCCTCGTCTGGTTCGACAAACCCGGGACCACCCTTGGGCCGCTGAGCCTGATGTCAAAGCATGCTGACAACGTCTTCTATCTCTGGCATCCCCGGCACGAGGTGATCGAAAAGGCCATTGCCAGCGGCCGGCTCAAAGGGACGGTGACAAAGAGCAAAGACGGAGCGCACTCCGAGCTCGTGCCTGAAGCCTCTAACTATAGCCTGCTCACGCTGCCTGAGTTCTGGGACTGGACGGCGCCGGATGCGTACTTCAAGCACGCCAGCCCCAAGGCGAAGTGAGCGGCGGCTCACCTCATATCTGCTCCTCGCGGCGCTTTCACCAGGCCCCGTTCAGAAGCTGCGGCCGGCCTTCCTGAACCATTTCTTGACCTGAATCGGGAAAGGAAGACAATTCAAAGAGACTGCATCCCTTTGCTTTTTATGAAAACTAAAGCTCGTGCCCTTGTCCTTTTGGTGCTGCTGGCAATCACTCCGGCGGTCTTTTCCGCCGTCCCCGGTGCCGATGCGCTGGTGAACCTGATCACCAAGGAATTCGACGCCAATGCGGATGATCTCATCGATACCGGTGAATGGCAGAACGGCTGCCTGCGCGGCTTCGACGAAATGGACACCAATCAAGATGGCAGCATCTCTGCCGCCGAAATCGAGGCGCTCAAAGGGCCCATCAGCGAAGAAATTGGCGATTTTGGCGCCTCTGTCTCCGTCCTGTTGATCAAGCAGATCCTCATGACGCTTGACAAGAACGGCGACATGCTGATCAGCAAACAAGAATACCTCGCAGGTTGCGAGGCGTTCTTCAAGAAGCTCGATGCCAACGGCGATGGCCAGCTCAGCAAGACCGAATTGGCGGAGCTGCCCATCAGCCTGCTGAAGTAATCACGGGGCGCTCGGCGGCGGCGTGACCTGCTGCATGGCCTGCTCGGTAAAATCCGCGTCCACGTATGGGATGTCGGCTTTGCTGCTGGAACCATCGACCTTGGTCTGGGAGCCGGATGCTGACGTGGTCACCACAAGTGAAATGGGCAGGTAGAAGCCATTGGATGTCTGCATCACTTTCTCGGTGTCCACCACGCGAGCAGGTTTGTCACCGCCGTCAAAAACCTGCACGCGCATCGGCACGTAGCGCCTCTCGTCGATCCAGCTCAAGGCTTTGCTCGGACCCTTGGCTGATCCGGTGCGGTCGGGCTTGGATTCGATTACGGCACAGGGCACCGAACCCACATTCTCGTGCCCGATGATGTCCTGGTGCTTCCAGTCAAGGAAGTTGGCGACCACGTCCTCAATGGTGAGATCGGTGCCAAAAACACCGAGCCCGCGATCCGCGCTGGTGAGCTTGCGCATGGAACCTCCGGGTTTGAGGAAGCCGCCGGTGAAGCCGCCGCCGCTCACATGCAGGAGCAAAGATTCGCCTTTGCGCTCTTTGGGATAAATCACCTGCAGGAGCTGATCGCTGGTGCCATTGGGCAGGCTGCGGCGCTTGATCTGGATCTGCATCACCTCCTTGCCCTGTACCAACCGCGCCCGGATGTACACGCCGCTCTTGGGTCTGGCGGCCTTCGCCCCGGCAATGTACTGAGGGCCGGTGAGCTGGCGGGTTTGAGCAGGGCTCGACATGGCGAAGCCCAGGCAAAGAATGAGCAGCAGAGTGGAGCGCATGGTGATGAAAGTAATAACAGGGGACCAAAGGTCAAACCTTCCTGCATTGCAACGAAGGTTTGGCGGTCAGGGCTTTTCCGCTACAGTGTACGCATGACAGCCACCAACGAACCTGTTTTAGATACCACCGTCCTCGGCCAGGAAGTGCCCTTGAACCGGGTGGATCAGGCCCTGCGCGAACTTTGGGCCGATGACGACACAAGCAAGACCCGCGCCTCCCTGATGAATGTGGCGATTTACAGCGAGGACGCGGGCTCCCTGGAGCGCAATACCCAGCTGCTCGGGGAGATCACGATGCAGCACTCCTGCCGTTCGCTGCTCATTGTCAATGCCCCGAACGCTTCGAAACCCTCCGCACGCGCCTGGGTCACCGCCCACTGCCAGCTCTATGACGGCAAGCGCTCGGTTTGCTGCGAGCAGATTTCACTGGTGATGGAAGGCGGCACGGCGGATTCGATTCGCAACTTTGTCTTCGCCCACCTGGATTCCGATCTTCCACTGACGGTCTGGTGGCAGGGGGAGCTGACGAAGCGGCTCGATGAGCGCTTCTACAGTGTGATCGACGCCTTGATCATCGACAGCAGCCAGTGGGCTGACCCGGCCTGCTCGCTGCGTGGCGTGCTGGCGGCACGGAACAACCGCACCTCGCGCTTTGACTTGAGCGATCTGAGCTGGATGCGATCGCACTTCATGCGGATGGCGCTCGCCAGCTCCTGTCATCATGCCATGGTACGGGCAGAATTGCCGAAGCTAAACCATCTGGCTGTGACCCATGGGGCGGGGCACCGCATGAGCGCGCTCATGCTGGCGGCGTGGATTGGCACCCAGCTGAAATGCCGTCTCGCCGCTGGTGAGGGGCTGCGCTTCGAGCGCGATGGCGGCACCGCCATCGAGGTGTCAGTCACGGAGGCCCACAACGGCAAGTGCCCGTTGCAGGCGCTTGAGCTCAGCGGTCCCGGCGTGTCCATTTCGATCCGCCGCGATCCAAAATCCTGCTTCGTGCACGCCAAAATGGAACACAAACATCATCAGCGCGACGATGTGCAGCCGGCGGATCTCAGCGACGATGGCGATCTGATCGCTGAGCAGATGGGCCGCCTCGGCGGCACCACCCTCTACTTCGAAATGCTGCCGCTGCTGCAGGCGATGCTGGAGTAGCGTGGTGATGTGTTCTTTTGTCCTCAGTCCTCTCACTTGGATGAAGACGCTCGCGTTCCTGTTCTTGCTGAGCTCGGTGGTCGTCGGCTCTGAGCCGTTTCGTGTCGAGGTGTCGCGCGATACCTGGGTCTCGGCTTATCCGACCGAGGTCGAAGGCAACAACGGGGCGTCGCCCAGGGTTAAGCTCAAGGGCGTGCAGGAGCTGGCATTGATTGACATCGACACTTCCGGCCTCAAAGGCAAACGCGTGATCAAGGCCGAGCTTCATCTGCACGGCGAAGGCAATGAGTCCCTGGGACGCGTGACCGTCTCCACCATCACCGACGAGTGGGTTGAAGGCGATGGCACCGGCTACAAGAAGACAGCCGGAGCGAGCAGTTTCGCCTGGGCGCGCACTGGCGAGAAGCGCTGGGGCAACAACCAGCCCGACATCACCAGCGTCATCAACAGCGCGGGCGGGTCGCTTTGGGGCTTCGCCGACGCGACACCACGCGACGCAGGCAGCTGGCAAACCATCGCCGTGGATCCCGCCGTCGCGCAAGCGCGCATCGATGGCCAGAGCTTCGGCTTTGCGGTGATGGACGATGTGGGCAGCGAATACAGCCGCGATGGCAAGCGCTTTGTCTATCGTCCTTTTCCCAACCGCTACGTTTCCAGCAAGGAGGGCAAGCGCAGTACCCGCCCTTACTTCATGTTGTGGCTCGAAGACGGCGCTGCGAAGGCAGCTCCGGCGCGGCCGCTCGCGAAGGCCGTCGTGAAGTCCGCAACCCTGCCTCCCCTCGTCGCAGCCACGAAGACCCAAACGCTGCCCATCGAATGCCGGGATGAATTTGGCGAACCGTTGTCCTCGCTGGAATTCTTCGCGGCGAAAGGAGAGACCATAAGCTTTACGGTGGCGTCGGGAGCGGCGGCCATGGAGCTGGCCGGCGTGAAGACGAAGATGTTCACGATGCCATTGGTCGAAGGCCACGCCGATCCGCTTGTGCCAGTTGGGTTCCAAGATGCCCCGGCATCAGAAGGAGCCTCCACATGCATTGAGCTGCATGTCCCCAAAGAAGCAGCCAGTGGCAGAATCGAGGGCTGGCTTGTGGTGGGATCACAGAGGCTGCCGTGCTCGCTCACCGTTTGGAACTTCACCTTGCCGGATCGCCTGTCTTTCATCCCGCAGATGAACTGCTACAGCCTGCCGGGGCGCGAGCTCGACTACTACCGGCTTGCGCACGAGCATCGTACCACGCTGAACTGCCTGCCCTATCATTGGACCGGCCGGATTGATGCCGGGCCTGCCATCAAGGGCGATGGCGCCTGGGATTGGAGCGCCTGGGATGCGAAGTATGGCCCGTTGCTGGATGGCTCGGCCTTCAAGGACCTGCCGCGTGGCGGCGTGCCCATCGAGAGCTTCTACCTCATGCTCAACGAGAACTGGCCGATGAATCATGACCAGCATTTCAAGGGCGGCTACTGGATCGAATCCGCTTACGATGATGCTTATTGGCCGCAGTTCCGCGATGCCGCGTCGCGCATTGCGCAGCACCTCAGCGACAAAGGCTGGTCGGAGCCGATGTTCGAGTTTTATCTCAACAACAAAGTCTCATTCAAGGCGGCTGGCTGGGAGGTATGCACCGCCGCATGGATTCTGGATGAACCCTCCAACACCCAGGACTTCTGGGCCCTGCGCCGCTACGGCATCGAGTTCTGGAAAGGGGTTGCCTCGCATCCCGGACCGCGGCTCACCTTTCGCGCCGACATCTCGCGCCCACAGTGGCAGCGCGATCTCCTGGACGGTGTCACCAGCGTTGAAGTCATCAGCGGCTCGCTGCGCGTTTATGGCGACCGGGTCGCCGAGCGCGCGCAGCGTTTGGGCAATCTGGTTTACATGTATGGCAGCTCAAACGCCATTGGCACGCCGAACGTGAGCAACGCCGCTTGGTGCGTCGAGGCCTGGGCGCTCGGCGCGGATGGTGTGGTGCCGTGGCAGACCGTGGGCAAACCCGCCTCCTGGCAGAAGGCGGATGAACTCTCGCTCTTTTACCCGACCAAAAACGGCCCCGTCCCAAGCCTGCGCCTAAAGACCTTCCGCGCCGGCCAGCAACTCGTCGAGTACCTCACCCTCTTCTCGGCTCTTTCCGGTGAGTCGCGCCAAAGCGTCGGTGCCGCCGTCTTGAGCGAACCTGGCCTGAGTGCCATCACCGTGAAGAAGAGCGAGGCCGACGCGGGCAAGGCCCAATTTGGAGCTGAAACACATCAATCCCTGACCGCGCTGCGTATGCGACTTGGCCAGTGGCTGGATGCAAAAGCACCCCCTCCACGTGATCGCTGGCACGACCCAAGACCAAAGCCGCGTGATCCAACGCAGGTGAAAATGGTCAGTCCTATCCCAGCATCGGGCTAGTGCCGGATGGTCCAGGGAGGGAGCAGGGAAAAACTGCTTGCCCCATTCATACATTCGTATCATACTAACGTATGAACAGGTCAGATGCGGGCTCACCCTCCTCGACAACACGCGAGGCGCTGCTGGATGCAGCGGAGTCGCTTTTCGCTGAGCGAGGCGTCGAATCGACCTCAGTGCGGGACATCACCAAGGCCGCCGGGGCGAATCTTGGGGCGGTCAATTACCACTTCCGCTCCAAGGACCTGCTAATTCTGGAAGTCTTTGCCCGCCGGTTGCGGCCGCTGAACCAGCAACGGCTGGCGGGGCTGGATGAGCTGGAGGCCACGCAGATCGTGCCTTCCCTGGAGGAAATCCTGCGGGCCTTGATCCGCCCCACGGTGGAAGACGAGACCAGCGGCAAGCGGCGCACCGATGAGTTCATGCGATTGATCAGCCGCAGCTTCCAGGAGTCCAACGAGGAATTAAAAACGTTCATGTCGGGGGAGTTCGATGAAATCATCAAGCGCTTTGACGCCGCGATTCTGCGGGCAGTGCCCGGGCTGGTGAAGGAGGAACTGTTCTGGCGGATGACCTTTCTGTTTGGCGCGCTGCATCACGGTCTAGAGCGTTGGACGCGCTTCGAATCGATGCCCATACCACCAGGGCTCGACCCCGCACATCTGCGGCCTGATATTGAAGGTTTCATCCAACGCTTCATCACCTTTGCAGCGGCGGGGATGAGGGCCGCTGCCGCCCTATGATGAATGCCTTCCCACCTATGACGCGGATTGTTCCACTCTTGTTATGCCTGTCTCTGGGGCTTGGGGGCTGCACGCTGATTCCGCACTACGAACGTCCGGGAGCACCGATCGGCGCCCGGTACCCAGGAGGTTCGGCAGCCACGGGTGCCAAGGCCTCGTCCGAGATTGCCTGGCGCGAGTTCTTTGCCGATGCCCGGCTGAAGAAGCTCATTGAGCTGGCGCTCGAGGACAATCGCGATCTGCGCGTGGCCATGCTCAATGTGGAGCAAAGCCGCGCCCAGTATCGCATCGCACGCGCCGGATTCTTTCCCACCATCCAAGCGGCCGGCAGCTATATCCGGCAGGGAGGAGTGGGGAAGGCAGCCCGGTGACCACCCAGTGGAGCGCCAGCATCGGCAGCACCGCTTACGAAGTGGATTTCTTTGGACGGGTCCGCAGTCTTAACGCCCAGGCCCTGGAGAAATACCTCGCCACTGAGGAAGGCCGGCGCAGCGCCCAAATTTCTCTCGTGGCTCAGGTGGCCACTCAATACTTTACGCTGCGCCAGCTGGCCGAGCAGTTGCAGCTTGCGCGGCAGACCCTCAAATCGGTGCAACAACTGTATGGGCTCAACAAGAGCACCTTCGACGCCGGCACGACTACCGAACTGGACTTGCGGACAGCCGAGGCGCAGGTGCTGACGGCGCGCGTGAATGTGCTCACCTATGAACGCCAGGTGGCGCAGGCGGAGAATCAGCTCGTGCTGCTGGTGGGGCGGCCGCTTCCTCCGCAACTGCCCGCCGCGCGCGCCCTCAGTGCTGGCAATGTGATGAGTGGCATCCCTGCCGGGCTGCCCTCGGACTTGTTGCAGCGCCGCCCTGACATCCTGCAGGCCGAGCACTCACTTAAAGCCGCGAACGCCAACATCGGTGCCGCGCGGGCCGCCTTCTTCCCTACCATATCACTCACGGGTTCCACTGGCAGCACCAGCATGGAGCTGTCCAAGCTGTTCGGCCAAAACACTGGCACGTGGAGCTTTTCGCCGCAGGTCTCCGTGCCTATCTTCACCGGTGGACTCACCCGGGCAAATCTGGACGTCGCGAAGATCACAAGCCGCATTGAGGTCGCCAACTATGAAAAGGCGATTCAGACCGCTTTTCGCGAAGTGGCCGACTCGCTGGTGGCGCGACCTATTTATGTGCGGCAGGTCGAGGCGCAGGAAGCCTTGGTCAATGCCCAGCAAAGACGCTACGCCCTCGCTGAGGCACGTTTCCGCCAGGGGGTGGACCTCTATCTGAACGTCCTCTCGGCCCAGCAGGATCTCTACGGCGCCCAGCGCACGCTCATCGAGACACGATTCGAAAGCCTGTCCAACCATGTTACCCTCTACAAAGCGCTCGGCGGCGGCTGGAAGTAACACCCCGCCCTCTTTCTTCGGCCCATGAAACGCTCTCTCCCTCTTCTTTGCCTCGCCCTTGGTGGCCTGATCACCGGCTGCGGGCAGAACACCCCGGCGACCTTCAAATACGACACTACCAAGGTAACGCGGGGTGACCTCGTCCAATACGTCGCCGCCACGGGGCTGCTCAGCGCCGTGGTAAGCGTCGATGTGGGCAGCCAGGTCTCCGGCAAAATCTCCGCCTTGAACGCCGACTTCAACTCGCCGGTGAAGAAAGGGCAGCTGGTCGCGGAAATCGACCCGTCCACCTACATGGCAGCGATGCGCCAGGCCGAGGGAGATCTGGCCAGCGCCCAGGCCGAAGCCACTCTCAAACGACAAAACCTCCAGCGAAAAAAGGTCCTGGTTCCTCAGCGCGCCGCCACCGAGCTGGATCTGGACCAGGCGGTCGCCGAGCTGGCCCAGGCAGAAGCTGCGGTCTCCATCAAGCAGGCCGCGCTGGACAAGACGAAGGTGGATCTCAGCTACTGCAAAATCACCGCTCCTGTGGACGGCATCGTCATCTCACGCAAAGTCGATGCAGGCCAGACGGTGGCCGCCGTCATGACCACGCCCGTGCTCTTCACCATCGCCCAGGACATCACCAAGATGCACATCATCGCCGCCGTCTCAGAGGCGGACATCGGCCAGGTCAAGGACGGACAAACCGTGGACTTCTACGTGGACGCCTTCCCGGACGAGGTCTTCCATGGCAAGGTGGTGCAGGTGCGCAAGGCACCCACCACCACCCAGAATGTGGTCACCTACGAGACTGTCATTGACGTGGACAATCCCGAACAAAAGCTCTTCCCCGGCATGACTGCGAACGTCTCCATCCTGGTGTCGGAACGCAAGAACGTGACCAAGGTGCCTAACACAGGACTGCGCTTTACACCGCCGGATGGCTCCAAGTTCGAGCACCCGGTCCCGGCAAAACTTCAACGCAGCCAGCGCCTCGCCTTCCGGCTCGGTGCCGACGGCGCCACACTGACACCCATCGTCGTCAAGGCGGGCATCACTGATGGCGTGGATTCAGAAATCCTGGAGGGAGTGGCCGATGGTGACCGTGTCGTCATCAGCGCCATTGCCGAGAAGAAGTCAGGAATGTTCGGCGGCCCGCCCTCACACTGATGAACATGCCCGCCACGCAGCCCGTCATCCAGCTCCGCGATGTGGCGAAAGTCTATCGCACGGGCGAGGTGGAGGTTCACGCCGTGCGGCGCGTCTCGCTCGACATCCAGCGGGGCGAATTCGTGGCGGTCATGGGTGCCAGTGGTTCAGGGAAATCGACGCTCATGAACATCCTCGGCTGCCTCGACCGGCCCACTTCGGGAAGTTACCTGCTCGATGATGTTAACGTCTCCGGACTCAGCCGCGGGCAGCTTGCCACCCTGCGCAACCGCAAGCTCGGCTTCGTGTTCCAGAGCTTCAACCTGCTGGCCCGCACCTCGGCTTTGGAAAACGTGGAGCTCCCGTTGTTTTATAGCAAGCCGCTGATCCGCCTGCGCGAACAGCGCGCACGCGCCACCGTGGCCCTGCAAAAGGTCGGTCTCGGCGACCGTCTGGGCCACCATCCCAGCCAGCTTTCCGGCGGCCAGCAGCAGCGCATCGCCATTGCCCGCGCCCTGGTCAATGAGCCGGAACTGGTGCTTGCCGACGAACCCACGGGCAACCTCGACAGCCGCACCAGCATCGAAATCATGGGCTTTTTCCAGGAGCTCAACGACTCCGGCATCACCATCGTCATGGTGACGCACGAACTGGACATCGCCTCCTACTGCAAACGTATTGTCGTCATGCGCGATGGCGAAGTGCTCAGCGACAAGCTCAACAATGAGCGCCGCCTGGCGGACAGTGAACGCGCCGCACTTAACGAGGCCGAGAAGAAGGCCGATCTCGCCAAGCCATGAAGATCCTGCTTCAAGCAGTGTTCCTGCGCCCGCTGCTAACAGCGATGATCGCGCTGCGCTCGCTACGGCGGAATAAGCTGCGCTCGATCCTGACCGCGCTGGGCATCATCATCGGCGTCGCCTCCGTCGTCGCCATGGTTGCGGTGGGCAATGGCGCGCAAGCCCGCATTGAAGGCCAGGTCGCCGCGCTCGGGCAGAACCTTCTGCTCATCTTTGCGGGCAACCGCCATTCCGGAGGCGTCAATTCGGGCTTGGGCAGCGCCAGCGCCCTCACCCTGGCCGATGCCAGGGCGCTGAGCACGGAGATCGTGGACATCGTCGCCACCAGCCCGGAGATTACCACCACCGGGCAGGCCATTGCCAATGGGCGCAACTGGTCCACCACGGTCGCCGGTGAGTCGCCCGACTATCTCAAAATCCGCGACTGGAAACTGTCCGAGGGCTCCATGTTCACGGATCGCGAGGTGCGCAGCTCCGCCAAAGTCGCCATCATTGGCACCAAGACCGCGCGCGAGCTTTTCGGCCCGCTCGATCCCATGGGCCAGACGGTGCGTGTGCAAAACATGCCCTTTGTCATCATCGGTGTGCTTGCCAGCAAAGGCGCAGGCATGGGCGGCCAGAACCAGGATGACCGACTGATCATTCCTTACACCACGGTGATGAAGCGTCTCACCGGCGACAAGTACCTGCGAATGATCAACATTCAGGTCGCCAGCGCCGACCGCATGGACTCCGCTCAGCAGCAGATCACCAACCTGCTGCGCCAGCGCCACCGCCTGTCCGAAG
Organism: uncultured Verrucomicrobiota bacterium; assembly: GCA_903854655.1. Classification (GTDB taxonomy): domain Bacteria; phylum Verrucomicrobiota; class Verrucomicrobiia; order Verrucomicrobiales; family Verrucomicrobiaceae; genus CAINXC01. The sequence continues at coordinate 923 of CAINXC010000307.1, read as the reverse complement.
GGCGTGACAATGATTTCAACATCCTCAACCAGAAGGAGATCGCCGACACGGTGGGCTCCATCTCCGAAATCATCACCATGATGCTCGGGGCCATCGCAGGCATGTCCCTCCTCGTCGGCGGCATTGGCATCATGAACATCATGCTCGTCAGTGTCACCGAGCGCACCCGCGAGATTGGCATCCGTGTCGCCGTCGGCGCGCAGGCCAGCGACATTCTCACGCAGTTCCTCATCGAAGCCATCACCCTCAGCCTCTTGGGCGGCACCATCGGCGTACTCTCCGGCATTGGGCTGTCCAAACTTGTGGGCATGTTTGCCGACTTCCAGGCCATCGTCTCTCCCGGTTCCATCGTTCTCGCCTTCAGTGTCAGCTTTGCCATCGGCGTGTTCTTCGGCTTCTACCCCGCCCGCAAGGCCGCGAAACTGGACCCAATTGATGCGCTTCGGTATGAGTGAGGGCCGGGGGACACCTAGCCGGGCATCGCTGCATCGAAGAGGAGCAATAGGAGCGCAACGACGCTCAATTTTGGGTACTGCGACGGTATTCGTGGCAAAGCGAACCACATGATTGCGAAGCCGAGAAACGCATACAGGTGCATCGCGGCCACGCCATTCCGGGTGCCATAGTCGATGCCCATGTAAAGATAGAGATCGACCGATGTCCCGCGCAGCGGGCCAAAACGAGCCATCATCAGATCCAAAAGTCCGAGGACTAGAGAGAGCACCAGCAGGCAGCGAAAAACGGTCTGCGCCAGTTGGGCTCGAGACGGCGAGGAAATGAATCTAGAGCGTTTTCTATTTAATTTGTCGCATAGTTGGCATGCCGAAAATAGTTCGCACATTGGGCGGCTGAGAAACTGTCCAATGCGTTGACAACGGCTTCATGCAAGCCTTCGAAACTGCGCTGTGCGGCCTGGCGCATAT